>JALNWE010000043.1 GCA_023231065.1 Bacteroidales bacterium
AACATGCCATAAAAATACTACTTTTTAGACCTGGGACACCCAAAATGGGTGTCCCAAAAATCACATTTGCATGTAATATAGGTAGTTAACTTGTTTCAGGAAATGTATGTGTCGAAGTCAGGAAATAGCGCTAAACCCTCCCTTCTCCTTGCATATCGGGTTGAAATGGTGATGGATCCTCCCTTCTCCTTGCATATTGGGTTGAAATGGTGATGGATTCTCCCTTCTCCTTCAGGAGAAGGGTCAGGGGATGAGGTGAACCACGATCAGCGCTTCAGACAGATCCTTGCATCTACAGCAACCACTTTTGTTTCGGATCCCAGCAGAGGGTTGAAGTCCAGTTCGGTTATTTCCGGCGCCGCCTGCAACAAAGCCGAAAGGCGGACCATTACCTCTGCAAATAACAATTCATTTACCCCTTTCTGTCCCCTGACGCCCTGAATGATCTTGTAGCTTTTCAGGCTACGGATCATCTGAAGCGCTTCCGATTGGTTTAACGGAGATAAACCGGCTGCAATATCTTTCAATACTTCAATAAAGATGCCTCCCATCCCACAGAGGATCAGATGCCCGAATTTCGGTTCAAGTTTAGCGCCTGCAAAAAGTTCAGTCCCCGTCAACATGGGTTGGATGAGAACGGCCGTTGTATCCTTGATCCGGATCATCCGTTCAAATTCGCGGGCCACAGTTAAATCATCTTTAACATTCAAAACCACTCCGCCAACATCCGATTTATGGACCGGCCCCACTACCTTCATTACCACGGGATATCCCAGGCGGTTAGCCCCGGCAATGGCCTCGTTCGTTGAAGTCACAATGGCTTCGCCGGCCCGCGGGATGCCACTGGCATCCATCAGCCCTTGAATATTACCAGGAGAGAGATAACCATCCGGTGAAGAATCAATGATAGCCCTGATCTTTTTCAGATCGACACCGGGAACCTGACTGTCAGATAAAGATGGTTTCGGAGTAAAATAAACACGGGCCAGTGCATTACCAAACACAACCTCATCAGGAAAGAAAACGTGTCCTTTGGAAATAAATTCATGGATTTCCGAAGCAGCTGTTAAAATCGAAGGAAGTATCGGATAAACCGGCTTTGAAGTTGTTTTCATCTTCCGGTCAAGTACATCATAAACTTCAAAAACCGTGTTGAGGCCTGGCGTTCCAAAGATCACCGCCATCCCATCTATTTCAGTGAATTTATGATCGGTATAGTCAATGATCGTCTCTAATTGCTGAGCGGTTCCGGTGGCTAAAAAGTCAATGGGATTGGCAACAGATGAACCGGGGAATAACTGGGCAAGCAACTCTTTGCTTGCAGAATTGTCGATATGGGGCACATTCATGCCTCCATTCGACAGCACATCTGTGAGCATGACGGCAGGCCCGCCTGCATGGGTAATGATGGCCATGTTTTTTCCTTTCAGTTCAGGAAAAGTAAATACCGATGCCACATTGATGAGATCTTCACGCCCATAGCAACGAACAATTCCAGCTTTTCTGAAAAGGGCATCCACCGCGACATCAGGACTGGCCAATGCACCGGTATGGGAAGAAGCGGCCCGGCTACCTGCCTCAGAAGAACCTGCTTTTACCGCCGCGATCTTACATCCTTTTCTGATCAGTGAAGAAGCATGTTCAAGCAACATCCCCGGCTTCGAAATGGTTTCTATATACAGCAACTTAATCTTTGAGCTTGTATCAGGATCGAAGCTCTCGTCAAGATGAGCGAGGATCTCTTCTACTCCTAACTGAGCGCTGTTCCCGACTGAAAAAACCTGAGAAAATGTCAGTCCTTTCTGGATCCCGGCTTCCATGATGAAAACTGCCGTGGCGCCGGAACCGGATATAAAATCGCATCCTTTTGAGTTCAGTACCGGGACCGGTTTAGTAAAGATACCGGTATAATCCGGGGTCAGTACGCCGATGCAATTCGGTCCGATAAGGGATCCCCCTACCCTGTTAATGATTTCAACAACCTTTTGTTCCAGCAATTTACCTTCTTCGTTTTCTTCGCTGAAGCCGGCAGATAAAATGATAAAACCCCGCGTATTTTTCCTGGTTGCAAGCAATTCTATTGAATCAGGGATAAATTTGGCAGCGATGGCCAGAATCGCCAGGTCAACCTGAGGAAGTTGGGCCGGGTCCCGGAAACTACGGATACCCTGAACTTCGGTTTCCTTCAGGTTGGTAACATATATTTCCCCCTTAAATTTACCTTCGATCAGGTTACGGAGAACTGCTCCGCCGGGTTTATGAACATCATTGGAACCGCCAATAACTACAATACTCTTGGGGTTCAGGAGTGCAGGATGGATCATGGGATTTTTTTTCTGCTAAATTATTAAATAATCCCGTTGGGAGCGCCACAATTCCTTGCAACGGCCAGGGACTTTCAATACAGGTCAGAAGAATTTTACGAAAGGGATGAAAGGAGCAGTCCTGGCTTTGTATTCTTTCCACCCTGGCCGGTCTTTAAATTTCTTCTCAACCAGGGGCGTTCCTGAAACATAACGGAGCAAAAGGGTGATGACAAACGGGCTGACCAGGGTGTACCACCCGTGCGGAAGGCTCAGGGAATACATTGAAAATCCAGTCCAGATCAGTGATTCGCCGAAATAATTAGGATGACGGGTGAGCGCCCATAATCCAGTGGATAATATTTTCCCATGGTTTGCTGGATCATTTTTAAAATTGGTTAACTGGTAGTCGCCAACCGCTTCGAAATAGAATCCGACACCAAAGAGCAAAAGGCCCAGTGAATCCCATATTCCTAAAGGCCCTCCGGAATTAAAGCCTATATACCAAAGAGGGGCCGATATGATCAACATGAAAAAGCCCTGTAACATGAAGATCTGAAAATAGCTACGGACGATAAACCACTTCCAGGTTTCGCGCCATTTTTTATATCGGAAGTTTTCTCCGTTTCCCATATTACGCATCATGATGTGGTGCGATAACCGTATTCCCCAGAGTAAGACCAGCACACAAACAATCATCTTCCGGAGATCTGTTTCGCCGGATTGGACCACAGCATAAAGGGTCACTAAAATAAATCCTATCCCCCAGAAAGTATCCGCGATCGAGTTGTTCTTTTTTATCAATGCAACGATAAAAATAAGGGTCATATAAAGGAAGATCACAAGGGCAATTTCGAGAACCATCTTAAGGAATTTACGATTTACACTTGACGGATGACAGATGACGGATAACGGATTTTTACGGGTTGTTATTCGAGCATCAAAGATATGCAGGTTACGCCGGGCCCGACATTCGCAACAAGGACCGGGGATGCATGGTCAATGAAAAGAGGTTTTTTACCGGTCAGTTTTTCCATTTCTTCTGCAAAAAAATGAGCTGTTTCAGGATTGTTGGCATGGGTTACCGTATATCCCCAGATAGGGTTCTTCTCAGCAATCCCGGCAACATCACGCATGATTTTTTTCCTGCTGCCGTTAACAGTGAGGGATTTTTTAAGCATTTTGGCTTTCCCTTCGTCGTCGAGAAAAAGAATTGGTTTTATATCCAGCGCTTTTGCAATGAAACTTTTCCATGGATTGACACGGCCAGTTTTGACAATGTATTTTAGAGTCGTCACAAAGATGCGCAATTGAGATTTCATCAACCATTCATCCATCTTCGACATGATTTCATCGTGTGAGGCTCCGTTTTCCAAAGCCTGGGCCATACGCAATACAAGAAGCCCCAGCCCCCCTGAAGTGGAGCGGGAATTGATCACATCGATCCGTTTTTGGGCCCTTTCCCTTACATCCTGCGCTCCTTTGCCACTGCTCGAATAGGTACCGCTTAATGCATGGCTTATATGAATGCCAATGATCGAATTGTAATGGGTAGCGAGGTATTCATATTTGTTTTGAAACTCTTTTGAGGCAGGTTGGGCCGTGGTGGCAGGCTCTCCGGAGCTTGTAAGCATGGAATAGAACTGCGGGGGATTGAGGGTTAACCGGTCAAGAAAATAGGTGCTGCCAAAATGAATGGTCAATGGAACAACATGGATCTGGTACTTATCGATCATCTCCTTGGGCAGGTCACAGGTTGAATCGGTAACTAAAGCAACATCTGATTTCCGGTTAAACTGGATCTCATTCTGCATTACCATATCATCTACTTTCTGATAGGTAATATTTCCGAAATGCTGTAATTGTGAAAAAACCTCAGCCGGAAAATCGGTATGGATATGGACCCTGAGTTTCTGTTGAGAGCCGGCAACTACCAATGAATCCCCGCAATGCTGGATAAAGTTTTTGACCTTGGATTTATCAAGTTGGGATCCATTGATAAGCGCTTCGGTACAGAAGCGGAAAGTAATCCGGTCGTGTGGCATATCCACTGATTCCATTGATTCAGCAGACGAAACAGCTTTTTTTACCATCGCTTTTTCGGCCCCCATGGTGAAAAAATCATTGATCCCTTCAAGCCAGAAAACAAATCCCTTGGCGCCGGCGTCAACCACATGGGACCGGGCCAGGACTTCCAGCCTTTGGGTGGTGGAAGCCAACGATTCAAGCGCTTTATTATAAGCTGCAACAAGCAACTTTATAAAATCATCAAACCGGTCTTTCAGCTGGTACATATAATCTGCCCAATCCTTGATCACAGTAAGGATCGTACCTTCAACCGGATTTGCAATAGCGTCATAGGCATACGCCACCGCTTTCTTCATACTTGTAGCGAAAGACTCAACATCCAGTGTTTGTTCCGCTTTAATCTCATTGCTGAAGCCATAAAGAAACTGTGCAAAAATTATCCCGGAATTGCCCCTGGCGCCAATTAAAGCAGCATCTGCAAGCGCAACGGCAGTTTGTTTGAGATTATCGGTGGGGATAATGGCATCCATGATAGAACGCATGGTAGATGCCAGATTTGTACCTGTGTCAGCATCCGCAACCGGAAAAACATTGATTTTATTGAGAAGTTTCTGTTCTTCAAAAATTCGCTGGGCACCCGCTATAAACGAATGATAAAGTTGCTTTCCATCTAACTCCTTTATCGTATTATTTGCTTCGGTCAAGTGGCACAATATTAAGACCCGCAAAGGTACTATTTTTTAGTAAATGTCAGAAACTACAAAATTAATACAGAATTAAAACAAATCTTTGCCCGATAAAAAGCAAAAAACTTCAATGCTTCTTCCCCTCAAAAATATTTTATATTTTTGCATTGGCATTTAAACATTATTAATAACCTAAATCTTATTATAAACATGAAAAAAATTCTTTTTTCATTTGTAGGGTTGATTTTCGCCGCCTTCTCAGTTCAAGCTCAGGATGCCGCCCCCCAACCTCAGGCCAATCCGAATGCTCCTGAAATTTCTTTTGAAAAAACAGTGCACGATTATGGAACCATTTTCCAGTCAGCCGACGGTACCTGCGAATTTAAATTCACCAACACGGGCAAAGAACCACTGATCCTGTCAAAACCTCAATCCTCGTGCGGTTGCACAGTCCCGACATGGCCTCAGGAACCCATTCTCCCCGGCAAAAGTGATGTGATCAAGGTTACTTATAATACCAATAATATTGGCCCTATCAATAAAACGGTTACCGTTACTTCCAATGCCAAAACTTCAAGAATTGTTTTGCAGATCAAGGGCGCCGTTGTAGCCAAACCGGCAACGACCGAACCGGTAAAAACTACCGACCAGGGCGCTTCCCCTCAGAGTAAGTAAAATACATCCATAACCAAAAAACATGACAGAGGCCAGCCAAAAGCTGGCTTTCCGTCATTTATAAAAAAATAATCATGCCGACGATTTCCAACCGGGGTCAAAATTGCCCTCCCTCACCAATCAGAAAACTTGTTCCATTTTCAGATGAAGCAAAAAAAAGAGGTATAAAAGTCTATCACCTTAATATCGGTCAACCTGATATTGAAACCCCTGCCAATGTTTTGGATAAGATCCGCAATACGGATCTGAAGGTAATTGAATACAGCCATTCCGCAGGAATACTGTCCTATCGTAAAAAGCTGGTAGAATATTACGAAAGAGTTGGAATAAAAGTGACTCCGGACGAAATGATCGTAACCACTGGCGGATCAGAAGGTATCCTGTTTGCCATGATAACCTGTTTAAACCCCGGGGATGAAATCATAATCCCTGAACCATTTTATGCCAATTATAATGGTTTTGCCGTCGAAGCCGGTGTCGTTGTAAAACCCATTGAATCCTTTATCGACGATGGATTTGCACTCCCTCCCATGAGCGCCTTTGAGAAGGCAATTACGCCAAAAACCAAAGCCATCATGATCTGTAACCCAAATAACCCCACCGGTTACCTGTATTCGAAAGAAGAGTTGGAGCTGCTCCGTGACATTGTTAAAAAACACGACCTGTATCTCTTTGCTGATGAGGTGTACAGGGAATTCTGCTATGATGGAAGGGAACATTTCTCAGTCATGCACCTGGAAGGCATCGATCAGAATGTCGTACTCCTTGACTCCATTTCAAAGCGTTACAGCGCCTGCGGGGTCCGTATTGGTGTGCTGATCTCCAAGAATAAAGCCATTATGTCTACGGCCATGAAACTCGCCCAGGCCCGGCTCAGCCCTCCTACCTTTGGCCAGATTGCAGGCGAAGAAGCAGTCAATACACCCGGAAGCTATCTCACTGCAGTCCTTGCTGAATATGTGCGCCGCCGTAATATCGTGGTAGAATCGATCAATAAAATGGAGGGCTGTTTCTGCCCTAACCCGGGAGGCGCTTTCTATGCCGTTGCAAGGCTCCCCATCGACGATTCCGACAAATTCTGCCAATGGTTGCTTGAACATTTCAACTTTGAAGGCCAGACTGTCATGTTAGCCCCGGCAACCGGATTTTATTCCACCCCCGGCCGCGGTAAAAACGAAGTGCGTATCAGCTATGTGCTTAAAGTAGACGATCTGAAAAACGCCATGAAATGCCTTGAGGAAGCGTTGAAAAGCTATCCTGGAAAAACCATTGACCATTGACCATTGACCATTGACTATTGATAATGTCATTCCGGGTATAAAAGATATTTTTTTCTGATCTTCTTAAATTCATTGATTCCGGGTTCCCAGCTTTTCCGGATTTCATCCTCGGTTTTTCCCTGTTGGATTTCTTTTCTCAACTGGTCAGTCCCGGCAAGCTGATCAAAATAGGGAGTAAAAAAGCTGGTATCTGATCCTAAATCTTTGAATGTGTCAAGGAGCCACAAAAGATGGATCCTCCCTTCCTTCTGATTTTCATTCTTTGCGCCTTCCTTCAGGTTTTTCCCATAACAGGTCTTGCCTTCAAAGGGAGGATGAAGGCTCATGCCCGGAATGCTGCGGGGTACAAAAGAAAAAGTATCCGTACGGAGACCCGGATGGCCAAAAACCTCAAAAGGATGATCGGTCCCTCTTCCGACACTGACCGTTGTCCCCTCGAAAAAGCACAGGGACGGATATAAAAGAATGGCATTCATGGTTGTAAGGTTGGGCGAAGGCCTTTCCATGATACTGACACGGGTATGATGGGTGTAATTTTGCAAGGGGATGATCTGTAACAGACATCGGATCCCATTCTTCATCCATCCTTCTCCGTTAACCATTTGCGCATATTCCCCGATGGTCATCCCGTAAACAACAGGTACCGGATGAAGTCCGATAAAAGAAGCATACTTCTTTTTCAGGACCGGTCCATCAATATAGAAACCATTTGGATTGGGCCGGTCGAGCGCCAGGATGGGAATATGTTTTTCACCGCAAGCCTCCATCACATAAGTGAGCGTTGACAGGTAGGTAAAAAAACGGGCGCCGACATCCTGAAGATCAAAGACGACAAGGTCGATATCCTCCAGGTCTTCCGGAAGCGGTTTCTTATGTTTTCCGTACAACGAAATCACCCGGATGCCAGTAGCGGCATCTATTTCATCTTCTACCAATTGACCGGCTTCTGTTTGTCCCCTGAACCCATGTTCCGGGGACAATATCCTGTCAATATCCAACCCCATCCTGTACAGGGTATCTACCAGGTTAACTGCGCGGGGACCATGGCTATTCATGATTACCGAAGCTTGGTTGGCAACAACGGCAAGGCGTTTCCCGCGGAGTATCGGCAAATACCTGTCCGTCTGCTGAGCGCCGGTCATGACCTGCGATTTCAGTAAGCCCGGACCCATCAAAACCAAACAGGCAACCAGGCGTAAAAGATGGTTTTTGAAAGCCATTTGCATCAGCCTTTATCTTTCAAATTTAACTACTTTTGCGATAGAATAAAACCGATCTGTTGAATATTGATATTTTTCTTGCACGACGGCTTGTTTCGCGCAGCAAGGCAAATTTTTCAAGGACTTTTGTGATCATTGCGGTAACTTCCATTACCCTCGGATTCACTGTTATGTTTGTTGCCATCGCTATCCTTACCGGATTTAAAAAAGAGATCCGGGAGAAGGTTGTTGGTTTTTCTGGTCATGTTCAAATTACCCGGTTTACCGAAAATTCGACTTTTGAGCCTCGTCCCATTGAAAAAAATCAATCTTTTTACCGGAAATTGGATCATCATAAAGACATCCGTCACATACAGGTTTACGCGACCAAGACCGGAATTATTAAAACCAAGAATCAAATCCAGGGGGTCATTTTAAAAGGTGTCGGAAGCGATTATGACTGGACTTTCTTCCGGAATAAAATGAAAGAAGGAAAAACTTTTACCGTGAGCGATACCGGTCGCAATGACAATGTGATCATTTCACAAAAAACAGCCAATCTGTTGAATCTCAAGCTCAATGATGAATTAAGGATGTATTTTATTTCCGGGGAAAACACCTTGGGCAGAAAATTCAGGATTTCAGGGATTTATTCCACAGGTCTCGAAGAATTTGATAAACTTTATGTGATCGGGGATATCCATCACATCCAGAAACTGAATAACTGGGCCCCTGACCAGGTCGGGGGATTTGAGGTTATCCTCCGCAATTTCAATGACATGGACCGGATGGGCATCTATATTTACCATCAGATTGGATTCAGTCTCGATGCATCAACCATCCGTCAGCTCTATCCGCAAATCTTTGATTGGCTTGATCTTCAGGATATTAATGTATTGATCATTATTATTCTTATCATCCTGGTTTCCACAACCACTATCATATCGACCTTACTGATACTGATCCTTGAGAAGACCAGGATGATCGGGATACTGAAATCGTTGGGGATGAGAAATTCAGGTATCAGAAGGGTTTTCTTTTATAATGCATTTTATATTGTCGGGTGGGGAATGGTATTGGGGAACCTGCTTTCCTTTACTTTGTGCTATTTGCAAAAGCATTTCGAATGGGTCACGCTTCCGGAAGATTCTTATTATGTATCAGTCATCCCGATTAATTTTGATGTATGGAACATTGTGGCATTGAATGCAGGGATGCTGCTCCTTTGTTATATCATCTTCCTGATTCCTTCTGTTGTCATCAGCCGGATCGCCCCGGTCAGGGCAATCCGTTTCAATTAAACCCTGTTGAGGACCCGGTCAAGTTCATCCAGTTTAAAGGGTTTGGAGATGTAACTGTTCATCCCGGCCCGAAGGCAATGTTCCTCGTCTTCATTTGATGCATTTGCGGTAATGGCACAGATGTGCACGGGAAACCGGTTTTTATCAGAAGCCTCGATCTCCCTGATTTTCCGTGTAGCTTCAAGACCATCCATTTCGGGCATAAAAATATCCATGAGCGCCAGATCGTAGTTTTTTTGTGAAAACATTTCCACTGCAATTTTGCCATTTTCAGCGATATCCACTTTATGGCCGACCTTTTCAAGGATCACCCGCGCAACTTTCTGATTGATCAGATTATCCTCAGCCAATAAAATATTCAAAACTTTTTTACGGGTTTCAGGTGACTGGGAATCTTCCCCTTCTCCTTCAGGGATACCTTTATGTACCTGTGAAATAGTGTCGGAAATCCTGCTCTTCAGGCGGGCAAGGGTATAAGGCCTGACCAGCTTTTCGCTGATCCCGCAAGCCGTCATTTCTGCAACGGAAACAGGTACCATCCGCGATGTAGTAAGCAATATCTTACAGGGTTCCAACAGGGGATCTTTTTTAATCCGGGCAGAAAAGTCAAGCCCATTGATCTCATTCAACTGATATTCAATAATCAGAAGATCATAAGGTTTTTTAATGGCGGCCTGGTGATGAATTTTCCGAATAGCTTCATCAGGATTATCACAGATCTCAGCATCGCAATCCCACCGGTCCAAATAATCTTTCAGGAGATCAGCGCGGGTACCGTGGGTATCAAGGACGAGTACCTTTTGTTCGTGCAATGTCTCTTTCATGGTATCCTGGGCTTCGGAATCAGGATAGCGGTCAAAAGTCACGATAAATGAAAAAGTAGTCCCTTCCCCGGGAGCGCTTTCAACGGTTATATGACCGTCCATCCTGTCGATAAGGCGCCTGGCAATGGCAAGCCCCAACCCTCCCCCACCGGATTTCTTTGATTCGGGCGTGTCAAGTTTGGAAAATGAATGAAACAATTTTTTCATTCCATCAGGCGAGATGCCAATGCCAGTATCTGAAATGTTAAAACGTACCTTGATCGAATCATTGTCCCACTCCTGAAAAATCGCTTCCATTTTTATTTCTCCTTTGTTAGTGAATTTCAGGGCATTATCAGTAAATATTTTCAGGATCTGTCGCATCCTTATCGGATCCCCTACCACTTCAACCGGAATAAATGGATCCTGGAATGAAAGAACTTCAATTCCTTTTTCTGCTGCTTTTTCTGCCAGGGAACATGCAATCTCTTCCACTACCTGGTGAATGCTGAAAGGCTTTTCATGGAATTCGATCTTACCCGCTTCAATCTTAGAATACTCCATGATATCATTCAAAATCGACATCAGATCGGTGGCAGACTTGACAATGACATCCAGGTAGTCGTTTTGTTCCTGGCTAAGCTTGGATTGCCGGAGGATCTGCGCCATTCCCACCACCCCGGCCATGGGAGTATAAATTTCGTGGGACATGCTGGCCAGGAAAGAACTTTTTGCCTGACTGTCGGACATGGATTTATCCCTGGCATCGGTCAATTCCTTTTCGGCTTGTTTTCCTTCATTGACATCAATCAATATTCCTGCTAATTTGACAGGTTTCCCAAGAATATCGGTCTCCATGATCTTTCCTTTATCAGAAAACCATCTCCAATCTCCCTGCTTTGTCCTGAGGCGGAATACCAGGTTGCAATCCGATCGCGTCCCCTCAATATAGGCTTTGACCTTATCCATAACCGGTTGACGATCATCCGGGTGGATCATCAGGCTCAATTCTTCAAAAGTCGTTGGTTTGTCTTTCTCTTCATAACCCAAAAGCCGCATATACATTGCATCGGAACATACTTTCCCGGTCTTATAATCCCATTCCCACCAGGTAATATTACCCGCTTCCATGGATTGCTGAATTTTTTTACAGACTGTTGAGGCGGTTTGCTCAAGCTGCTGCAATTTTTCATTGGAATCCTTATAAACCGAAAGAATTCTGTCCCATTGCTGGGTTGCCACCCTGAGTTTCTGGTTTTCCGATTCAAGCTCCAGAATTCTGTTTTGAAGTTCCTCCGACATGGTGTGATGTTTTATTTCTGTTTAATATCAGGGTAAACCAGATCAAGTCCGCATTTCAGGCGAAGCAGGTAATCCATGGCCTGTGGAATAAATTTTTCAGGAATGATCGATCCATGTTGCGGTAAAATGGCTTTCAGTAAAAGGTTCCGGATTCGGCCAACGAACCCCCGCGCTGCAATATTGGAGGCCATGTGATTGATATGATATAGGTTCATTTTCAATACATGGGCAGGAAAATTTTCAACAACAAGGCGCCAATCCATGTCAATGGCGGCCCAGATGTCACCTGAAAATAAGAATCCGGAGGTTTCATCATAGGTAACAAATGCCCCGGGCGAATGAAGGAAAGGCGCCTCGAAAAATCTGAGTTTATGCCCCGATCCAAAGGAAAAAAATGGTTCTTCATTGATATTGAAAAAGGAATAATCCGACCGGCCAAAGTGGGGCAGGATAAGATTTGTAACAGCGGCTGTTATCACGTTCATGCCAGGATTAAGGGCCAGCCAGTCTGCCATGGAACCAGCAGCATCGGGATCCTGATGACAAAAGACCATTGCCGTAACCGGCATGGAGGAAATGATTTGTTTGATTTGTTGGTTGATAACCGGAAAATCATTGTGCCCGCCGGGATCGATCAATAGGGCCTCTGTTCCATCCGTTATCAGGTAAGAATTATTCCTGAATGCGCTATCTTCCGGGACCCCGATCCAATAAATAGCGTATTTGCCATCCTGGAAAAGGAGGGTGGGCCTGACATTACGATCCATGAAAGTGGCGTTCAGCCTGGTTAAATCAATAGGGTCCATGATTCAGTTATTTTTTATATGGATGAAGCCCACACTCTTTTAACTGTGATAATTCCCACCACCACCGTCCGGCCCTGGTATCTTCCCCGGGCCCTATTGCACGGGTGCACGGGATACAACCTATACTCGGATAACCTTTCCTGTGAAGTTCATTGACCGGGATATTGTTCTTTCTGATATATTCCCATAAGACATCATGGGTCCAATTCAGCAGGGGATTAACCTTGATTAGTCTATGGACCGGATCCCATTCAATCAACCCGGTCCCCTTGCGCGTAACCGACTGCTCCCGGCGTAATCCGGTGACCCATACCGACATACCATGCAATGCTCTTTTCAGGGGTTCTATTTTCCTGATCTGGCAACATAGTTTTCGGTTTTCAACACTGTCGTAAAAAAGATTGATCCCATTTTGCCCTACCATCTTTTCTACCCTGGAAGCATCCGGAAAATAAACCGCGATCCTGATCCTGTATTTTTCTTCAGTCACATGCAATAAATCGAATGTTTCCTGAAATATCCGGCCGGTATCAAGGGTAAAAACAGGAATATCCAGGTTATTCATCGCAAGGATATGGGTGATCGCCTGGTCTTCCGCTCCCAGACTGGAAGAAAAGGTAATTTTCCCCGAATATTCGGTGGCGGACCAGGAAAGTATCTCGGATGGAGCTGCGCCAGCGAACCGGCGGTTTAACTGATCTATCTTCTCGTTCATGGAATGGCAGTACAGTTAAATATTTTGTGAATTTAACAAAAAGTAATAAGTAAAAGCAAATTTTTACTCCGGAACCTTTAATTTTGGACAAAACTACGGATACATGCATCTACATTTTATCGCAATCGGAGGCAGCGCCATGCATAACCTGGCTATAGCCCTGGCAAAAAAAGGATATCAGATCAGCGGCTCCGATGATGAAATTTTTGAACCTTCCAAAAGCCGTCTGAGCCATTATGGGCTCCTTCCGGAAAAACAAGGGTGGGATGTTTCGCGCATTACCGCAGACCTGGATGCCATCATTCTGGGCATGCACGCCAGGGCGGATAATCCGGAATTGATCAGGGCCAGGGAGTTGGGATTGAAAATATACTCCTATCCGGAATTCCTTTACGAACAATCGAAAGATAAAAAACGGGTGGTAATTGGCGGAAGCCATGGCAAAACCACGATCACAGCCATGATCCTGCACGTCATGCATCAATTACACTACGACTGCGATTATCTGGTCGGGGCCCAGTTAGAGGGATTTGAAGTGATGGTGAAATTGACCAGCGAAGCTCCTGTCATGGTTTTCGAAGGGGATGAATACCTTACCTCGCCCATTGACCCGCGTCCAAAATTTCACCTGTACAAACCTGATATTGCCTTGTTGAGCGGGATCGCATGGGACCATATCAACGTTTTTCCCACCTATGATCAATACGTGGAACAGTTCAGGATTTTCATCAGGCAGATCACTCCTGGAGGAAGTCTGATCTGGTGTGCAGATGATGAGGGGCTACAACGGATCTGCGCGGGATCGCGACAGGATATAACCCTGTTCCCATATCAGTTACCGGATTACGGGATCCGCGACGGACAGACTTTTCTCAGGTTTGAGGATCGCCTATTTCCGCTCCAGGTGTTTGGCAAGCACAACCTCCTGAACCTGAGTGGGGCCCGGTTGGTTTGTAATCAGTTGGGGATCTCAGATACTGATTTTTACATTGCCATTCAATCCTTCAAAGGCGCTTCAAAAAGGTTGGAGGTTGTTGCCAGAAGCGAAACTTCAATCGTGTTTAGGGACTTCGCCCACGCCCCGTCAAAAGTTGAAGCTACCCTGAAAGCTGTCAGGGAACAATTCCCCGGAAGGAAGATCGTTGCCTGTCTCGAACTACATACCTTTAGCAGCCTGAGCCGTCAGTTTTTATCACATTATAAAGGAACGATGGATTCAGCTGACGTTGCCATGGTCTATTTCAATCCCCATGCGCTCATCCTGAAACGGTTGCCCGATCTGAAACCAGAAGGGATCCGCGATGGATTTTCAAACAAAAACCTGGAAGTATTTGATGATACAAAACTCCTGCAAACAAGATTATTGAGCGAAAACCCTGAAAACAGCGTCTTCCTGATGATGAGCTCAGGCGATTACGACGGGCTCGACCTGAAAGAACTGGGAAACAAGATTATTATTCATTAACTCCCATCCGGCATCCAGGCCCCGTCATCCATTCATGGATATCAGGAACTCTTCGTTGGAATTGGTAAATTTCATTTTTTCCTTGAGGAACTCCATGGCCTCTAAGGGATTCATATCGGCCAGGTGGTTACGCAGGATCCAGATCCGCTGCAACACGTCCTTATCAAGGAGGAGATCTTCGCGGCGGGTGCTTGATGAAACAATATCGATAGCGGGATAAATACGTTTATTGGAAAGTTTGCGGTCGAGTTGCAATTCCATGTTGCCGGTTCCTTTGAACTCTTCAAAGATCACTTCATCCATCTTGGAACCGGTTTCAATTAAGGCAGTTGCAATGATGGTAAGGGAGCCTCCGTTTTCGATCTGTCGGGCAGCGCCAAAGAAACGTTTGGGTTTTTGAAGGGCATTGGCTTCAACTCCGCCCGAAAGCACTTTTCCCGAAGCAGGGGCTACCGTATTATAGGCACGGGCCAGACGGGTAATGGAGTCAAGGAGGATCACGACATCGTGACCACATTCCACCAGCCGTTTTGCCTTTTCGAGGATGATGTTCGAGATCCGGGCATGACGCTCGGCAGGCTCATCAAACGTGGACGAAATGACTTCGGCATGAACGCTGCGTTGCATATCGGTAACCTCTTCAGGGCGTTCGTCAATCAGCAGGATGATCATATAGACTTCCGGATGGTTGGCAGCAATGGCATTGGCAATCTCTTTGAGCAAAACAGTTTTCCCTGTTTTGGGCTGGGCCACGATCAATCCACGCTGGCCAAAACCAATCGGGGCAAACATGTCGATAACGCGGGTTGACATACTTTCATCTTTATGACCCGTGAGTTTGAACTTCTTCATCGGGAAAAGCGGGGTCAAAAAATCGAATGGGATGCGGTCGCGCACCTCTTCAGGTTTCCGGCCATTGATAAGCTCAACCTTGATTAATGGAAAATATTTTTCACCTTCCTTAGGAGGGCGTATCGTCCCTCTTACCGTATCACCGGTTTTAAGGCCGAACAACTTGATCTGAGACTGGGAAACATAGATATCATCGGGTGAATTCAGATAATTGTAATCGGAGGAGCGGAGAAATCCATATCCGTCAGACATGATCTCAAGTACACCTTCACTGGTGATGATCCCGTCAAATTCAAAATTATACTCTTCGCGGTGGCGTTCAGGGTATTTCCGGGGAAATTCCCTTTGTTTGCGGTCTTCCGGGATTACCTGGGGAGTGGTTTCAGGTGGGGTTTCGGTTTCGATAGGTTCGGTTTCTGTTTTTTCAACTATTTCTTCCGGCTTTTCAACAACCTCGATGGGATCGATCACAACAAAAGGTTTATCCTGAGGTTCTTCAAATTCAAACCGCTCTTCCGGGATATCATTCATCTCTGGGATCGTCATTTTTACCAAAGGTTCAAAAGGCACTTTTTCCTGTGTATGGTGAAAAGGCCTATTCCCTTTTGATAACCGGTTTTCGCGTGGCGCTCTTTGCTCGCGTCTTGGTTGCGGGTGTTCCTGCTCGTTCCTGGCCTTTGATTCGGGAATGCGGGGTTCAGCCGCTGATTTCTCCCTGGGAGCCGGTGGATTGCTTTGGGCAATGGGAGTGTTTATTTCCCGAGGCCTATCCGGTTCCTTTACCGCACGGGTTTCCGTTGCAGGCGCCGGTCCCTTTGGCCTTTGAATATTTTCTTTCCGGGGGCGGCCACGGAAAGGTTTCTTTTGTTCTTTTTTCTCCTGGTCCAGGATTTCCGCGGTGGGGTTCAGCGCCTGATAATCTAAAATCTTGTAAATAAGATCCTGTTTTTCGAATTTATCAACCTTGGGAATGTTGAATTGTCGCGCTATTTCTCTGATCTCCGATAGCTCTTTGCCATCGAGGGAAATGATGTCATACATATTTAATGATATTTATTGAATAAATAAATGTTCGGTGTAATTACTGAAACATTGTAGAAATTAAAAATTGAAAAGATTTGAAAAAGTATAGAAAACCGATCGCGGGGATTTAAATCCGTACAAAGATAGACATTTTATCATGAATGTCAATTTTTTTTATTCCATCCTGTCTGCAAAATATAAATCTTTTCTAATTTCGCCGTATATTAAAGATCAATTCCATGCTACAGCGTATTCAATCGGTTTATCTTGCAATCGTGGCTATTGCCTGCATCCTGCTATTTTTCTTTCCCCTGGCAACCTATTATCATGAACTCCTGGGCAACTATCAGTTTTTTGTATATGGGATAACCTGTATGGATCCTGAAACCAAGGTTCACTTCAACGCCCTGTTTACCCTCCCGTTGATCATCCTGGTAGCCATTTCCTTTATCCTGACCATATTTACCATCTTCCTCTATAAAAAGCGCCTTCTGCAGATCAGGCTGTGTTCCATTAATGTCCTGGTCAATATCATTTTGATCATGGTGATTTTCTTTTTTTATGCGGCCAAAATCAAGACAATGACCCAGATAGAGCCGGAATACAATTATGCCGGTATTATCATGCCCTTGATTTCCCTTATCTTTCTAATCCTTGCCAGCCGGGCGATCAGAAAAGACGAAACCCTCGTCAAGTCTTCAGACAGGCTCAGATAAAAAACCATTGGCCAATAACCAGGCCCCCCTATATTTCCCATCAGCCCATCAGCCCATCAGCACATCAGCACATCAGCACATCAGCCCATCAGCACATCAGCACATCAGCCCATCAGCCCATCAGCACATCAGCCCATCAGCACATCAGCACATCAACACATCAACACATCAGCACATCAGCACATCAGCACATCAGCCCATCAGCCCATCAACACATCAGCACATCAACACATCAACACATCAGCACATCAACACATCAACACATCAGCACATCAGCACATTAGCACATCAGCACAATGTCGTTTTGGGTATATCGAGCGCCTCCAGATCCCTCATCTGATCGCCTTCAAAAATCAGCCGGACCGCTGTGATGGATTTATGAATCCCGTATTTTCCGGCTGCCCCGGGATTGATATGCAGCAACTTATGCTTCTTATCATACATCACTTTTAAAATATGGGAATGGCCACTCACAAAGAGCCCCGGTTTTTCCAGTTCAATGATTTGCCGGATTGAAGGCTCATAACGTCCCGGATATCCCCCGATGTGGGTTATCAAAACATCGATCCCCCCGCACCTGAAACGTTGGATTTTCGGATAAACCTTCCGGATATCCTGGCCATCAATATTCCCGTAAACCGCTGACAACGGTTTAAACGAATTCAATGTTTCAGCGGTTTTTAAATCACCAATATCACCGGCATGCCAGATTTCATCTACTTCTTTAAGAAAATTCAGCACCCGGGGATGAAGATAACCATGGGTGTCGGAAAGAATACCAATTCGAACCATGAAGCAAAAGTACGATTTACGATTTACAATTGAGCCTGCTCCGAAAAACCTCGCAGGTTTGAATTCGATGGATTTGGCGTTTTCCATCCAACCTTAACGTGTTTGTTAGCAAAAACCTGGAAGGTTTGGTTTGCATATCAGCACATTATTTTGTTTTTTTTCGATAATTTTGAAAAAAAACGGAAAATGTCTATCAGAAAATTACTGTTAATCAGTTTCTCTCTATTGCTGGCATGGAATGCCGGAGGACAATCAATAACAATTCTCTCCTATAATATCCGGTACGATAATCCGGCTGATGGGAATAATGGCTGGGCACATCGGCGCGATTTACTTTGCGGGCAAATCCGTTCAGCCAATCCTGACCTTTTCGGAGTGCAGGAAGCGCTGCAATCTCAAATCAACTACTTAGACAGTGCTTTCACGGGTTATCATCATATTGGCGTGGGTCGCGAAGACGGAAAAACCAAGGGGGAATACAGCGCGATTTATTACAATGTAAAAAAGATTACCCTACTTAACCAGGGGACTTTCTGGCTCTCCGCGACCCCCCGGAAGGTATCGGTCGGTTGGGATGCTGCATTGGAACGCATTTGCACCTATGGGCTCTTTAAAGATAATGCCACAGGAAAAAAATTCCTGATGTTCAACACCCATCTCGATCATATAGGGGCCATGGCCCGGAAAAACAGCGCATTACTGATCCTGCAGAAAATGAAGGAGCTGGACAGGGATGGATATCCCGTCATTCTTACAGGCGACTTCAATTCCACCCCCGACAGTGAACCCGTGAAGCTCCTCCTGTCAGAGTTACAGGACTCGAAGATTGCTGAGAAAAGCATGATGATGGGCCCCGGTGGCACCTTCAATAATTTTGATCCCACAAAACCTGCCGTGGAACGCATCGACTATATCTTTACAGGGAAAGGATTCATCGCTTCGGATTATTATGTCATAAGGGATTCACAGGATGGACGGTATGCTTCGGACCACTTTCCGGTTGTGGCAAAGATTAATAATTGATCATTCGATCTGCGTTTTGAACTTTGTATTGCCGGGATCTGACTTTAGGAGCAGGCTCAAGCTTTGAACTTTTAACTTACCTTTGTAACAAATCAAATGCTATGACGGAATTATTACTCCTGTTCCTTGGCGTTGTATTTCTGATCGGATTCGGACTGCTCTATTACCGGCTCATTAAAACCGGGAAACATGATCTGGCACAGGAAACAGAGATCCTGAAAAAGCAGGTTGAAACCCTTTCCGCAGATAAAAGAGTTGCTGAGGAAAATATTCGCATCCTGAAGGAACAGCTCAATAGCGCACATATTCAGATCATTGAAAAAGATGATATCATCCTTGATCTGAACAGAAAGCTATCGACAAAATCGGCTGAATTTGAAGGGTTACAGGGTAAGCTGAAGGAACAGCAAGGTGACCTGGAGAAATTACAGGACCGGTTCAGGGAGGAATTTAAAAACCTTGCCAATGATATCCTTGAAGAGAAGACACGGAAATTTACCGAACAGAACAGGACTAAACTCGATGAGATCCTGAAACCTCTTGGTGAGAAGATCCGCGATTTCGAAAAAAAAGTTGAAGAGACCTATGATAAGGAATCGAAGCAACGCTTTTCCCTTGAACGGGAGATAAAAAACCTCTCCGAACTGAACCAGCAGATAAGCAAAGAGGCAAATAACCTTACCAATGCCTTGAAAGGGCAGGCCAAGGCCCGTGGCAACTGGGGTGAGATCATCCTCGAAACCATCCTCGAAAAATCTGGGCTCACCAAAGACCGGGAGTTTTTTGTTCAGTCCTCCTATACCAACGAACATGGAAAAAGGCTTCAACCCGACGTGGTTGTTGCATATCCGGGCGAAAAACATGTTGTGATCGATTCCAAGGTTTCGCTGGTCGCTTACGAAAGGTATGCTGCTGCCGAAACCAAAGAAGAACAGGAAGCGGCGGCCCGCGATCACCTGGTTTCAATCCGGAACCATATTACAGACCTGAGCAGCAAAAACTACCAGGATATTTATGCCTTGAAAAGCCTTGATTTCGTGATGCTTTTCATGCCCATCGAACCCGCTTACCTGTTGGCCATGCAGGCTGATCCAAACCTCTGGAATTTTGCCTATGAACGGAGAATACTGATGATCAGTCCGACTAACCTGATCGCTGCTTTAAGAATGATCGCCAACCTTTGGCGCGTGGAATACCAGAATAAAAATGCCATGGAAATCGCGCGGCAAAGCGGGGAACTTTATGATAAATTCACGGGCTTCCTCATCGACCTTGAAGACATCGGCGCTAAACTCGATGCGACACAACGGGTATATGATGCCTCCATGAACAAACTTTCCACTGGCAAAGGGAACCTGATCCGCCGGGTCGAAAATATAAAAGCCCTGGGCGCCAAAGCTGGAAAGGAAATCCCGCGGTCATTGTTAGATAAAGCGGAAGAATAAAGCATGACCATTGACCATTGACCATTGACCATTGACTATTGACCATTGACTATTGACTATTGACCATTGACCATTGACTATTGACCATTGACTATTAAGGATTTTAGATTTACTTCACAGATTATGAAAAAGGAAACATATATTTACGGGATCAGGCCGGCTATTGAAGCGATCAAGTCGGGCAAAGAGATGGAGAAGATATTGCTTCAAAACAGGTTAAAAGGCGAAGGGTTCCACGAATTGTTCGGACTGATCAAGGATCTTGAGATCCCATTTCAGTTTGTTCCGGTGGAAAAGCTGAACCGGTTATCGCGGCAAAATCACCAGGGGGTCATATCTTTCGTCTCTGAGATCACTTACCAGCGTATTGAAGACCTTGTCCCTTTTGTGTTTGAACAGGGCAGGCAACCGCTTTTCCTGATCCTCGACCGCATCACCGATGTCCGTAATGTCGGCGCTATTGCCCGCACAGCAGAATGTGCCGGGGTTGACGGGATCCTTATCCCGTCCAAAGGCTCTGCGCAGATCAATTCCGATGCCATCAAGACTTCTGCCGGGGCTCTTTATAAGCTTCCGGTGGTCCGTTGCAACGACCTCCGGGAGTCGATCCGTTTTCTGAAAGACAGCGGCCTGACCATCATCGCGGCATCGGAGAAAACAGAACAGGAATACTCCCATGCAGATTTCAACAGACCATTGGCATTGATCCTTGGTTCTGAAGGAGAAGGCATATCTGAAGAATTACTCAGGATGACCGACCAGGCCATCAGCATCCCCCTCCAGGGCGAAATTGGCTCCCTCAACGTTTCAGTGGCTTCAGGAGTGATACTGTTTGAAATATTAAGACAAAGGGCCAAAGATAAATAACCATCCCCTATCCCCCATCCCCCATCTCTTTACAATGTATCCCTAATCCCTAATCCCTAATTGAAAACTGCTCCACCCTCCGGAATATATATTCTTAAAATCAAGGGCACTCAGCGAATTCCCGATTACATTCAGATCAGGGATGAAGAATTTAAACTGATTGCCTATTTCAAGGCAACAAACCCGAAAACCGCCCTGGCACGATGCAACCTTCTTGATAAGATAGACCAGATACTGGCTATCGCGAACAATCTGGAATATGGCAAAATCAGAAAACTGGAAATATAATTATGGGGCCCAGTCAATGAAGGCCCAGTGGGTAAATGTCGTCAGGGATGCACATCCTCCCGATGACGGATTCATTTGCGTTTTTATCATGAGAAATCTTGCATTGTGATTTTGCTCAACCTGGGCTTCATGCCGGGCGCTACGTGTCCCATGAAGTCATATGGCATGCGGTGTGTTTTATTCAAGATCAAATATTATTTTCAGGTTCCCCTTGATTGATTTTACCAACTCGGGTGGAATATTTCCAACTTTTCTTACCAATCTTGAGCCGGCCCCGAAAAGTCAAATCATTCATTTTACCGCAAAGACGCAAATATATCATATCCAATTATTTAAAATTTTGCGCCTTAGCGACTTGGCGGTAAAAAGTGGTTTTCGGAGTGGACTCAATCTTCATAACCTTACCTGGTTTCAGATTCGATTTCAAGTTGTTTTTGTGTCTTCACTCGACCTGCACGATAGTCATTGCCAGATTGTTTCGCTCTGTCAATCAACTGTTTCTTTCAAGTAGCCTTGCAGATAGTCGGGTCACGCAGGGGAGTTTCACCCCTGCAACCTGGCTTCTCGCTAAAACCAAACTACTCCTGACAGTCGATGTCCGCCAAGACCCTCGCGAATTATTCTCATAAGTGTTGAAAGTCTGATGTCACTGGCATTGTTCTCAATTCTCGAAATGTAGTTTTTTGTTGTTCCACATTTTAGAGCAAGTTCTTCCTGTGTCAGGTTTTGTTGTTTTCTAGCCTCCTGAATAAGTACTCCGATTCTAAAATTTTCAAATTCCTCTTCGTACTTGTCTCTAGTTGGAGTACCTGATTTCCCGTATTTCTTGTCCAAGTGATCGTCCCAGGAAACAACCGAATTATATCCCAGGCCAGGGCCATCTGATGAAATTCATTCCTCCGGTTCCTCCGGCCTTTCTCAAATTGTTTTTGCGACGGATGTTTGCTACAAGAAGTTCGAAGGAAGAAATGTAAAAAGTATCAATTTGTTATCTTTGTTCCCTTGTGAAAACCCAATACGACAACCTTGTTCTGATTTACTATTCGGGAACCGGCAATTCAAAAAGAGTGTCGGAATGGATTGCCGATACAGCTTGTGAAGCGGGAATAAAAACGTATGTCACCTCGTACGACCAGTTTAATGCCGAAAAAATTAATGGATTTACAGGTAAGACAATGGTTGGGTTCTTTTCTGCCACCCACGGGTTCAACATGCCTCATTCGATGCTAAAGTTTCTGATCCGTTTCAATGTGCTGAAAGGGTCGGATGTCTTCATCGGGAATACCCGGGCAGGGATGAAGCTATCCCGAATATTTCTTCCCGGCCTGAGCGGTATCGCCCTCTATTTGCCGGCTTTCATTATGTTTCTTAAAGGATACAGAATCCGGTCGCTTTACCCGGTAGATCTGCCATCGAACTGGATCAGCCTTCATCCGGGACTGAAGGCTAAAGTGATCGATTCGATGTTTGATCATTACAAATCGCTTACCCGAAGGTATGCCGTAAAAGTGCTTTCGGGTAAACGGGTATTCCTGAAAGCCTTTATACTGCTGCCGCTCGACCTGCTCGTATTTCCCCTGGCTGTAGGTTATTATTTTTTCGGACGGTATATCATCGCCAAGACCTTCATCACCAATAAGAATTGTGACAATTGCGGATTATGCATCAAAGAGTGCGCAACAGGTTCCATCATCCTGTCGGGCAACCGTCCTTTCTGGAAGCTCACCTGCGAAAGTTGCATGAAATGCATGAACCATTGTCCTAAAAGAGCCATTGAAACAGCCCACTCATTCTTTTTTATTGTCCTGTTTGGCGTCATTTACCTGGTGAACCCTTTCCTCTCCAAAAAAGTAATGATATTGGTAAACCAGTTGCTGAACGGATCAAGCGCCGCGTATGAGATCATTTATACCATCGTGCAGTGGAGCCTTGCAGTTCTGATCTTTACGGTGGCTTACCAGTTTATGCATTACCTTGGAAAATTTCCCTTTTTTAGCCGTCTGATCACCTATTCCTCTTTTACCTATTGGAAATTCTGGCGCAGGTACAAAACGCCTGCCAGGTGTAATAAAAATGGTTGAGTTCTTGATTTCATTTAAAACAGGCAAGTACTTTTTCTGAGTTTTGAGGCTTGAATGTTGTAAAATAAAGAAAGCATCATCTCAACATTCTCCACTTACAACATCCGTTCCCGGATATCCAACATCATCCACTATCTTTATAAGCTTTTGCTCATTAATTGAATCAAGAAGATGGCTTTGAAAAGTGATGGGGCCAATGTAGGTCTTGCTTTTTCTGCATTCAGGGCAAACACTCCTTTATTTGTTTAGGCTATTAGTCCGCTTTCGCTAATATAAACCAACAGTCTTTCTCTAAACGATGTTGCCAACGTGAATTAATTCATCAATTTTGAACAGATTTCAGTGCGATTTTTTTAGAATCGGCATTTGCTACTTTTTCGAAGAATTCAAGAAAATCCTTGTAAGCATCTTTGGAATACTTGCCTTTGTTTATCATCAAACACCGGGTGTACCGGATCGTCTGGCCCTGAATTGTCGATGCTGCATGATAGGCCCCGAATTTGGAGGTAATCGAATGGTTTATCTGGCTTCCGGTAAGATTACATCCTTTTAACAGTTGCATCATGAATGCAAGTATCAGAAATAATTATCTGCAAAATCCATTTATCCCTAAATATATTTTTCAATAATTTTCTATTTTCAATGCGAAATTTGCACCTTTACATTGTTAATTTTTTAATAAAACATTTGTTAAACCTGAACAGTAACCTGTTAAGTTTCATTTTTTCATATATGCCGATAACTGTTTCATCAATCCTTTCGCATTTGAAGGTCTTTTTGCATCTCTATCTACAATTTCGCCATTTTCGTTTATTATAGAATAACGGGGAAGGGACAATTTTCCTTTCATTATTTTTTCTGTTATGCCACGAAAAAATTCACTTCTTAATTGGACGTAGTAGTTGAAACCTGTCAAATCATATTTTTCAACAAGTTTTCTCCATCTCTCCATACTTTGTAATATTAGCGCAGAATCTTTTTCTGTTTTTTCTAAAGCGATATATAGACGAATGATATTATTTGTTTTAAAAAACGTATCCAATTCCGAATCCTTATTAAATTCCTCAAGGCAAGACCCACACCATGATCCCCAGTAATCTACATAAATCAAATGGCCACGGAACTTATCAAACAAGTCATCCAAGGATTTTGCTTGATTAACATATTGGATTCTTGAGGATTCTTGGGATATATCCGTTTGAGCAAACAGCAAATTTGCAAAAAGCAGGAATCCTAGTGTGATAGTTGTTCTCATCTGTTTGTTCATTTTTTGATTTAATAGTTGCCAATCGAGTAGGCTATGTGTTTATTGATCATAATGGTAACGACAGCTGTATACTAAAAGCTCATTATTAATGATTTGATATACAAGTCTATGGTTGACCATAGACCAGAGAGATCATATTTTAAAGGTTCGGGCTTTCCAATACCGTCATAAGGATTTCTTTGTATCTCTTTGATCAAAGAGTTAATTTTCTTCAGGATCTTTTTATCCTCTGACT
>JALNWE010000044.1 GCA_023231065.1 Bacteroidales bacterium
AAAAGTTGCGCATGGTCAAGGAGCCGCCGAAATGGTGTTTCCCGATCAGCATTCCATTTCGGTTAACCACCCGGTGAGCCGGAACATCATTCATCTGTGTATGGGAAGCATTCATAACCCATCTTGCCACCCGTGCCGATCCTCTTAATCCCAGATATTCCGCGATGGCGCCATACGACGTTACCCTTCCCGCCATGACCCTGCTTACAAGATCATACGCTTTGATAAAAAATGAACCTGAAGGCGCCATGGGAATCCGGGGTTACATCTGTTCTTTTAATTCAAGCAGGAAACCCTTCATCTGATTCAGGGAATCAATGATCTCCACCTGCTTTAATACCTCGTCCTTGTTTTGCCGCAATTTATCCTTGGCGCCCTGTAATGTATAGCCCCTTTCCTTAACCAGATGATAGATAATCCGCAGGTTGTCCAGATCCTGTTTGGTGAAAAGCCGGTTTCCTTTTTTATTTTTCTGCGGTTTTAAAATATCAAACTCATTTTCCCAAAACCGGATAAGTGACGCGTTGACTTCGAACATTTCAGCCACTTCACCAATGGAATAGTATATTTTTTCTATTTTCCTGTTTTTTTTCAACATTAAAAAAACTGTTAGTCCATGGTTTGTGAAGGACGTGAAGAAAGCTCCAGCATCGTTTGGAATTCGCTGGATGTCAGGTCATTAAAAAAGAAATAGATAGGATTCAGCGGTATTCCGTTTTTCCTTACTTCATAATGAAGGTGTGGGGAAGTCGATTTCCCTGTATTCCCGACATAACCAATGATCTGCCCCCGTAAGATCTTTTGCCCGGGTCTGACAAAAACTCTTGAGAGATGGGCATATACCGTCCGGTAACTATAACCATGGTCAATGATAATCTGGTTCCCATATCCACCCTGGGTATCACGGCCCGCCTCCACGATGGTGCCGTTTCCGGTTGCATAGATCTCGGTACCTATCGGGGCAGAAAAATCCATTCCTTCATGAAATTTCCTTACTTTATAAAACGGATCCATGCGTGTGCCAAAATAGGAACCGATCCTTCTTAAATCCTTGTTGTTCATGGGTTGTATGGCAGGAATACAGGCTAACATCTTTTCCTTGTTCTTGGCCAGGGCAAATACTTCATCATAAGATTTTGACTGGACATAGAGTTTCCCCAGTATCCGGTCCATTTTCTTCGCGGTCTCGATCACGATCTCCGAATTGGTATACCCTTTCATGGCCTCATACCGGTCAATCCCTCCAATCCCAGCTTCCCGGATCGAATTCGGGATTGGTTCAGATTCAAAGATCACCCGGTATATATTGTCATCCCGGTCTTGCAAGTCCGCCATTATTTTTGTTGCCTTGTCAAGCTGATCATTCAGGATCTGGAATTGCAATTTCAATTGTTCAATTTCCCGCTTTTGTTCTTTTACTTTAGGGGAATCCAGGAAATTATAAGCCAGTAACAGAACGACTGCAGCGAAGACCACTCCGGTGGATAGATGGGAGAAAAAGTATAGTAATCGCTTCCGGAAGGTCGTGTGAACCCGGTCGAACGTCAAAGCTTTTTTATTGAACTTATACTTTACCTTGCTCATCGACAGGTAAATAAAGAATTACTCTAAAAGAGGCAGGCTAACGGCTACAAAATTAAGTAAATAATTAACTTTGCATCCGTTTTGGGTTTATAAAAAAATGTTAAAGATTGTTAACAAATTGTTAATCTTGTAATTACATGGATTCCACTCACATCCGGCAGACGTTTCTCGATTTTTTCCGGTCAAAACAGCATGAGATTGTTCCTTCAGCTCCGATGGTTATTAAAAATGATCCGACCCTGATGTTCACCAATGCAGGCATGAACCAGTTCAAAGATATTTTCCTGGGTAACCGGGATGCCGTTTACAAACGGGTTGCCGATTCGCAGAAATGCTTGCGCGTTTCAGGCAAACATAATGATCTGGAGGAAGTTGGTCACGACACCTACCATCATACCATGTTCGAAATGTTGGGCAATTGGTCATTCGGCGATTATTTTAAAAAAGAGGCCATTGCCTGGGGATGGGAGCTCCTCACCGGAGTGCTGAAAATTGATAAGAACAGGCTTTATGTTACAGTTTTCGAAGGCGATAAAAAAGAGGGGCTGGGCCGGGATGAGGAAGCTTACGGATATTGGAAAGCAATTGTTCCTGAAGACCGGATCCTGTTAGGATCGAAAAAAGACAATTTCTGGGAAATGGGCGATACTGGTCCATGTGGCCCCTGTTCTGAAATTCATGTAGATATCCGCGATAAAGAAGAATGCCAGAAGATCCCCGGTGCATCCCTGGTCAATACCGGCAATCCGCTGGTCATTGAAATATGGAACCTGGTGTTTATTGAATTCAACCGTCAGTCAAACGGGAAACTGGTTCCATTACCTGCAAAACATGTGGACACTGGTATGGGTTTCGAACGGCTCTGTATGGTATTACAGGGCACAAAATCAAATTACGATACGGATGTGTTTCAGCCTATCATACAGGCTATTGCGAAACGCGCCGGGATGGAATACGGGCATGATCCCAAAGCTGACATTGCCATGCGCGTAATCGCGGATCATATCCGCGCTATTTCGTTTGCCATTGCCGACGGTCAGTTGCCATCGAATGTGAAAGCCGGGTATGTGATCCGCCGGATCCTCAGGCGCGCTGTCCGGTATGGCTATGCCTTCCTGGATATCAAAGAACCGTTCTTATTTGAACTTTTACCGGTGTTGATCGTCCAGATGGGTCCCTTTTTTCCGGAATTGATAGCTCAGAAAAAACTGATCACCAATGTCATACGTGAAGAAGAATCCGCATTTCTGAGAACCCTTTCAGCAGGGATCCAGCGGTTCAACCATTATATTGAGCAATCAGGCGCCCGCACAACAGAACAACGGATTGAGGCAGATGATGAGTCCAGCGAAACAGATCCTCAACCTCCAATTGTCAATAGTCATTTGATAGATGGTTCTTTCGCTTTTGAACTCTTCGATACGTTTGGTTTTCCCATCGATCTAACGCAGTTGATGGCGCGGGAGATCGGCTGGACGGTTGATATGAAGGGGTTTTCCAAAGGATTATCGGAACAAAAAGCACGATCGCGCCAGGATGCCACTGTTGCCGCTGACGATTGGACGATGCTGGTCCCGGATGCCGGGATGCCTGTTTTCGTTGGTTATGATATGCTTGAAACCTCCTCCCGGATCGTTAAATACCGCAAGGTGAGAACCAAGGGTCGCGATCTGTTCCAGGTTGTCCTGGATCAAACTCCTTTTTATGCCGAATCGGGCGGACAGGTGGGCGACAAAGGATGGCTGTCAACAGGGGGTGAAAAGATCGAGGTACTGGATACCCTGAAGGAGAATGAATTATCGGTCCATGTTACTCCTTCCATTTTCACTGATCCGGGAATGCCGGTCACCGCCCGTGTCGATGAAACAAAACGCACTGCAACGGCCAACAACCATTCAGCCACTCACCTGTTGCACGCGGCGCTCAGGCATATTCTTGGAAAGCATGTGGAACAAAAAGGATCCCTGGTTGACGATCAGCATCTCCGTTTCGACTTCACCCATTTTGCAAAGCTGTCAAAAGAGGAAATTTCGAAGGTGGAAGCCATGGTGAATGCTAAAATACGGGAGAATATCATCCTCCGTGAAGAGCGGGCATTGCCCATTCAAAAAGCCCGAGAAATGGGGGCCATGGCATTGTTTGGCGAGAAATACGGTGACCGGGTACGGGTCATTACCTTCGATCCCGGTTATTCCATTGAACTTTGCGGAGGGACACATGTGCCTGCCACCGGTCAGATCGGCTCTTTCAAGATCTTGTCCGAGGGCGGTATTGCCGCAGGGATCAGGAGAATAGAAGCCATTACTGCCTTGAAGGCGGAGGAATTCTGGCAGGCGAAAGAAACCTTACTGGAGGAAATCGGTGACCTCCTCAAAAATCCAAAAGATCTGAAAAAAGGGATTACGAATTTGCTGAATGAAAACCTGGAGCTGAAAAACCAGGTTGCTGAACTGGGTAAACTGAAACTCCAGCAACTCAAAGATGAATGCATAGGAAAGGCAGAGGCGATCAACGGGATTAATTTCCTGGCCACTTGCATTGACATGGATCCCGATACCATAAAGAACCTTACTCATGAGTTGAACCGGGCTATACCCGATCTGTTCCTGGTGATAGCTTCGGAATATGAAGGGAAAGTGTCCCTGACGGTGATGCTGGGCGAAAAACTGGTGAAGGACCGCAAGCTCCATGCCGGGAATATCATTAGGGAACTGGCAAAAGAGATCCAGGGCGGCGGCGGTGGTCAACCCCACATTGCAACTGCAGGCGGGAAAAATCCTGCCGGGATCCCGGCAGCGCTGGAGAAAGCCAGAAATTTCCTCGTTTCATAAAGTCTATTTGGTATTGGCTCCAATTAATTGCTACTTTTACATTTTATTCATTTCTAATCCCTGTTTGAGTGGTCTTCAGCCGTTTTGAAGAGATCAGTAACAATGCTTGGCCGGCGCTTCAATCCATCCAATATGACGGCTGGCTTTTGCGCTTTGCCAACGGGGTCACCAAGCGGTCCAACTCCGTTAGTATGCTGTACCCCTCCCATCTTGATCCGTCAGAAAAAGTCCGGTTTTGTGAATCGCTTTATCAATCCCGGAATATAACCCCATGCTTCAAGATCACATCATTCACACAACCTTCCGGTATGGATCCTCTTCTTGGATCATCCGGATATTTTGTCCATTCCTATATCTCTTTCCAGACACTGAAAATATCGGACATTGCAAATCGTCCATCTCCGGATCTGACAATTGAAACGCGGCTTCGCAATGGTTGGATCGACGATTTCATCCGGATGAATGAATTTGATCCTCGCCGTAAAAACACCTATCTTGCCATCATGAATCAGATTTTCAGCCCTATGGCCCTTGTTTCAGTGAAATACCACGAAAAAATCACCGGTGTCGGGCTGGGGGTTGTTGAAGGGCCTTATATAGGATTGTTCGATATCGTGGTGGATCCCGCTCACCGCGAACAAGGATTGGGGCGCCGGATTGTGGAAGCCATTCTTTCCTGGGGAAAAAAGCAGGGAGCCCATACTGCATATCTTCAGGTACTTACCGATAATTTTCCGGCAATAAACCTTTATAAAAAGATGGGATTTAATGAAAAATACCAATATTGGTACAGGATGAAAAAGGAATAATAAAATACGACTAACTACATTTGAAAAAAAACCTTAAAACCCTTATTAAACCATTCGACCATGAAAAAAACGACGCTTCTGATTATCATCGCGCTGATTGTTCCCACGTTCTTATCAGCCCAGGAACAGGCCCCGACTCGCAAACACGAAGTTGGGATTACCTTTTCCAGTTTAAATTCTTTTGGTTTAACTTATAAAACCGGACGAAAATCAACCATGTTCAGACTTGGTTTACTTTCACTCAACCTTCAAAATAACAATCTGAAAAATGACAATGACTCCATTAATCACAAGTATTCAGGTTATGGAGTTGGCTTCCGCCTGGGTTTTGAAAAAAGAATACAGCTTGTTCAGAATTTTAATTTTCTCATCGGTCTGGATGCTGGTTGTAGTTACGAATACAGAAGGGAAAAAGATAAGGATTACAATGTAACGCAACCGATTGCTACCTATTGGACTGTTACGCCTTCGCTTTCATGTGTGATCGGCGCTTCCTATATCTTCAAAGATGCGTTGGTTATTTCGGCTGAAGTATATCCTTCGATTTGGTACAGTTTTGGAAAAAACACTTACGAAAATGGAGATGCAAAGCATGAAGTTAAAACAACCCAGTTGGGTTTCGGATTTAACAATACGACTGCAAGCCTGACCTTCGCTTACCGTTTCGGGAAATAGTAATTTCGATTATTCCTGCCAATTTCGTTGTAATTCTGTCTTAATCTCATCCAGCGCCAACTCTGAAGGCAGTTTTCCCTTTTCAACCATAATCTCGAAAATAGTCTTGACAAGATCGCTGGCCATGGCTTCATCACCGGCTTTCATGGAAGCCTGGTTGATCAGCGCTACCATCTCCTCTTTGGCATTTTTTATTAATTCCCAGGTATGAACTGAAACATATAGCTGTTGGGATAAATTGTATTCAAATTCTTCACGGACAGTCCTTACCAGCAATGACTGCAACTGGGCTGAAGTAAGTTCGGGATTGTTCAGCCGCAACGCCAGGTTTGAAGGATGGATCCGCTCCAGGAAAAGGACAAACCGCTCATACGCCTGTAACCGCAATGGAAGGATGATCTTTTGATCCTCCCTTACAGCAAACTGGACTGGGGGTTTTTGAACATGCTTCAGATAATACCATAAAAGGAAAAATGCCCCGCCAAAAAAGCAAATGAAGCACAACAACCCACCCAGAAAGTGGAAAATAATCGGATGATCAATGGTAGGATACATACAAAGTCATATTTAAAGACAAAGATACAAGGAACAAATGATTAATGACAATTGACAATTGATCGTTGACATTAGTTTTTCATTCTCCTTTATTATTTCATTTCTAATTCTTTAATCCTAACAAAAAAAATTCTTACCTTTGTCATTTTTTACAAAAATCTCATAATCATTCTATTATGACAACACTCGCAAACCGGATCCAGTATTTAGCTGAAAGTGAAACGCTGGCCATGTCACGGAAAAGCCGTGAATTAAAAGCAGAAGGCCACGACGTGATTAACCTTAGCCTGGGGGAACCCGATTTCAACACCCCTGATTACATCAAAATCGCGGCAAAAGAAGGGATAGATAAAAACTTTACTTTCTATCCACCCGTTGCAGGTTATGAAGATCTGCGCAAAGCCATCTGTACCAAACTAAAACGTGACAACAACCTGGATTATGAAAGCAACCAGATTGTCGTTTCAACCGGTGCTAAGCAATCCATTGCCAACGTGATGCTCAGCCTGGTCAATCCCGGCGATGAAGTACTGGTACCCGCACCCTATTGGGTTTCCTACAGAGAGATTATCAAGGTGGCCGAAGGAAAATCGGTTTTTATTCCGGCTACCATCGAAAATAATTTTAAAATAACCCCTCAGCAGTTAGAGGCAGCCATCACCCCCAGGACCAGGGTTTTGATTTACAGTTCTCCCTGCAATCCAACCGGATCGGTTTATACCCGTGAAGAATTGAAAGGAATCGCCAACGTGATGGCAAAGCATCCTGAGATCACGATTATCGCCGATGAAATATACGAACACATCAACTTTATCGGAAAACATGAAAGCATCTGTCAGTTCGGATTTATAAAAGATAAGGTGGTTCTGGTCAATGGCGTTTCAAAAGGTTTTGCCATGACCGGCTGGCGGATTGGCTTTATTGCAGCTCCCATTGCCATTGCCAAAGCCTGTGATAAACTCCAGGGACAATTTACTTCCGGAGCCTCTTCCATTGCGCAGCGTGCGGCCCTGAAAGCATTTATTACTTCTCCGGATGCCACCCCTGATATGAAGATCATGCAACAGGCTTTTCGCGAACGCCGTGACCTGATGCTGAAACTTCTGGCTGAAATCCCCGGAATGAAAGTGAACCATCCTGATGGCGCTTTCTATATTTTCCCGGATATTTCCTGGTATTTTGGAAAATCCGATGGGAAAACAACCATCAGCAACAGCAACGACCTCTGTATGTACCTTCTGAAAAAGGTTTTCGTGGCGCTCGTTCCGGGAGATGCCTTTGGTGATCCACGGTGTATCCGGTTCAGTTATGCAACCAGCACAGATAAACTCACGGAGGCAGTCCGCCGGATCAAGACCGCTCTTTTAGATCTTAAGTAATCAATCAGTTCCAAAAACCACTTTTTGGAGTTGGTTCAATAATCCTGTTATCGAAACTTCTATAAACAACTAAACGATATGAAAATCAGTAAAAAGCTTCAAAATTGGGTCAATGATTGGGCTGCCTTGTGTCAGCCGGATTCAGTCCACTGGTGTGATGGTTCAGCAGAGGAAAATCAGAAACTCCTGGACCAGATGGTAAAGACCGGCATGGCTGTTAAATTGGATGAATCCAAACGCCCAAACAGTTATTATTTTCAAAGCGACCCCAGCGATGTAGCGCGGGTTGAAAACCGGACGTTTATCTGTTCGTCCAAAAAAGAGGATGCAGGCCCGACCAACAACTGGATGGATCCGGCAGAAATGAAAGCCACCCTGACTGAGATGTACAGGGGATGTATGAAGGGCCGTACCCTATATGTTATCCCGTTCAGCATGGGACCGTTAGGTTCAAAAATAGCTCATATCGGCATCCAGATAACTGATTCCCCGTATGTGGTTGTAAATATGCGGATCATGACCAGGATGGGTTCGAAAGTACTTGACATTCTTGGAGATGACGATTTTGTCCCCTGTATGCATTCATTGGGTTCTCCCCTGTTGCCAGGTCAGAAGGACAGCAAATGGCCCTGTGCCCCGATCGAAAAGAAATATATCTCACATTTCCCCGAAACCAATGAAATCTGGACCTATGGAAGCGGATACGGTGGAAACGCGTTGTTAGGAAAAAAGTGTTTTGCCCTCCGTATCGCCACCAATATGGCCCGCCGTCAGGGCTGGATGGCTGAACACATGCTTATCATGGGCATTACCAATCCAAAGGGAGTGAAGCGTTACGTTGCCGCGGCATTTCCAAGCGCCTGCGGAAAAACCAACCTGGCCATGCTGGTCCCAAACCTCCCCGGATGGAAGGTGGAAACTGTCGGCGATGATATTGCGTGGATGAAATTCGGTGAAGATGGCCGTCTTTATGCCATCAACCCTGAAGCCGGTTTCTTTGGTGTGGCTCCTTATACTTCCATGGAAACCAATCCCAATGCTATGCTCTCATGCCGGGCCAATTCCATCTTCACTAACACGGCCCTTACCCCCGATGGTGACATCTGGTGGGAAGGGATCGGAACAGACATCCCGGAAGGATCTTTGACCTGGACCAATGAAGTTTACAACAAAGCAAATGGGAAACCAGCCGCTCATCCCAATGCCCGTTTCACAGCGCCTGCCAGCCAGTGCCCTGTGATCGATAAGGATTGGGAAAATCCGAAAGGTGTTCCCATTTCAGCATTCCTTTTCGGCGGACGCCGTCCTGGGACTGTACCCCTGGTCTATCAGTCATTCGACTGGAATCATGGCGTTTTTCTTGGATCTATCGTGGGTTCGGAAGTAACGGCAGCTGCCATTGGCCTGAAAGCCGGTGTGCGTCGCGATCCTTTTGCCATGTTACCTTTCTGCGGATACCACATGGGCGATTATTTCGGACATTGGATCCATATCGGCGAGATCGCACCTGACCGGGCCAAACTACCCAAAATTTTTAATGTCAACTGGTTCCGTAAAGGTTCCGACGGAAAATTCCTCTGGCCGGGATATGGGGATAACATCCGGGTACTGAAATGGATCTTCGAACGCGTTGAAGGAACAGCTGCAGCTATTGAAACCCCCATCGGATTCGTTCCTGAAAAATCCTCCATCGACGTGACCGGATTACCCGGTGTAGCTGATAAAATGGAAGCCATCCTACGTGTTGATAAGGAAGAGTGGCTCCACGAATGTGAACTGATCGCCGAACATGAGAAAATCTTTGGCGACCGGCTCCCGGCTGAGATTACAGCTCAGTATGAAAAATTGAAAAAAAGACTGGAAGGAAAGTAATTGAGAATTATATAGTTACTTGTCATTTGTCTGCATGTCCCGAGAATCTAAGATATATACCAGAACCGGTGACAGGGGGGAAACTTCCCTGTCGGGTGGGACGCGTGTCAGCAAATGTCATGAACGTGTTGAAGCTTATGGTAACCTGGATGAGCTGAATAGTTTCATTGGACTCATCCGCGATCAGGATATTGATGATCATGACCGTGAAATTTTACAGATCATCCAGGAAAACCTTTTTATTGCAGAAGCATGGATCGCCAGCGATCCTGAAAAAAAAACAACAGACTTACCTCCCCTGGGGGAAGAAACAGTGGTCTTGTTAGAAGAGGAAATTGATACCATGAATGATAAACTCCCTCATTTACAGCATTTTATTCTACCCGGAGGGCACCCCATTGTTTCCTATTGCCATATTGCCCGCACTGTTTGTCGTCGGGCGGAACGGTCGTTGGTCCGGTTGAAGAAGAGCAGTTTTGTGGCGGACATAATAATTTGTTTCATGAACCGTTTATCCGATTATTTATTCGTTCTTGCAAGGAAAACAGGACAAGATCATGGCGCTGATGAAACATCATGGTTTCCTCAAAAAAAACAGTAGGGCTGAGATTTGTTTTTTTGATTTTTATTTTTATACTTTTGCAAGATTATATACCTATAAACCATAGACATGTACTGGACACTCGAATTGGCCTCAAAACTGGAAGATGCTCCCTGGCCTGCAACCAAGGATGAGCTGGTCGATTGGGCGATCCGATCCGGGGCGCCACAAGAAGTAATTGAAAATTTAAGAGAGATTGAAGACGAAGGCGAAGCCTATGAGCGAATAGAAGATATCTGGCCTGATTATCCAACCAAAGACGATTTCTTTTTTCACGAAGATGAATATTAGGCAATAAAGAAAGAGAAGTTCACACTTCCATAATTGCGTTGCTGGGAAAAGGATGGATGATCTTTGAAGTCGTATTTCGCGGAGTGTTCCAGGATGAATGAACCTCCTTCCGCTAACAGACCTGAACCCAGAACAAGACCAGGGATCCCGGAAATGCCTTCCAGCTCATAGGGGGGATCAGCGAAAATAAGATCATATTTACCATGCATGTGCTTTAGAAAGATGAACGCGTTCGTCTTCACTGCCTGCAAATTGGTTATTCCGAATTCATGCGCTGTCTTTTTTAGGAAATCGATGCACCTGTGGTTGGAATCAACAGAAGTAACCTGCCGGGCGCCCCTCGACAGGAATTCGAAAGAGATGCTTCCCGCGCCCGTAAAAAGATCCAGGACACTAATCGATTCGAAATCCACCAGGTTAGTCAGAATATTGAACAAACCTTCCTTGGCAAAATCGGTCGTCGGACGAACCGGTAGATTTGCCGGTGGTTGTAATCGACGCCCCCGGTACTTCCCACTTACAATCCGCATATCTGAAAATTCAAAAGGGGATAATAGAAATGGGATGGAAAATGATCCAGCGTATGGCTGTACTTGAAAGCATCGTTCCTGCGGGCAAATTCAATATGACGGACATATTTATACAGCAGTTCTGACAGTGGGGCGTTTTTTTCAATGTTGCCCAATAAAATAACGGGCATGTTTTCGGGGTTGTGGTTCAGTTGCTCCATTACGAAGATCAGGTAATAGATTATATCCTCCCTGTTTTGATAAGCAAAAGAATTAAAATAACTCATCCGGTGACCATCAAAAATCATGAGGTCGAACCAGTTTTCGCGGATGTGCAGGAAAACACGGTTGGTGTTAATCCGGTTTTTATAGTTGATCCAGATGCTTTCAATCACTACGCTGGCAAAACTGACCATGCTTACCATAGGATAATGGTTTTTAATGGTATTATAAACAGTTACCGGGATTGCATAGACATGCTGGATATCCAGGGGGATCAGATGGTCCGAGAATGATTTTTCCTCAACTCCCTCCGCGAAACTGAAACGAAGATAATTATCCCGCTCTTTAACATCAAATAAAGGAGCAGGGATCAGGGTCGATTTTGTCCCTTCATAAGCAATCTTTATTGATTTGTATTGATTTTTAAGCCACGGAAGCGAGCTGAAGGCGCTTTTCAGAAAATCTTCAAAGGAAGGTTTTGCCCCTGCAACATTCTTTCCGGAATCAGGATCATTCTTTTTTATATGCTGGATCCCCAGATATTTATTCCGCCGGAAATCAAGAAAGGAACAGGATGCCCCCGCTTCGTTGAACACCATCGATAGCCCATAATTTCTGGTATCCTGAACATTAAAGGATTCATCAAGATCATTCACAGCGAGGGTAAAGATATCCGCCATCCTTAAAATTTATACAATGATTGCTGTTATTATGGTAACTGCAATGATAAGAAGAAAACCCGAAACAAGATAAATCCGCGCGTTTTTCCCCGCGAAAAAGCAACCATAAATCATTTTCAGGGTATTGTTGCTGATGATCGATTGAAGCGTCGCGAGAACAATAGCATCGGCCGGGATCCCTAATTTTCCTTGGAAAAGGTTGATCAGGAAAGGATCAATATCCGTCAGCCCGACAAGGAGCGATAAGATATTCAGCCCCGGGGCCCCGTAACGTCTTAATACTGCATAGGTAATGAACGTAAAGGCGATGTACAATGCCGTAAAGATGAGGGCCACCTTGAATTCCAATGGATTTGTATCCGTCTGCAAGCCCTCGTCCTTACTGGTGATCAAACGGTTACGGAAAAACAAGACAAATACACCCGTCAGCGTGGAACATAAAAACAATACAAGGAACGAAGGCCAGATACGAAGGAATAAGGATGGGCTGAAAACCAGGATCAATATCAGGATCCTAAGGTACATCATTGCCGTTGCGAAAATAATGGCCGCCATGTATTGATTGATATGCTGAGGTTCCTTTTTACTCTTCCGGGCCAAAATGATGGTGGTAGCGGTACTGGAATAGAGGCCGCCCAGGATGCCAGAAAGAATGATACTGCCATTGGGAAAAATAAATTTTTTCAACAGGTAACTGAAATAGGAGATCGATGAGATAACTACGATCGCCAGCCAGATCTTATAAGGCGTTAGGCTCAGGTCCTTCATGATAGGTTCATCGGGCAAGATGGGCAATATCACCCCGGCGATGATCAGGAATTTGGCTAAAGTGATAAATTCATACCGGTCGAATTTCTGTGAAAAAGAGATAAATGTTTCTTTTAATTCAGTGAATATAAGCACTGTAACAACAATAAGCAATACCATCCAAAGCGGTTGGGTAAGGATTAGCGGGCCCAGACAGTAGGTAATCAACGCGACGAAAATCGTGGTAGCCCCGTAATCCTTGAATTCCCGGATATGATGATAATACGATATCGCCATGATGAGCGACAAGACCACGCCTCCTCCCATGAAAAGCAATGCTTTTTGCCCATCGAGAAGGAACAGGATAAAGCCGAGGATACCAATAAAGGTAAAGGTCCGGTCAGTCCCGAATGTACGGTTTGACTCGTGGGCCAGAGTGTGGATCTGCCGCTGCGATAATCCGATCAGCAAGGAAAACAACGTGACCAGCAGAAAACTGATCAAGGCCGGGGGAATAGTACCAGTGAGCTCCATGACTATTGACTATTGACTATTGGCTATTGACTATTGGCTATTGACTATTGGCTATTGGCTATTGGCTATTGACAATGGGCTGATGACCTGATGTGCCGATGTGCTGTCCAAACCTTCCGGATTTTTGCTAACAAACATGTTTACTGCTAAATAACAAGTATCAAATCGATCGTATCGAGCCGACTCCGAAATGTCAAATCTTTCATTTTACCCTGATCCCCTTTCCACCTCTTTATAAGCCGGTATTTCCTTCAGGAACCCGTAGGTTCTTTTTTGGTGGTCGATGGAACAGGCAAAATGGGTTAATCCATTGGTTACCACCAGATAGTTGACCGTGAGCGTCATATTGTACATGGCCACCTGGTCGAAAACGTGCTGGGTGATCGCAATGGATGGGGCTTTGCATTCAACCACGAGACAGGGTTTTCCAGTGGTTGTATAAGCCAGGATGTCGAATCTTTTGGTCATGCGGTTAAAGATCAAAGAGGCTTCCACCACGATCAGGGAGGCCGGATAACCCAATTGGTCAACCATGAAACCGAGGAAGTGCTGGCGGACCCATTCCTCAGGGGTCAGGCGGACAAACTTTTTCCGGAAAGGATCAAAAATCTCCTTTGTCCCAGTCTCCAACGACCGTACACGGGGGGTAATAGTTGGTAAATTAAGAGGATGCATCATGGCACAGATACAAACTTACGATAAAAACCGGAAATTCGGATCGGATAATTATGTAAGTTTGTGTACTTTTAATTCAGGCATCAGCCAAAAAAAAGAGTTATGAAGACGAAGAAAGAGATCGTTGATGACTGGTTGCCGCGTTATACCGGTACAACGCTTGAGACGTTCGGGGATTTTGTCCTGCTGACAAATTTCAACCGTTATGTCGAGATCTTTGCCAAATGGAATAATGTTCCCGTTAACGGGAAAGACCGGGCCATGCCCAGTGCAACCTTCGGCAGGATCACCATCATCAATTTCGGAATGGGAAGCCCCAATGCCGCTACCATCATGGATCTGCTGGGAGCAGTGAAGCCCAAAGCGGCCTTGTTTTTAGGTAAATGTGGTGGACTGAAGAAAAAATGCAAGGTAGGTGATCTGATCATGCCCATTGCTTCCATCAGGGGTGATGGGACATCGGATGATTATTTCCCGGAGAGGGTCCCTGCCCTTCCGGCATTTAACCTGCAAAAAATCATGTCGACCATCATCACGAACCACCGGAAAAATTACTGGACCGGAACCGTTTATACCACCAACCGCCGGGTATGGGAATATGATGAGAAATTTAAAGAATCTCTCCGCATCACCCGTGCGATTGCCATTGATATGGAAAGCGCTACCCTTTTCATAGTGGGGTTTGCCAACCAGATCCCAACCGGGGCCTTGCTTCTTGTATCCGATCAGCCTATGGTCGGCAGCGGCATTAAAACCCAGGTCAGCGATAGAAAAGTAACAGAGAAATTTACCGAGGATCACCTTAAAATCGGGATCGAAACCATGAACGACCTCATGGAGAAAAAGCTTTCCGTCAAGCACCTGAGATTTGATTAAGGAGAATCGCTTACTATCTGACAGCATTATATGGCCGGAAAAAGTGAAATCAGTTTTGATCAACTGATGAATGATCTGAAAAACAAGATCTATCATCCCATCTATTTTTTGCAGGGGGAAGAATCCTATTTCATCGACCTCATTTCGGACTACATTGAGCAAAACGTGCTGAACGAGCTCGAAAAAGAGTTCAACCAAACCATCGTCTATGGTAAAGATTCAAACGTTCAGACCATCATCAGTTACGCTCGACGCTTTCCCATGATGGCCAATTACCAGGTACTGATCGTCAAGGAAGTACAGGAACTCGATCGGATTGAAGAGCTTCAGTTATATGCAGAAAATCCACTGAAATCAACCATTCTCGTGCTGTGTTATAAATACGCGAAACTCGATAAACGAAAAACATTTTATAAATCGATTGAAAAGCAGGGCGTTATTTTTGAGTCAAACCGGTTTTATGACAATAAAATACCTGACTGGATCAGCCACTATCTTCAGGGCCTGAATTATTCCATCAACCCGAAAGCAGCCGCATTGCTAACTGAATTCCTGGGTGCCGACCTGGGAAAGATCGTCAACGAGATCCGGAAACTGTTGATCAACCTTGATCCCGGTTCTACCATCACGGAAGAAGATATTGAAAAGAACATCGGCATCAGCAAGGATTATAATGTATTTGAGCTTCAGAAAGCCCTGGCTCAGAAAGACGTTGTCAAATCAAACCGGATCATCCTCCATTTTGCGGCCAATCCCCGTGAAAATCCCCTGGTTAAAGTGATCCCCATTTTATTTTCCTTCTTTTCAAAGATCCTGACCTATCACTATCTTTCTGATAAATCGCGTAATTCAGCCGCGGCCGCGCTATCCGTCAACCCTTTCTTTGTCAGCGATTACCAGCAGGCGGCACGAAGCTTCCCGGTCCCGCGTGTCATGCGGATCATTTCAATCCTCCGTGAATACGACCTGAAATCAAAGGGCGTTGACAGCAACGCGACCTATGCAGGGGACGGGGAGCTGATGAAAGAGCTTATTTTCAAAATCCTCCATTAGCGGATTTCCGGCGATTAGTATTTCCGGTGGAACGATAGGTCTCTTCGATGATCTTTTTATACCGCTCCAGAATGAATTTACGCCGGAGTTTTAAGGTCGGGGAATATTCGCCGGTGTCCATGTTCCATTCGCACGCCAGAAGATGAAATTTCTTGATCTTTTCCGTTTGTCCGAGATCCTGGTTAAACCAGTCCACTTCGCGTTTGATCCTTTTTATGATCTGCGGGTTCAGGACGGCCTTTTCACGGCAGCCGAAACCGACATGTTTGATCGCACACCAGTTTTTCAGGTATTCAAAGTTGGGGATGATCAAGGCTGCCGTGTATGGTTTATTTTCGCCGATGACCATGATATGCTCAATGAACGGTGATTCTTTGAATTTTTGTTCAATGACCTGTGGAGCGATATATTTCCCGGTTGAAGTTTTAAAGATCTCCTTTTTCCGATCCGTGATCCGGAGGTATTTCCCGTCTTCCATCACCCCGATATCGCCGGTATGGAACCATCCCTCTTCATCCATGACTTCAGCAGTCTTTTCGGGACGATTGAGATAGCCCAGCATCACGCCGGGGCCCTTGACCAGGATCTCTCCATCTTCGGCGATCTTTACCTGCACATGGGCTAAAGGCGGTCCGACGGTCCCGAATTTGACACCACCTTGCCCGAAATGCGACATGGCTATACCCGGTGAGGTTTCAGTCAAACCATAAGCATCCAGGACCGGTATGCCGGATGCCCAGAAAATTCTTGTCAGACGCGGGTGCAGCATAGCGCTTCCGGAAACGATAAATTTTATCCTGCCGCCTAAGACGTTCCTCCACCTGTAAAATACCAGGGTATTGGCAATCCACAATTTAACCCGGTAAAACCATCCCCTTGACTGATCCAGCTCATATTTATGACCCTGCCGTATAGCCCAGAAGAAGAGCGTTTTCAGTGGCCATTTCAGTTTACGGCCGCGGGCAAGCATTCTTTCATAAACTTTTTCCAGTACGCGGGGAACGGCAGCAAATGCATAAGGTTTAATTTCCCTGATACAAACAGGAAGATCATCCAAATCCTGAATATAATGAACCGATACCCCGAAAGACTGAAAAACGTACCCTGCAATGCGTTCATAGACATGACAAAGCGGGAGAAAACTGATTGCCGGGTCGCCTTTTTCAAGGGGCATGATGGCGCGAATGTCCAGGAAGTTCGATACAAAATTATGATGTGATAACATCACTCCTTTAGGCCTTCCCGTGGTACCCGATGTATAGATGATGGAGACCATCTCTTCGGGCCGGATGGAAGCCTTGATCGTTTCGAGCTTATCCGGGTTTTCAAACTTTCTTCCCGCTTCAAGGATCTCTGACCAATTCCTTACCCCTGCCACCCGTTCAATGGAAAAAATCCCTTTGATGGTGGAAATATTCCGGATGACATTGCAAATCCTTGAATAGATGGCGGCATTTGATACAATAAGATATTCTGCCCTGGCATCATTCAGAATATAATGGTAGGCGCTTTCACTTACATTAGGATAAATGGGTACCTGAATGGCGCCGGTCTGCATGATACCCATGTCGAAGAAATTCCATTCGGGACAATTGAGCATCACGGTGGCAATTTTCGTTCCTTCCTTCACCCCCATGGATAAAAAACCAAGACTGATCAAGCGGCTGTATTCCAGGTAGTCAGATGCCGTATATGAAATCCATTTCTTCCCTTTTTTAATACTGAACAATGTGTCAAGGGAATTGAACTCATCGCGGTATAGGTCCAACAGATCGAACAACCGGGTGACGTGCTCCATAGGCTGTATCCTATTTAAATAATCCCGTAATGCGGTCCTGGTACTTTGATAGAATAAAGGACCGTCTTTGTTTTAATGTCGGAGTGATCTCTCCTGTTTCAAACGACCACTCATCTTCGAGGAGATCCCAGGTTTTAATTTTCTCGGTATCGCCAAATAATTTGTTGAAATGGTTGATCTCTGCCTGAAAACGTTTCCTGATCCTGGCAAGTTTCACCATTTCGGCATTGGTTGTATAGGGGATCTCCTTGGCGGCACACCATGATTTAAGAAAAGTATAATCAGGTACGATCAGGGCCCCGGCAAATTTCTGGTTTTCGCCAACAACGATCATCTGATCGATGAAAAGCGATTCTTTAAAAGATTCTTCGATGACCTGTGGACTGACATATTTTCCGAAAGAGGTTTTGAACAGTTCCTTTTTACGTCCGGTGATCCACAGTTGTCCTTCGGGCTCAATCCGTCCCAGGTCCCCGGTATGGAACCATCCCTCAGGATCTATAGCATTTTTAGTCATTTCCGGACTTTTGTAATATCCCTTCATCACGTTGGGCCCGCGGACCAGGATCTCGCTGTCATCCGCAATTTTAACCTTGACGCCGCGTAAAACCGGTCCAACCGTGCCAAATTTGATGCCATGCTCCGTGAAATCGCTAACGGCAATAACCGGGGAAGTCTCGGTAAGTCCGTATCCTTCAATAATATCAATACCGGCACAGGTGAACAGCCTGGCAAGCCTGGGCTGTAACGCAGCGCCACCCGATACTATCAGCAAATGTTTTCCTCCCAACGCTTCCCTCCACTTCACATAAACCAGCCTGTCATAAAATTTACGTTTCACTTCATACCACCAACCATTGGCGCCTTTCAGTTCGTAGCGCAAGGCCAGGTGAAGCGCCCAGAAAAAAATCCAACGTTTGGTCCCGGTAAGTTTGTGCCCGGTGGCATATATCTTCTCATAGATCTTTTCCAGAAGCCTGGGAACGGTCGTGAGAATTTCCGGCCTGAGCTCCTTCAGGTTATCCGTAATGGTGCCGATATTTTCAGCATAATAGATGGAAAATCCAAGATATTGATACAGGTAATTCATCATCCGTTCATAAACATGACAAAGCGGAAGATAACTCAGCGCTTTGGCAGTCTCTCCAAAAGGAGGGATATAGGAAACTCCAATGAAATTCGAAATAATGTTATGGTGCGTCAGCATAACTCCCTTGGGATTGCCCGTAGTCCCGGAAGTATAAATGAGGGTGGCAACATCCTCGCCGGTAATGGCCGCTTTCCTTTGTTCCAATAATTCCGTATCGGGATTTTTCCGTCCCAGCCCTATCAACTCTTTCAGGTTCCGAAATCCCTGGTCCTCCTTATAGGTAAAGACATCTTTCATGGTCGATATTTCCGGAAGGATATGCTGTATCTTCCGCAACAAATCTGCCCCCGAAACAAATAAATAAGTAACCTCGGCATGATTCAGGATAAACTTGTAATCAGACTCGCTGATAGTAGGATAAATCGGCACATGAACGGCCCCAACCTGCAGGATCGCCATATCCAAGATATTCCATTCAACCCTGTTGGTGCTTATCTGTGCAATTTTATCGCCTGGCTGAACGCCGGAAGCCAAAAAACCATAACTGATAGCATCCACCCTTTCCCGGTATTGTTTGATGCTGTATTTTACCCAGGCGCCATTTTCTTTTGATGCGATCACATCATCCTTGGGTTTGAAGTGCAATTCATGATAAGGCAAGAGGTCAAAGATGCGGGTAATTTCCATATAAGAAATAAATTAAGCCGGGATTATTCCCTGATTTGCAATGCAATGATAAGAAAAAAAATAATTTCCTACCGTTTGTAGAAATGCATTGTATCGGCCTGCGCGGTGGGCATGATCACTATATCATTGATATTGAAGTGGTCCGGAAGGGTAGTGACATAGTAAACTACTTCGGCAACATCAGCGCCTGTAAGGGGGGTGAATCCCTTATAAACATTATCGGCCCGCTCTTTATCGCCCTTGAAACGCACCAGCGAGAACTCAGTTTCGGCAGCGCCGGGAGCTATTTGTGTAACTTTTATGTTATGGGTCAGGAGATCGACTCGGGTTCCCTTTGTAATGGCATCGACCGCGAATTTCGTACCGCAATATACATTTCCGTTTGGATACACTTCCCTGCCCGCGATAGAACCAATATTTATAATGTGCCCTTTGTTCCGGGCCACCATCAGGGGGGCCACCAACCGCGTCATATAAAGCAATCCCTTGACATTGGTGTCGATCATCCTTTCCCAGTCATCGATGAGGCCTTCCTGGATCGGGCCCAGTCCCACGGCAAGTCCTGCATTATTTATCAGGATATCGATCTTTTTCCATTTGGCAGGGAGGCCACCGATGGCTTCCTGTACCTCCTCCTGTTTCCTGACATCAAAACACAAGGGTAATACTTCTACATTATAAGTCAGCACCAATTCTTTGGCAACATCATCTAAAAGTTCTTTCCGTCGGCCGGTAATAATCAGGTTGTCTCCATTCTGCGCAAATTTTAAAGTAATCGCCTTACCAAACCCACTCGTTGCGCCAGTAACTAAAATAGTTTTCTTCATTGTTATAGATATCTTTTCTTGAATCAATATTTATTTTGGATCCACTTTCTGGCATTTACAAACGCTTCGATCCAGGGTGTTATTTCATCCCTGGTACGGTCGGGGGGATAAAAAGGCCATTGCCAGGGGAGGATGGAATCCTCCAAATGAGGCATGATGGCCAGGTGCCGCCCGTCGCGCGAAGCGATACAGGCTGCATCGAACTGGGAGCCGTTCGGATTGCCAGGATATTCATGATAGCTGAACTTGGCCGGGATATGATAACTTTCTTCCGGTTCCGGAAAATTGAATTTCCCTTCGCCATGTGCCACCCAGATACCCAGTTTCGATCCGGCTAACGATTGCAACATCACCGAATGGTTCGGAAGAATATCCACCCCCAAAAATGCACACTCGAATTTATTCGAACTGTTCCATGACATTTTCGGGCGCTTTGTCAGTCCGGGGTAAATCAGCCCCAGCTCAACAAGGAGTTGACAGCCATTGCAGACGCCCAGGCTCAGCGTATCTTCGCGTTTAAAGAAATTGTTCAGGGCCAGCTTTGCCTTTTCATTGTACAGGAAAGCGCCAGCCCAGCCTTTGGCTGAGCCCAGGACATCGGAATTGGAAAATCCCCCAACAAAGGCAATGAAATTCACATCTTCGAGGTTTTCGCGACCGGAAATAAGATCGGTCATGTGGATATCCTTGACGTCAAACCCTGCCAAATATAATACCCACGCCATATCGCGGTCGCGGTTCACTCCTTTTTCGCGGATGATGGCGGCCTTGATCCCGGAAGGGGATCTCCGCTCCGGGTCGATATTATACCCGGTAAACTTTCCGGTAAACCCCTCATCAAACCTGAATTGCAGGGGTTGCAGTTTATAGTTCCTGAACCGTTCCAGCGCCATTTTTTCACCGGACTGTTTACAATCAAGCAGATACGAGGTTTTAAACCAGACATCGCGCAGCTCATCAATGTCGAACGAATAATTATCCGCCCCGTTTTTAATGGCCACCGTCCGTTCGTTGCTTACCGAACCAATAGGGATACAATCCACCCTGGCTAACTGCATGTATTTTTTTACCTTTTCAACGTCCCTGACCTGGATTATGATGCCGGGGTTTTCGCTGAAAAGCAATTTAATGCCATCACTTTCCTTCAATAAAGTCAGATCGGCTGTAATACCTGGACCGGTAAGGGGAAAAGTCATTTCAAGTAAAGTCGTGATCAACCCTCCCGCCGAAATATCGTGGCCTGACAGGATCAATCCCTCCGAAATCATCCGTTGTACCACTTCAAAAGCGCGGACGAAATAGTCTGAATCTTTCACTGTCGGGGTTTCATTTCCGATGGCATTGACAACCTGGGCAAAACTGCTTCCTCCTAATTTCATCGTTCCCCGCGAAAAATCGATATAGAAGAGCCTGGAATCAGGATCGTCAAGCAAAACCGGGCTGACCACCTTTTTCACATCCGATACTTCGGCAACGGCAGAGATGATCACGGTACCAGGGGCATAGACCACCTTTCCGCCCGGGTATTTCTGCGTCATCGATAAGGAGTCTTTTCCCGTTGGAATGTTGATCCCCAATTCAATGGCAAAGTCGCTCACAGCCTTCACAGCTGCATAGAGGCGGGCATCTTCCCCTGGATTTTTACTGGGCCACATCCAGTTGGCTGATAATGAAACACCTTTCAGCCCGTGGGTAAGTGGCGCCCAGATGATGTTGGTCAGGGCTTCCGCGATGGATAACCGGGATCCGGCAGCCGGGTCGATCATGGCCGCTACCGGCGCATGGCCCAGCGAAGTGGCAATACCTTTTACTCCCCGGTAATCCAGGGCTACAACACCCAGGTTGTTAAGCGGGAGTTGGACAGGCCCACAACTTTGTTGTTTGGCAACCTTTCCGGATACAGCCCTGTCCACCTTGTTGGTCAGCCAATCCTTACAGGCTACCGATTCCATTTGCAATACCTCTTCCAGGTACTCCATCAGATATACCGGATTATAGGCGGGCTGTGAAAAGAGCGATATATATGTTTTATCGCGGATGATGGTCCTGGGTGGCTTTCCGAAGAAATCCTCCAGCCTGAGGTTGATCGGGCAACTTCCATTCCTCCGGTCACTGAATACCAACTGATGGTCCCCGGTGGTTATACCGGCTTCATACAACGGCGCCCGTTCGCGTCCGGCTATCTCTTTCAACACTTTCAGATCTTCTTCGCGGATGAGCAATCCCATCCTCTCCTGCGATTCGTTGCTGACGATCTCTTTCGCCGAAAGGGTGGGATCGCCGATGGGCAGGGCATCGATATAGATCTCCCCGCCGGTCCCTTCAACCAGTTCGGACAAGGCATTGAGATGTCCCCCGGCGCCATGGTCATGGATGGAAATGATGGGATTTTTATCCATCTCGGCCATAGCCCGGATGGCATTGAAGACCCGTTTCTGCATTTCGGGGTTCGACCGTTGCACGGCATTCAGTTCAATGGTATTGCCATATTCACCGGTTGCCACCGACGAAACAGCCCCTCCTCCCATTCCGATCCGGTAGTTATCGCCACCCAGGACGATGATGCACTCCCCTTCCTCAGGAATCTCTTTCAGGCTATCCTCCTTACGGGCATAGCCAATTCCTCCGGCTAACATGATGACTTTGTCATAGCCATGGAATTTCCCGTTCTCATCATGTTCGAATGTCAATAGAGAACCGCAGATCAGGGGTTGACCGAATTTATTGCCAAAGTCGCTGGCGCCGTTCGAAGCCTTGATCAGGATCTCCGCGGGGGCCTTATAAAGCCAGGGACGGGCTTCCGTCATTTTCTCCCAGGAACGGCCACCTTCCAACCGGGGATAGGAGGTCATATAAACCGCTGTCCCTGCCACCGGGATACTGCCCTTTCCACCTGCCATCCGGTCGCGGATCTCTCCCCCACTCCCGGTCGCAGCCCCATTGAAAGGCTCCACCGTAGTAGGGAAATTGTGGGTCTCCGCCTTCAGGCTGATGACCGAATCGATATTTTTAATCGTAAAAAAATCGGCTACATTTTGTTTTCGCGGGGCAAATTGCTCGATATCAGGACCGAGGATAAAGGCAACATTATCTTTATAGGCTGAGACAATGAAATTGGGATGTTCTTTCGCTGTTTTTTTGATCAGGGAAAAAAGTGATTCCGGCATCTCTTTCCCATTGATGATGAAAGTACCGTTGAAGATCTTATGCCGGCAATGCTCTGAATTGACCTGCGAAAAACCAAATACCTCGCTGTCGGTAAGGGGGCGGTCAAGTTTCTGACTGAGTTCGGCCAGGTAACCGATCTCTTCATCGCTGAGAGCCAATCCCTGTGCATCCGCGTAAGACCGGATATCTTCGATGGCATGGACAGGTTCCGGCTCCAGGTGAATAGTAAAGATCTCCTGGTCCAGACCTTTATAGATATGCTGAAGCATCGGATCGTGGTCCGGGATTGAATTGCGATCTGATGATATGTCTGGGTTGGTATCTGATGATTGGATCTGATTACGATCTGATCCTACGGGTGGAATATCTTTGAATTCTTCAATTCGGGTGATCCCGTCGGTTCCCATGTTCTGCGTGATCTCCACGGCGTTGGTGCCCCAGGGGGTGATCATTTCGCGACGCGGGCCCAGAAAACGACCCGATAATGCTTTGCCGCTTAGACATTCAGCGCCGCCGAACAACCAGGAAAGCTTCTGAACAACAACTTCAGGCAGCTTTTCATGGCTTTCAACCGCGAATACAAAGGAAGGTACTTTAAAAAAGGTTATCATGAGGGATGAATTGAAAATGTAGATTTAAACCAGCGTCTGCTATGAAAACCGTAAATCGTCATTTGTTATTTGTTAAAAACCTCTCCGTTTCTATTGCTGCCATGCATCCAGATCCTGCCGCGGTGATGGCCTGGCGGTAGTGGTGGTCCTGTACGTCGCCTGCTGCAAAGACCCCGGGGATGTTTGTCTGGGTGGTTCCCGGTTTGGTTTTGATATAGTTCATTTCGTCCAGGTCGAGTTGGCCGGCAAAGATCGCGGTATTGGGATGATGGCCGATAGCCACGAAAAAGCCGGTGACCTGAAGATCTTTGGTTTCACCGGTTTTTACATTCAATATCCGGAGCCCGTTAACGCCATCATCGTCTCCCAGGACCTCTTCGGGGACGCTATCCCATTGCATCTCGATGTTTGGCGTGTTGAGTACCTTATGCTGCATGGCCCTGGATGCCCTCAGTTCATTCCGGCGATGGACCATATAGACTTTCCGGCACAGTTTAGCTAGGTAGGTTGCTTCTTCGGCGGCGGTATCGCCTCCCCCAACGATGGCCACATCCTGGCCGCGGTAAAAGAAGCCGTCGCAGGTAGCGCATCCTGAAACGCCCATCCCCATATATTTCTTTTCTGATTCCAAACATAGCCATTTGGCCGATGCGCCGGTAGCAACAATAATCGTTTCGGCATGGATGGTTTTTCCGTCGTCGGCTTCAACAACAAACGGCCGTTTTGAAAGATCGACGCTGGTAATGACCCCAAAACGTACGCGGGCGCCGAACCGCTCAGCCTGTTGTTTAAATTCATCCATCATAGCCCGGCCTGAGATGCCGTTGGGGTACCCCGGGAAGTTCTCAATGTCGGTGGTGATAGTAAGCTGGCCGCCGGGTTGCATTCCCTGGTAAACGACCGGTTTCAGGTCGGCGCGGGCAGCATAAATGGCGGCGGTATAGCCTGCAGGGCCCGATCCGATGATCAGGCAGCGTACAGGTTCGATATTGTCAGACATGGTTGCTCGTTTTAAAAGACAAAGGTAGGAAAATTCGGGGACGGCTGCCAAACAGGGTGAAGCTCC
>JALNWE010000045.1 GCA_023231065.1 Bacteroidales bacterium
AGAATTCTGGGAGGATTACCTTATCAACCTGCAGGATCATATCGCGCTCGATCCTGTTTATCCTCATGAGTCAAATTATATAGGGGCAGGATGTCCCCCGATTGAAACAGAACACGGATGGCTGCTTATCTATCATGGTGTGCAGGAAACTTTGAAGGGGCGCGTTTATTCCGCCTGTGCTGCCTTGCTCGACTTAAAGGACCCATCGAAGGAAATTGCCCGCCTGCCTTATCCGTTTTTTTACCCTGAATATGAATGGGAATTGATCGGTGAGGTAAATAACGTGGTTTTCCCTACCGGTTCTGCTTTATTCGGGGAAACACTTTTTATTTATTATGGAGCTGCCGACAGCGTGATTGCCTGTGCGTATGTGCGTTTGCCTGACCTGGTTGCCGAATTGTTAAATTATACTTCGAATGATTAAAAACAAAATTGATTCCGCCAAACTGGCTGAAATCCTATTTGTAACTTCCTATCCACCACGGGTATGCGGTATTGCTACCTATTCGCAGGATCTGATCATGGCGCTTCATGATAAATTCAGCAATTCATTATCTATAAAAGTTTGTGCATTGGAGTCAGGAAAGGCCAGCTATGATTACCCTGATGAAGTTAAGTTTATCCTTGACACTTCCCGCGATACAGAATACCCGATTTTAGCCCGTTCAATAAACCATGACAGCCATATTAAGATTGTTCTGATCCAACATGAGTTCGGTTTTTTTAAAGAACAGGAAAAGGCCTTCCTTCAGTTCCTGAAAATACTTACGAATCCTGTAATTGTTGTTTTTCATACGGTTTTACCTCATCCGGATAAAAAATTAAAATCCAAAGTTAAAGCTATTGCAGATGCCTGCGCGTCGGTTGTTGTGATGACCCATACTTCTGCCGGGATCCTGATGGAAGAATATGGCATACCTCAGGAAAAAATTTCGATGATAGCCCATGGCACACACCTGGTACCCCATTTAAATAAAAAATATTTAAAAAAGAAATATGGGCTGGTTAACCGTAAAGTACTTACCACCTTTGGCCTGCTTAGTTCCGGAAAGAGCATAGAAACCACGCTGGAAGCATTACCCGCTATTATAGAACAAAACCCTGAGGTTGTTTTTCTGATTATCGGTAAAACACATCCCGAAGTGGTCAGGCGGGAAGGTGAAAAATACCGGGAAAGCCTTGAGAAAATGGTCGCGGATGATTCACTTCAGGACCATGTGATATTTATAAATAATTACCTTGCTTTACCGGACCTGCTTGAATATTTGCAACTTACCGATATTTATCTCTTTACAACAAACGATCCCAACCAGGCCGTGAGCGGGACTTTTGTGTATGCCATGAGCTGTGCCTGCCCCATCATTTCCACACCCATACCCCATGCGCGGGAGGTATTGACCAAGGATACCGGAATAATTTTTGATTTCTGCAATTCACAACAACTATCCAATGGCGTGATCCGGTTACTTAACAATGAACCATTAAGAAGGAACCTCAGTTCCAATACCCTGGAAAAAATTGTTTCGACAGTCTGGGAAAATTCTGCCGTTGCGCATGCCATGCTTTTCAAAAACATGGCTGGAAATACAATAGCAATACGATACAACCTTCCGCCAGTCAAGCTTGATCACTTCCTGAAGATGACAACCGGTACCGGGATCATTCAATTTTCGAAAATCAATCAACCCGATATCAATTCTGGTTATACCCTGGATGATAATGCCAGGGCCTTGGTGGCTATGTGTATGTATTTTAAACAAACAGGCGATAATACATATATTAATGAAATAAGGAAATATCTTGGCTTTATAAAGTATTGCCAGCAGCCGGCCGGTGACTTTCTAAATTATGTTGACAAGGATCTCCACTATACGGAACAGAATGGACTGACGAACCTCGATGATGCCAACGGAAGGGCCGTCTGGGCGCTGGGATATGTGGTATCCTTAACAGGCCTTCTCCCCGGGCGTATTGTATCAGAAGCCGAAGCGATCCTGAAGAAAACCCGTTCCCGTTTTGATACTGTCTTTTCCACGCGGGCTATGGCTTTCGCAATAAAAGGCCTCTATTACTATCAAAGCGCTAAAAAGTCACCCGAAAATATCGACCTTATAAGGTTATTCGCAAATCGTCTGGTGCAGATGTATAAGCATGAGTCGAATGAACAATGGACATGGTTTGAGGGTTATTTGACCTATGCCAACAGCATATTGCCGGAGGCCATGCTTTATTCATGGTTGCTGACCGGAGGGCCAATCTATAAAGAGATCGCCCTGTCGTCGTTGGCCTTTCTATTGTCACAAACCTTTAATGAGAAAGGGATAGAGGTGATTTCCAACAAAAACTGGCTTCAAAAGGGCCAGGTAGCAGGTCATTTTGGCGAACAACCCATTGATGTTGCCTATACCGTCATGACCCTGAGTAAATTTTATGATGTTTTAGAGGATGAAAACTACCGTTTAAAAATGGTGATCGCTTTTAATTGGTTCCTGGGTAAGAACCGTTTGCACCAGATTGTATATAACCCTTGTACGGGCGGTTGTTATGACGGACTTGAAGAAACCCATGTGAACCTCAACCAGGGAGCGGAGTCAACGGTGAGTTACCTGATGGCAAGATTAACCATGGGAAAGTACAGACAGGATAAACTTATATTATCGGATAATTTGTAATTTCGGTATTTATCCGATAATTAACGCGGTTCATTATGCAATTTTATACTTTCATCACGCATTGACACCTTATCGATGGAAACGACAATCATTTCAGGATCAAGAAAAGCGGATTCAGATACCGGTCGGTTTCCAATAGTCGGTATTGGCGCATCGGCTGGCGGATTGGAAGCGCTGGAACAATTTCTATGTCATGTGCCTGAAGATAGCGGAATGGCATTTGTCGTTATCCAACATCTCGATCCTACCCAGAAGGGTATGCTGCCGGAATTACTCCAGCGAATTTCGAAAATGGAGGTATTTCAGGGAAAGGACCGTATGGCGGTGGCGCCTAACTGTGTATATGTAATCCCTCCAAACAAGAGTATGTCTATATTAAAAGGCGTACTTCATCTGTTTGAACCAATAGAGGCAAGAGGACTTCGCCTTCCGATAGATTTTTTCTTTAGGTCCCTTGCCTCTGACTGCCACGAAAGAGGAATAGGCCTCATTCTTTCAGGTATGGGATCTGACGGGAGTATAGGCCTCCGCGCCATTAAAGAAAACAACGGGATTGTGATGGCGCAAGATCCCGCTACGGCAAAATTTGACAGCATGCCCCGGAATGCCATCGATTCTGTGCTGATCGATATTATAGCTCCGGCGCATGAACTTCCTGGAAAGCTCATTGATTTCTTAAAACACATTCCTGTTATCAAATCAGACCTGGAAATTGAAATTAAAGAAAAAAGCGCTCTTGATAAAATTATTATTATCCTTAGGACTCATACCGGAAATGATTTCTCGCAGTACAAAAAAAACACAGTATATCGTCGTATTGAAAGACGGATGGGGGTTCATAAAATAGGCAAAATATCCTCCTACGTCAGCTTTTTGCAGGAAAACACCAGGGAAGTGGAGATCCTTTTTAAGGAATTGCTCATTGGCGTTACTAATTTTTTCCGCGATGCGCCTGTATGGGAAAAGTTGAAAGAGAATGTTATCCCGGGAATAATCGCAAACCGGCAGGATGGTTCAATCCTCAGGGCCTGGATACCCGGATGTTCTACCGGAGAAGAGGCCTATTCCCTGGCTATGGTATTTAAAGAAGTCCTTGAAAAAATCAATCCCCATGGAGGGCTCTCCTTACAGGTATTTGCCACCGATCTCGATAATGATGCTATCGGAATTGCAAGAAGAGGTATATTCCCTGCAAATATCTCGGCCGATGTAACACCAGAACGGCTGAATCGTTTTTTTACCAGGACCGAAGAGGGCTATCTCGTTAATTCTGAAATAAGGGAAACAATAGTGTTCGCACAACACAACATTATTATGCATCCGCCCTTTACCAAGATCGATTTCCTTTCGTGCAGGAACCTGCTGATCTACATGGAACCGGAATTGCAGAAAAAATTGTTAGGGCTCTTTTACTACAGTCTCGGCCCTGATGGGATCCTGGTCCTTGGCAATTCTGAAACACTTGGGACACAGAGCTCTCTTTTTACAACGATAGACAGCAAATTGAAAATTTATGAACGTTCTGTTTCCATACTGCTACCTGAATTATTCGATTTTCCTTCCTCCTTTTCACGAACCCAATCGGCAAAAATTGAAAAACCACTTCCACCCGGATCAACCCTGAATATTCAGAAAATTGCCGATCAATTGTTGCTGGATCATTATGCGCCTGCCGGTGTTTTGGTGAATGAAAACGGAGACATCCTGTATTTCAGCGGGCATACGGGAAAATATCTGGAACCAGCGGTTGGTAAAGCCAACCTGAATATTTTCGCCATGTTGCACGAAGGTTTGCGTACAGAATTACCCGTCGCTTTCCACAAAGCCATCATTAAAAAAGAAACCGTTATTTTACGCCATATTAAAGCAGGGACAAACAGCGGGGCACAAACCCTTGATGTAACCATTCATTGGATTGATAAACCTGATTCCCTGCACGGCGCTATCATGATTATTTTTACTGATATACCTGAATCTCAAGATATAAACCTTAAAGAAAAAAATGTGGGGAAGGAGCTGAATTTTATCAAACAATCGGAATTGGAAAAAGAGCTGCAAGCAACCCGTGAAGAAATGCAGGGCACGCTTGAGGAAATGCAAACTTCGCAGGAAGAACTGAAATCAACCAATGAGGAATTACAATCGACCAATGAAGAATTACAATCGACCAACGAAGAACTTACGACTTCAAAAGAAGAGATGCAAAGCCTGAATGAAGAACTTCAAACCGTGAACGCTGAGTTACAGTCGAAGGTGGATGATTTTTCACGGGTAAACAACGATATGAAAAACTTGCTCAATAGTACCGATATCGCCACGTTGTTCCTCGACAAAGAATTAAAAATCCGGCGTTATACTGATCAGACAACAAAAATCTTTAAACTGATAAAAAGCGATATCGGACGCCCTTTTACCGATCTGGTTTCCGACCTTGTTTATCCTGAATTGACATCGGATGCCCTCGAAGTGCTCAGAACGCTCATTTTCATACAAAAACCAATCCCCACCCTTGACGGTCGATGGTTTTCAATCCGTATTATGCCTTATCGGACCTTCGACGACAGGATAGATGGCCTTGTCATCACTTTTATCAATATTTCTGATCTCAATCATGTTGAAACAAAATTGTATGAATCAGAGCAGATGAACCATTTGTTTTTAAATTTGACATCAGAAGTAATAATTAAATTGTCCATTGACGGAAAGATCCTGGAGTTTAATCATGAAGCTGAACGACTTTTCGGCAGGAAATATGAAGAAGTTGTAAATCAAAATTATTTTCAGCTGTTTATCCCGGAACCGGTACGAAAAAAGACCGAATTGAATATAGCAAGATTGCTGAGGATGCCGATCGATGGAAAAATAAAAACGCAGGCAATAGCAGGCGAAGGGAATATCCCCATTGAATGGTCGGTAAAAGTACTGCTCAACAGAATGAATATGGCAACAGGAATGATCCTAATACGGAAAAAATGATGTAACTATGAAAAAAAAAGAACTTGCCCTCTCGGATACTCAAATGTTACGAATCAAGGCTGAAGAAAAACTGAAAATAAAGCAGAAACAAATAGACAAGGAATTAATGGAACCTGATACAAAGAGACTCCTTCATGAACTACAGGTACACCAGATCGAACTTGAAATGCAGAATGAAGAACTTCACAGGGCAGCCGAATTGGCGGAAACTGCCCTTAAAAGATATACGCTTTTGTACGATTTTGCCCCGGTGGGATTTTTAACGCTTGATCGGAACGGTATGATAGGCGAGCTGAACTTTACCGCTGCAGAGTTGCTGGGCGATAAACGTTTTAGTCTGGTAAATACCAGATTTAAGCTATTTGTTCCCGAAGAATCAAAACTGGTTTTTGACGATTTTTTTCAAAAAGTATATACCAGTAATGCCAAAGAATCATGCAAGATAATGCTTGGTCATGATAATAAATCACCACGCTTTGTATATATGGAAGGCATCGTTATAGCCGATGATCAAACATGCCTTTTATCGGTAGTTGATACTTCTGGCTTCATGAAGTAAATGTCATGCTATCGGGATTCCCTGATGGCGCTATTCGAATCATGTAACAAGGCTTCGCCTGGACCGACAAGGTAATTAATGCAGGAGTATTTTATAAAACAACAAAAACAGAAAAAGCAAGATGAAAAAATTCGAAAATAAAACGGTGTTTATCACCGGGGGATTATCAGGCATTGGCAAGGCCTGTGCCATTGCAGCTGCCAGAGAAGGCGCCAACATAGCCATTGCCGATTTCAAATCCGCAACCACCGAAAGGACAATGACAGAAATAAAATCGGAAAACCCCAAAGCCATTTTCATTGAATGTGATGTGTCGGTATATAAACATGTACAGACAACCATTCAAAAAGTCGTCAACACCTTTGGGACGCTCGATATTGCGCTTAATAATGCGGGGATCGGAGGTGAGGGGAATAAAGTAGGCGATATGCCTGAGGAAGCATGGCACAGTGTGATCGGAGTAAATTTATGTGGCGTATTTAATTATATGAAACATGAATTGGAGCAAATGTTAAAGCAAAAGAAAGGCGTTATTATCAATATGTCCTCTATTCTTGGCAAAATAGGGTTTGTCGGTTCATCGCATTATGTTGCATCAAAGCATGGCATCATCGGACTTACACAGACAGCAGCCCTGGAATATGCAGCTGAAGGGATAAGAGTCAATGCAATTTGTCCTGCATTCATTGAAACCCCAATGCTCCTCCATGCCGGGATAAGTGAAAATACAGAGCTTCAAAAATATATCATCGGCCTTCATCCGATGAAACGTTTAGGCAAGCCTGAAGAAGTCGCTTCCGGATTTTTATTTCTTGCTTCTGATGATGCTTCATTTATAACCGGGACTACCCTTGAAATTGATGGGGGCTTTTTAGCCCAATAATCAAAACTATCAGTGGAACAGATTCCTCAATCCTTTTGGAGCAGTTCCGGTGTGGACCTAATAAGCCAGCTCCAATCAACAACCGACGGCCTTGAAACCGGCGAGGCAAAAAAGCGGCTTGCTGGCTTTGGCGCCAACCGCCTTAAACCACAAAAGCGATCGGATGCTTTCACCCTTCTTGTTGCTCAGTTTAAAAGCCCTATAATTCTCATTTTATTACTTGCAACAGGGCTTTCCCTGTTTTTGCATAACATGGTTGACGCATCGATCATTCTTGCCATAGTCCTCATAAGCGGGCTCCTTGGTTTCTGGCAGGAATATGGCGCTTCCAACGCGGTGGCAAAATTATTAGCCATGGTGAAAATAAAAACTGCGGTACTTCGCGATGGGAACCAGCAGGAAATCCCCGTGGAAGAAATCGTTCCCGGAGATATCATAATCCTGAATGCAGGCGACATTGTACCGGGGGACTGCCTGATATTGGAATCGAAAGATGTTTTTGTTGATGAGGCTATGCTGACCGGTGAAACCTTCCCGGTTGAAAAAAATGTGTCGGTATTACCTGCCGGTACCGCGTTGGCAAAAAGAACAAACACGGTATGGATGGGAACCCATATTGTAAGCGGAAATGCAAAAGTATTGGCCGTCTTTACCGGGAAAAACACCGAATTTGGCAAAGTATCGGAGCGGCTCAAACTTAAAGCGCCGGAAACTGAGTTTGAACGCGGCATCCGGAGATTCGGTTACTTTCTTGGAGAAGTCACTTTGGTATTGATTGTTATTATATTTGCCATCAATGTATATCTGCACCGCCCTGTCCTTGAATCTTTTCTGTTTTCCCTGGCGCTTGCGGTTGGATTAACGCCGCAATTATTGCCCGCCATCATCAGCGTTAACCTGGCCCATGGCGCTAAAAAGATGGCTGAGAAAAAGGTGATTGTCAAACGCCTTGCTTCGATCGAGAACTTTGGCAGCATGAACATAATATGCTCCGATAAAACCGGTACCCTCACAGAGGGAATTGTTCAGGTTAAATCCGCGCTTGGCGTTAACGGAACATCAAGCGATAAAGTTTTTCTGTTTGCTTATCTCAATGCCTTCTACGAAACTGGTTTTACAAACCCTATCGATGAAGCCATCCGGAAATATCGCACCCCTGACCTGAGCGGATACCTGAAAATGGACGAAATTCCGTATGATTTTCTCCGGAAGCGGCTGAGTATCGCGGTTACTCATGGCAATGACCGCCTGATGGTAACCAAAGGAGCGCTTGACAATATCCTTGAAGTCTGTTCAAAAGCAGAGACTAATACAGGAACCATCGTTGACATGGGATCCGTGAAAGAGGAGATCATGAAACACTTTGAGGATTTCGGCAACCAGGGCTTCCGTACCCTGGGCATCGCGTACAAACCCTTGACATCGGATTCGCTGATAAACAAAAGTGATGAAACGGAAATGACATTTATTGGTTTTCTCACCCTCTTTGATCCGCCTAAGACAAATATTACGGAAACAATAACCGGTCTGAAAAAGCTGGGCGTTTCGCTAAAAATTATCACAGGGGATAACCACCTTGTCGCCGCCAGTCTGAGCAAAAAAATGGGGCTTTCTGATTTTAAAATATTAACCGGCGCTGAACTTCGCCGGATGAGCGATGGGGCGCTTCTGAGGCAAGTTGGGGCAACCGATGTATTTGCCGAAATAGAACCCAATCAGAAAGAGCGCATCATCCTTGCTTTCCGGAAATCAGGAAATGTGGTGGGGTATATGGGCGATGGCATCAACGATGCATCTGCGCTTCATGCAGCCGATATAGGGATTTCTGTCGATACGGCGGCGGATGTCGCCAAGGATGCTGCCGATATCGTTTTGCTCGAGAAGGATCTCGGTGTCCTGATCGAGGGTGTGAAGGAAGGGCGGACGACCTTTGCCAATACGCTGAAATATGTGTTTATGGCCACCAGCGCCAATTTCGGAAACATGTTCAGCATGGCGGGAGTATCTCTCTTTATACCTTTTCTTCCTTTACTCCCCAAGCAGATCTTGCTTACTAACCTGATGACCGACTTCCCGGAAATGACCATAGCCACCGACAGGGTAGATAATGAAATGATTGATTATCCCAGGCGCTGGGACATCAAGGCCATACGAAAGTTCATGATCACATTTGGCTTGGTGGGCTCCCTGTTTGATTACCTGACCTTTGGGCTGCTTTTACTTGTCTTAAGGGCCAATGAGGGCCAATTCAGAACGGGATGGTTCCTGGAATCGGTTATCTCGGCTTCAATTATTGTACTTGTTATCCGGAGCCGGAAACCCTTCTTTAAAAGCCGGCCCGGGAAATATCTCATGATTGCAACGTTCTCGATTGCCATTATAACGCTTATATTACCCTTTACCCCGCTTGGGGCTTTATTCGGGTTTACTCCACTCAGCTTCACCACCTATATGCTTTTGCTGCTGATCGTGATCGTTTATATTGCCGCGGCCGAAGTGACAAAAACGATTTTTTACCGGAAAGTCAAATTATAGTTCATAGAAGGATGGTAGAAATCAGGAGAAGTATTATCATGATTGAAATATTGAGCCTGCTCCGAAAAGTCAAATCTTTCATTTTACCGTGAAGGCACAAAGACTCAAATATACCATATTCAATTATTTAAAATTTTGCGCCTTAGCGACTTGGCGGTGAGAAGTAGTTTTCGGATTCCCTAACCGTCCGCATACTTCACTAAACTTTTCTGAAGTACTTGTTTGATGGCGTCGCGCAGCTCTCCAGGTCCTATGACCTCCACTTCCGCTCCCCACCCCAGGATCATGGAAATAAACTCATAGGTTGGCGTAACGTTCAGGGTAAAGCTGATATGTTCGTCTGTTTCTTCGGTAATCTGCTGGCTTTCATGAATGGGCTGGGTAATGATATATTGTGCCTGGGACCGGGTGAATTTTAAAATTACCCGCTCAGGATCTGTTTGAGGGGCATTGATACCGATGACTGACCTGAAATAGGAAGAGGGGTCAAAGTCGCCTGGACGATATTCAATGGATGCCGGTGCCATATCTATTGAAATAATCCGGTCAAGGCCATACGTTCGTATCTCATTGAGTTCGTGGTTCAATCCAACCAGGTACCAGCGGTTACGGTATTCTTTGAGCAGATAGGGATGAACGATGTGCCGGTAAGCCTTTTCAGAGGTGAACCGTTGGTATTCGATGCATATTACCCGCTTTTCTTTTATTGCCCGGATTATTGGCTCCAGGTAAGAGCTTCCCATTATTAAAGGTGATTGGTCAAATTGGATAAAGGAGTAAGATGACCCCTCTTTCATGAGACGCCTGATATTGATCGCATCGACAATTTTTTGCACGGCTCCCGAAAAGGTTGAAAATATCTCAATGTTTTTATATTGATCTAACATGGTGGCTGCAAAGGACAATGCTTCAAGCTCATCTTCATTAATCGGGATATTGTCAATGGAGTAACCAGGATCTTCATAATAATATCCATTTTTCTCGCGACTGAAATGAATGGGGGCATAATAGCCAAGCCTTGTATCTTCCCGCATGTCGTGCAAATCCTGGTCGATGGTCCGCTCCCCGATGGGGGAAATGTCCAAGGCTTCCTCACAGGCCCTGATCAACCTATCTTTCGATACAAACCTGAAATCGACAAGGCACCGGTTGATTACACGATAACGGATAAGGGCTTCTTTGTTTAATGGCATAACAAGACATTTAAGAATTAGATGATAAGAATTTTCCGAATAGATAAAGATACGAATTCATCAAGTATGATCGAAGTATATATTTTTAGGTGTGCAGATTTTTCAAGATGCAGGTACAATGCGCTTTCCCTGATGATATTTGCAAAAATTATTGAATATGGAAACAACGAAAAAACGGAGAAGCAAACCGAAAAATATGCTGCTTCATATTGAAGCCATTGCCTGCCTGGCAAGAGAATCAAACTTTTCGGATGAGTTCATTAAATTGACAAAACCCCATACCCATATCCTGACAAGTTATCTTGATTGCAATGAAATGCAGGTTATTTTGTTTTCAATCATTTGCAATCTGAATTTAAACCATAGCGTGGTTGATGTTGACGATATTTCCGGTTATGTGGGATGCCCCCCGATCACCATACTGAAATATATAAAAGAGCTGGAAGAATTGTGCAAAATGAAGTTGCTGCGACGTGAATTTGAAGATAGTCTGTCACGCCGGAGAAGAAAGCCGGACCTTAACCAGATCAGGTTCGCCATCAACAACGGGGCGCTTGACGCCATTTTGAATAATGAAAAGTATAAACCCCATCAAACTGAAAACCTTGATGTTTATGAATTACTGGAAACCGTGAAGGGATTCATGGATGAAAGGGATAACGGTCGTTTATCCTTCGAGGAGATGTCGCTTGAGATCAAGCTTGTTCTGGCAGACAATGAAAAGCAAACCTGGATCAGAGAGCTGATGAGCTTTCAACTGGATGATAATGACCTTTTTCTGTTTCTTTTATTATGCCGCGAATTTACAAGTGGCAGCGAAGCTGTTGAGTTATCAGACGCGGTGAAACTAATATTTCCAAATTTACGGACACAGCTATCGATCCGTAAAGAGTTCCTTGATGGCTCCAGCGATCTTATAAAAAACGATCTGGTCATCCTGGACGAGGGTTTTTTTAGGAGCGACAGGAACATTAAGCTTACCGACAGAAGTATTGATCTTCTCGTTCAGGACGACAGGAACCTGTTTTTGAAAAGAAAGGATAAAAAGAAACCGGATATCATTTTATCGCATGAAATTATTGACAAAAAGCTCTATTTTAACCAAAAAGAGGAGCAACAACTCAATTTCCTGACCGATATCCTTTCACGGGATAATTTTGTACAACTTACCTCAAGAATGGGCGATGCCGGGATGAAACAAGGCGTTGCCATCCTGTTTTATGGTCCACCGGGCACGGGAAAAACCGAATCGGTATATCAAATCGCTAAAAAAACAGGGCGCAATATCAAGATGGTTGTGATCAGTGAAACAAAGAGCATGTGGTTTGGGGAATCGGAAAAACTGATCAAGGAAATTTTTGACAAATACCGCAGGGTTGTTGACCAGTCGAAAGAGGCCCCCATTTTGTTTTTTAACGAAGCGGACGGTATTTTCAGCTCCCGGAAGCAGATCGGAAATTCAGCGTTGGATCAAACCGAAAACGCCATCCAGAATATCATCCTTCAGGAGATGGAAGACATAAACGGGATACTAATAGCAACCACCAACCTCACCCGGAACCTTGACAAAGCCTTTGAACGCAGGTTCCTGTACAAGATTTGTTTTGATAAACCAGCTTCAGAGGCCAAATGTCACATCTGGAAAGACAAGATCCCCGCGCTGAGTGAACCGGATGCCATCGCCCTTGCGCATGGTTTTGACCTGTCGGGCGGCCAGATAGACAACATTGCCCGGAAATATCTGATGAAGCATGTCCTTTATGGAACAAGTCCTGATTTGTCAGAATTAGAAGGATATTGTCGGGAAGAAAACCTGGACAGGGGGAGTTATAGCCGGATTGGGTTTGTGAGGTGATCTGATTTTTTATTTTATGATATTGTAATAGTAGTTATATTTATAATTACTTTTGAAGTACACCTTACAAATTATCTAATTAACCAAAAACATGGAATATGAATGATATGGAGAAATTAACAAAAACCGATATTGTTAACGGACCTTTTCCGTTGACCAATTTATTGAATAATTCCCTCTATTATCCCGCTTGTGGATTTGACGGCAACATAATAAGGCGCTATTCGAAAAAGATCCAGAGTTTCATTTTTTGCGACTATGCCACGGGTGAAGATGCATTTATGTGCCATCTACATGATTTTCCCGGATATGATGTGTTTGGTAACAGAAGCCTGAAACAGGATGAGTTAATCCCGAATGGCTGGCAAATGCAAATACCACCTCATTTCAATATTGAGGAATATGAAAAATATAAAGATATTTTAAAAAAACCTTTTGCTCATTGGGCCGTGTATGAAAGATTGGCTACCTTCGATGATAACCATGGCCCGAAAAGGTTTAGCCTGATCTATATTGGCGGTGAAGGCGTGGCCACCTATCAGGCATTGTACTGGTCGAATAAAAAAACCGCAAAGGTCCTTGCCATTATCCAGCCCGGGACTGGTTTTGGATTCAACTGGACTGATTTTAGGTCGAAAGAAGGGCCCCTGGCCTGGGTGGTACTGAATAATAAATACGGAACGCCGGATGCGATAATTTATGGAGGAATGAGTGGTTATCCTGGACAAAATGAAGGATGTTATGAGGACTTTACCTGGGAACAGTACCGGAAGACCGAAACAATCATGCCTTATCGCACCCAAACGGACAAAGTAACGATTTGGGTGAAAAAATAGTTTTCAGAACATGCAATTAATCCCACGCTGAACGGGTCAGGCGTACCTTCCGGAGATTAGCATGAACGGCATATAATCAACCGAATGGATAAAAAAGGGTTTTCAGGCCTTCAGTTCATCTGCCAAATCCAAATATTTTTTCATCAATCGGTCAATCCGTTTGCTTTCTTTCCTGGAGAAGGATGGACTATTCTTCCCGTTTTCATCCGCGTAAATAAAATCACAAAAAGAAACTTCCTGATGATATAGAATGGTGGCTTTTCATCGCCAACTCGCTAAAGCGCAAAATTTTAAATAATTGAATGTGATATATTCGCGTCTTTCCGTCTTCGAGGTAAAATGAAAGATTTGACTTTTCGAAGCCGGCTCAATTATGGAATGCCGCGTTATTCATGTTAAATATAAGTTTCCAGTGGTAATTAAATGCCTCCCCAAGAAAAAACGGAGAAGTAATCAGTTGTTTACTTTACCAACTCAAAATTGCCCTGAGTGAAGATTCTTCTTTGTTCCTTGTCAATTTTAAGCTGAATCTTAATATCAGGGCTGGCGGTTAAGACAAGTGTATTTTCATAGACTTTCCAGGTAGCGGAGTTCCATGTATGTAAAAGGTAAAACCTGGCGTTGTAATCGGGTGCAAGCTGAATCCGTAATTCTGTAGGCGCCTCCGGGGTTGTATTCCACATTCCGACAAGCCACTCATTTTCTTTTGAAACCTCGGTTGCGCATGCGCTCAGTATCAAGGCAAACGCCAGTATCATGAACATGGCATTGGTGTTTTTATTTTTCATGGGCTTATTGTTTATTAAAAATTGTCGTTGATCCGTCAGGAAGGACTATTTGCGCAATGGTACCGTTTGCGCTGCCAACCTGCATGTTATATTCGTTATAAAGAATTCCTTCACTTTCGGTGCCATAACCACTGACCAGTATCTGGTTGCCGCCTGTTTCATAAAGCGACGAGTTCCATTTTCCGACGCTTACGATAATGTAACCTTTAACGTCCCCCCTTTCATAACTGTAATAACCGTCAATTGTGATTTTCTTTTTATTAGTTGGTTCGGCGATACAACTGTTAAGCGCCAAAATGGCCACGATAATCATGATCGGGAAATTCAGGATGCTGAATCTTTTTTTCATTTTTATTGTTTTTGGCTTGTACTTATTTGTTTTTCCTAATATTTTCAGCAAAATTGAACAAACCGGATGCACTGTACCTGCATTCAAAAACAATTAACAATGAAATTAGCCTGGGGAAATGTTCCTGTAGTAACAGTTCTGGGTCATCGCTTGCTTTTATCCCAATGCAGGTTGACTGCATTCTTGAAATCTATTTTTGCCGGAACTTTTATAAGGGATACAATGGATGAAAACGATTTATCTCCTGAAATGGAAGGGCTTGTTATCCTGAATTTTTATGAGTATATCCGGACCAAGGCCTTACTTTTTCTTGAAATAGGGCCCATTGAATACAGGAAAAGAGATGCACTCGGTATGCCTGGCTACCGTATTTCGATGAATGGCCTTGCGATTCTTGAATCAGGGTGCCGGCAGGTAATTGACTATAAAGGATTGACAAAAGGGGAGCCATTTGAGGGGCTTGGCATCCCTGGATTTTACCGCCTCATGAAATTGTTTCATTATCAGGTACAAAAACAGGCAACCTCCGGGAGGGGCGAAGATTATTTCCTCGATGAGATGTACATGAAACACCGGATGACAGATCAGAAAATGAAACTCTATAATAGAGTCCACTCCGAAAACTACTTTTTACCGCCAAGTCGCAAAGGCGCAAAATTTTAAATAATCGAATACGATATATTCGCGTCTTTGCGTCTTCACGGTAAAATGAATGATTTGACTTTGTTGTAATGAATAATTTCATCAGGAAAATAGAAAGAATTGGATCGCCTGTTATTCTTGCAGGTAAACGCGAAATCAATACAAGAGATGAATTATACCATATCCCGTTTATTGATCAAAGGGCCTGTATGGAATAGATTAAATATAAATAATTCCGGATTCGCCACCAGTATAATGGTTAAATTATAGCTCAAAATTTGTATAATTATTTTGAAATATCATAACATTTATTTATTTTTGTTGTCAGTGGAAGAAATTAACAGAGCTAAATTACCAGCCCTTTATGGAGAAATTTGTAACCAGGATTTATTTGATCACCATACCAGTGATTTTGCATAGAACCAAATGAGGTATTGTAAACTTATCGAACATAACTTTTAAACTTATCAGTATGAAAAAAGAAGATTTAAACATATTAGGAAAGTTAAGTAACCAAGAAATTATTTCGATTCTGAATAATATTGGTGGAAAAATTATGACAGAAAGCGCTCATGGTTATGCTGAGCATAAAGGCAAGACCATTCTTGAAGCTTCATTAAAAGCGTTAAAAGAATATTCGGACCTCGCAAAAAAAAAACCGGCTGTTGCTCTTATTTTAGTTGTACTTGCAGCTAACAGGAATTATAACATGCATGTTCAAAATCATATTAATCGTATCGAAGAAGATGGATTGAAAGATTTTGCTCAGCTATCAGAAATTTTAAGGAAAAAAAGTAAAAATGAGTTTTATGATTATTGGGGGCCTAAAGATGAGAAAAAATATAACACATTGAAAAATATCCTTGAAGGAATTAAAACATTGAAAATTAGTTCTCCCGAGATAAATAATGACTATGAATTAATGAATAAATGGGGGACTAAGGCAGATTTATTTCACAGAAAGGATGACATTCTTGGAAAAATACCAAACGTTGGAATCGCTACATTCCAACATTTACGTATGGTATTTGGAGTTAATACTGTAAAACCTGATCGAAGAGTTAAAGAAGTTTTATGTGGGGAATTTCATTTTCAAAAAATAACTGATATTGAGGCAATAAGGGCGGTCGAACAAATTGCAAAAATTTCAGGTCGTAAAGTTATCACAGTTGACCAAATATTAGTAAAATATGGTTCGGGTTACTATAATAAAAATGCAAAAAAAATTAATGAAAAAAGTTGTCATATGAGATAAGTTATTCTTTTATTCCTTTATTCCTTAGATGCTTTACTATTATACCCCAATAGATAAATTATCCTAATTTTTCAGAAAAATCACAAATAAACATGTTTTACCCCGATCGTAAATCCTTTTGATTTAGATTGGTTGTTTTACGGATGTACATTGCAGATACACTGCATCCCTTTCCTTTACTTTTACTTCAAAATCTTTCCTGAATGGCCAGAATCCATTATATCGTCACTTATTATATTGAATGGAACGATGGGGCCACAACGGGTGGTAACCTGAAATTCCATACCGGAAATTTGGAAGAAATCTTTAACACACTGTATGAAAAGGTCATCCTTGAACCTATTATGGACGAGGAGTTGTATCAACCCGGGATGATCAACGGGGTTAACATCAGTATCACAAAAAGCCAGCCGGGAAAATGTGGGCCTGCCACTTGTATGGCTGCGGAATAATTTTACATAATAATCATTCAAATTATGGTTTATACGAAGTACGATTTGCATTTCAGAATAAAAAATAAAGGGACAACCCTTGGGTCGCTTGATTTTATTACAGTAAATTTGAAAGAGGTATTCGATCAACTGTATCAGGAGGTCGTAACAGGATCATGCATCAATCCCTTGACGGATGGGATGGATGATGATCCGGCAATGATCAGCGCGATGAACATTACCATTACTAAAAAACAAGTCAAATCATGAAATGGAGCCTGTTTTTTATATTCCTCGTATCGTGTGCCTGCCTTGATGTTAAGGTTTGCGCCCAGAAGATATTTATTACGAAATACAAATCAGAAGCCGATATCGTTGTTTGGGTAACGAAGTATGCCTCTGAAGCCGACCTCAAGGTTTATATCACCGAACGCGCTTCGGAAGCAAAAGGTCAGCAGGGGATCTGGTATAATACAAAATATTCCAGTGACGCCGATCTCAAAATCTGGTTTGCAAAATACAAAAGCGAAGCCAATTGGGTGATATGTTACGTGAAAAATAAAAGCGCAGCAGGATGGAAAAAGAAATAACAAAATAATATGTCATCTCCCAGGTATCTTACAAAATCCCGTTTTAAACTCGCCCTGGAGTGCGAAACAAAATTATTCTATACAAGGAAGCCGGAATATCCCGATAAAAAAGTGGATGACTCTTTCATGGAAGCATTGGCCGAAGGAGGGTTCCAGGTGGGAGAACTGGCCAAACTTTATCATCCCGGAGGTGTAATGGTCAAAGAACGGGATTACGAGCGGTCGCTGAAAATCACGGGCGACTTGCTGAAGCAGGATAACGCGATCATTTATGAAGCGGCTTTCAGGCACAAAAACCTCTTCATCCGAACGGATGTGATCGTAAAGACAGGGAACGCGATCGATCTCATCGAAGTAAAAGCAAAATCATTCGGTGGCAGGGATTCGATGGATCTTACAAAAAACAACGGACAACTTGACAAAAGCTGGTCGCCTTATATATACGATGTAGCTTTCCAGAAGTACGCGCTCACAAATGCCTATCCGGGTTTTACGGTGAACGCCTATCTGATGCTGGCCAACAAAAATTCAAAAACGACCGTCGACGGACTTAACCAGAAGTTCCGGGTAACGCGCGACCGGTCGGGCAATGCAAAAATCACTGTAAGTGGAGATATTTCAAAGGATGGGCTTGGATCGGATATCCTTGTTAAAGTAAACATTGATGATCTGCTGGGAATGATCTATGAAGGGACCGACGGCGCTGGACTGATCGGAAAGCCTTTTTATGAGCAGGTCCGGTACTGGGCGGAGTGTTATAAAAAAGATACAAGGCTGCAATCGAGAGTCGGAAAGAAGTGCAGGGACTGTGAATTTTATTGCACTGCCGGAGAACTTGCGAAAGGGAAAAGGGATGGGCGCCGCGAATGCTGGAAAAGGGAAGCCGGTTTCACGGACAGTGACTTTCATAAGCCTTCGGTTCTTGATATATGGTCATACAATTTCAAAGATGACTTGATCAGGGAGGGAAAATATTTTATGTCGGATATAACAGAGGAAGATATCGGCCAGGGCGCCCCGAAAGGTAGTGGTATGACCCGGTCTGATCGCCAGCGGATTCAGGTTCAAAAAGCGGTTTCAAATGACAATACAATGTTATTGCTTGCTGATGAACTCAAAGACGAGATGATGACGTGGAAATATCCACTTCATTTCATTGATTTTGAAACGGCGGCGGTGGCTATTCCTTTCTATAAATACATGCACCCTTATGAAGTGGCCGCTTTTCAGTTTTCCCATCACGCGGTGGATAAAAAAGGCAACATTCAGCACCGGGGCGAATACATCAATGTGGAACGGGGAAAGTTTCCCAATTTCGAATTCGTAAGGGCGCTGAAGGAGCAACTTGAACAAGACCAGGGTACTATTTTCCGGTTTGCCACCCACGAAAACACCATTTTGAATATCATTTACCGGCAGCTGCTTGAGAATACCAGTATCCGGATCGAAGACAAGGAGGAGCTTCTGTATTTCATCATGTCCATTACGCGGTCGACCCGCAACCAGTCGCATCAGTGGGAGGGAACTCGGAATATGGTTGATTTGTGTGACTTGGTAAAGCGGTTTTACTATGATCCATATACCCATGGGGCCAATTCCATTAAAACAGTGTTACCTGCCGTTTTGAACCGGAGCAAATACCTTCAGGAGAAATATTCAAAGCCGGTTTACGGGACAAAATCGATTCCCAGTCTGAATTTTAAGGATCATACATGGATCAGGCAGGAAAACGGGGAAGTGGTGAACCCCTACAAACAGCTTCCGCCTCTGTTTGAAGGCATCAACGAAGAACGGTTGAAAGATTTCGTTACCGATCCCGATCTTGCCGAAGGTGGCGCCGCCATGATGGCTTATGCCAGAATGCAGTTCTCAGAAATGTCGGATGAAGAACGCATGAAAGTGAAGGAGGGCCTGCTGCGTTACTGTGAACTCGACACCTTTGCCATGGTACTGATCTGGGAGTTCTGGAATGAAGAAGTTTGAGCCCATGTTACAAATATCTTGTATTATATAGGCTATTCAGTTTCACCTTGGGATTGACTGTGTGAACATGATCGCTTTTGATCTTAAAGCAATATCCAAGAAATATTTCTGCACTTCCGCCGGAAACTTGTGACAAATAACTGGTTGTGAAATCATAAGATGCCCCGATCCGGAACCCCTCGATGTTAAGACCCGCCAGAACTGCAACAGCGTCTTGGTAGCGATATGAAACGCCAGCCCAGAATAGATCGTTGTATTCCACGCGGGCGCTGATGTCAAACTGTACATTGATCAGGTTGGATTTGACCAGCGCGGAAGGGATCAAATACAACGCTTTTTTTTGTTTTTCCATCAGTTTGATGTAGTACCCACCAGTCAGATAGAAATTCCGCTTTTGTCCGTAGTTTACATTGCCAATATCCGTATAGGATTCCAACAGGTTTGTCCCTGAAAGCCCCATATAGATTTTTTTCAATTGCTGGTACTGAATCCCGAAATCAAAATCCGGGATGAACCCGCTCTCCTTTTGTTTGATCTTCAATAACGGGTCATTGGGCTGTTCCAATGTAAGCTGACTAAAATCAATGGATTTGCTTGACAATGAAATTGCCAGGCCAATACCAAGGCTATTTTTCACATTTTTCAATGGGATACGGTACGCGTAGTTAACTTTCAATCCGATGGTTTGTTCAAAACCGGCTTTATTGTAAACCACGTTCACTCCAATGCCGCTATGAATAGTGGTTATGGGCGCATTCAAGTTGAAAACCACCGACAGGGGTGAAATCTTGTTGCCATTCTCATCCTTCAGGCTTATCCACTGCTGTCGGCCGTAAATATTTGCACAGAATGCACCCTGTGAACCTGCAAAAGCAGGATTGTAGAGTGTACCGTCCAAAAAATACTGGGTCAACTGAACTTGGGTAAATGCCGAAAAAACAAACAATAACAAGCCTATGCTGAGTAAAAGTACCTTTTTCATATCATTTGAAATTTTTTCCGATTACTGAAAACTCTGTCCTTCGGTTCAATTGATAAGCAACCTGCCGTTTTTTCAAGTCTGGGATCGAAAGGATATATTCTTCGGTCAGTTTTGTCCCACGTTCGAATGTATATCCATCTTTGGTAATATCTATCGTGAGTTCTCTTGGCATTCGTTCCCCATAACCTTTTGCAATTAACCTCGCCTTATTGATCCCTTTTTCTGTCAGAAATGTCACTACCGTTTCGGCCCGTTTCAGGGATAGTGTGTCATTGTATTCTGTAGATGCTCTCGAATCAGTATGGGAAGCCAATTCGATGACGATTTTAGGGTTATCATTGAGTATCCCGACCAGTACCATCAGTGAATCCTTGTATTGTGGTAACAGATCCCATTTATTCAATTCGTAATAAATATCGGGAAGTATGATGGGTTTGTCTGGAATGGGCTGCAACGCTATACTAACCTGAAAGGCCGTATCACTTCTGAGGTTCCCAATGGTAATTTCTGTCTTTTTCGTAAAATAATTTTCTTTGGAAAAGATCAGGGTATAGTTGCTTCCCTCCTTTATTTGTCCATTAGTTAAAAGAAAAGTACCCGAATCATCGATAATAATGGTGGTGGTATCATTTTCTTTATCGGTAATATATACGGGTAGCCGCTGCATAGGCTTCTGGGTAATTTCATCCCTGACCGATCCCTGTATCGATATTTTCCAGTTTATTTTCTTAAAGGAATAGATGTCGTCACCATCTTTTCCCCCTAGTCTCCGGGAAGAGAAAAAACCATTTTCCTTGTTCCCTTCAAAACTCATGGAGAAGTCATCGGCACAAGAATTGATTGGCCTTGGCAGGTGTTCAACTTCTGATAGTCCGCTTTTTCCCAGAATAACACGATAAATATCCAATCCCCCAAAACCGGTTCGTCCGTTTGAGGCGAAATACAATATCGAATCAGTAAAAAGTGTGGGGAACATTTCATCACCCGCCGTATTGATCATTGTGCCTAAATTTTCAGCAGGTCCGAATGGTTTTCTTTCTGATGGGCGGATGGTTTTCCATAAGTCTTTACCCCCGCTGCCACCCGGACTATTAGAAGCAAATATCATGGTAAGGCCATTGGACGTTATTGCAGGATGGCCAACATTGCATAGACTGTCGGTATAGACCACCACAGGTCGTGCCCATCCGTTTCCCAATCTGTCTGCTTCAAGTATCTGACAATATTCTTTCCCTTTGTCCATTTTTCCGCACCGGGTAAAATAGAGCTTTTTGTACTGGTCATCAAAGCTCGCAGCCCCTTCGTTGGATTTGGTGTTCACCACCCCTTTATTATCGGCCAATACAGGCGCACCCCATGTTTCCCCTTTCTTTTTGACCGCGATGAACAAATCGGAGAAAGACCCATCAGTCCAGTTATCAGTTTCATTACCGGTAGCCCCTTTCCGGTTGGATGAAAAGATAATGGAATTGAATTTATTATCCCCATAAACAGCTGCAAAATCATCATTCGGGGAATTAATTTCACGAATATTTTTGATGATCCACCGTGTGTCTGTTGTTGTATCCTGCAAGCTCAGTTCACATGATGCTTTACCTGCCAAAGCCAGTGGGTCCCCGGGAATTTTGGTAAGGTATTGATCGAATATAGGTAAGGCTTCAGTATATTTTCCCTGAACGGTGAGCGCGTTGGCATAATAGAGATATACAACCGGTTTTTCTTCGGCATATTTGTTTTTAATCAATTGCTGAAAGTTAATTTCAGCTTTCCGTGGGTTATTGATCATCCTGAAACAATCGGCCAGTTTAAAAACAACTTCGTTACGTTCAGATTTTTCACCATTAAAGTCGCCGAGGGCTTTGGTGTAATATTCGATTGCAGAGGTGTATTGCCTGTTTTCATAAGCCTTATTGCCCATCGCCATGTATTTGTTCTGTCCCCATGAGTTACAGTATAGACCCATTATGACAAGAATTAAAATGGTTTTTAAGAAGTTTCTTTTCATGGCTCTTACTCTTTAACGAATTTGACAACAATGACCTGTTCTTGATCGGTTGCTTTCAAAATATAAAGTCCGGAATCTAAAAACGAGAGGTCGAGCTGAATTAAATCTTCAGTGGTATTCCAAGTTCTTATCAACAGACCTGAGAAACTATAAACCGTAATGGTTTTGGCGCCCGAAAATTTTCCGCTTAAATCAAGAACAGCTTTGGATTTAACCGGGTTAGGCGTGAGGTCGATAAGATCACGGTACAGGTTAACATTCCCCTGACGGACATACTCCTGATCATCATATCCCATAGCTTTAAACAGGTAATAGTAAACGCCCTGAGGGGCTGCGGTACCCGATGGCATGTTGCCATCCCATCTTCCTTCCACCACATCAATCTTATGGACAAACCGGCCATTGAGGTCATTGATGTTCATTTCCAATGACCCTATACCCTTGGTTACCGGTCCGAAAGTATCATTATACCCATCGCCATTGGGAGTAAAGGCGTTGGGTATAAAAATTGACACGGCATAAATTGAGAAAACGGAATTGCTTTCATCGAATACATTCCCATCCGTGGTACTGGTTATTTTAACAAGACATGAATCAGAGGGTGTGTTGGGGATGATCCAAGCGTAAGAACTTGCCGGAGCTGGAATATCATTGATAATTGTTATCCAGTTTGTTCCATTATCAATCGAATAATCAATCGTTACATTAGAAACTTCGTTGCTCGTCCATGTTATCGGGTGAACATCGCCAACTTTCCATCTTTCGTTGCCGTTGGGGAGGTGACTGTTATCTGGGCGTTTGTTCCTTCGTAGATGGTAAAAACCGCATCGCTCTGATCGAAAACAGTTTCATCAGTGGTGCTTGTGATTTTTACAATACAAATATCTGAAGGGGTATCAGGAACTGTCCATGAGTAAGAACCTGCAGAAGCCGGTGTTTCATTGATTATTGTTGTCCAGTTTGTACCACTGTTTATTGAATACTCAATTTTTACATTATCAGCCCCGCAACTTGTCCATGTGATAGGGCGAATATCGCCTACCTTCCATCGTTCACCACCGTTGGGAGAGGTAACAATAAGAGGCTGCTGCTCTCCTTCATGATATAATGCTTGGATTTCAGAAACGGTGAGGGCACGGTTATAAATGCGGATATCGTCAAGAAACCCATTAAAAAATGAAAACGGCAATCCATTGTCACCCAAATGGTTTGATCCGATAAATAATTTTGAATAAAGTGGGGGCTGATAAACCCCCTGGGTGTTTGCTGAAGAAACTAAATTGCCATTAATATAATGATCGCCGGAGTTATTGTTTCTGACGATTATAAGATGAAACCATTGTCGAATGAGCCATTCGTTAATGGGTTGAACAAGCGTAAGACAATAATCAGATCCATTAAAATCAGTATAACCATACTGAGTTTCGAAATTTCTTGGAGAAATTGAATATCCTCGCCATCCATCATTACTGGCATTACCTGCACGTAAAATACAACTCGAGTAACTATTTGAATTTTCTGCAAAGATCCATAGTGAAATTGTTTGTATTTGAGGAAAAAGATTTTCATTGTAATTAACATCTATCCAATCATCAATTCCATCAAAACTATAAGACTTATTGGCATTTCCAAACCTATCATTTGTCAAAGTTGCCCCATTCACCACCCCATTATTTCCATTTCCGCTCTCATCATTGGCATTGCCATTGAAAGGATAATAAGCCAAAAGTCCATCTGTCGGAATAATTGTTGAACCACTTGTTTGAACATTTTCTGGATTTTTAATCGCAGTGGAAGTGTTGTAAATTTCAGAACCTACCGCGCCGGTGTATTCACACACCATTACCCGATATGTTTTACAAGGTGACAGGTTTGTAACCGTCACTCCCGCAGCATGTGTAGTTCCGTTAAATACACAATACCAACCCGTGGTTCCAATTTGGGAGCCGGAGCCAAAGGCGGTGTTTGCAGTGTAGGTAGTATTATTTATTGGGGAAGCAGCGCCATCCGAGCCTTCTTTAATAAATGCTACCCGGCTGCTTCCATTACCATCTATCCAGTTGAAAATGAATTGGTTGTTGGTAATGTTTGAGAAAGTGATGTTGGTGGCCTGTGTTCCGCAAATGTTACGACAATAAACCTCGCAGGTATCATTGACAATCCTCAGAATATAATTTGAATTAAAAGTATAAGCACCTGCTGTGTTGTTAAACAATGTTCTAATAGGATGGTTAAACGTTCCATCATAAATATCATATAATACTGTATTATTAGCGCTGGAATTCTTTATTGCCAAATAGCCCTCCGGAAGGACTATTGCCATTTGATACTGCTGCCCGGCTAATGAGCCGGTTAAAGCGCCTTAAAAATCTGGACAAACAATGTGAGAACCATTGGAAAAGATGGGAGATCATTGGAGAAGCCGGAAGGATGGGAGCCGCTGGGAGAACCATTGGAGAAGATGGGAGAATGATTGGAGGACCATTGGAGGAGATGGGAGAACGGTTAGAGGATCATTGGTCTTTAATTGGTCTTTAATTGGTCCTTAATTGGAGGAACATTGG
>JALNWE010000046.1 GCA_023231065.1 Bacteroidales bacterium
GTCAGAAATTGTTATGTTAGCAGTGTTTTCCAGGGAAATATGGGCTCCTTGAAGCGCTTTCCCGGAAGTGATATCCAGAATTTTCCCCGAAAGGGAAATTTGATTAGGTTTTTGGCTCCACAAGGAAATGGAGACAAACATTAAAATGGCACAAAGGCTCATTTTTAGCCGAAAAAAGACTGTTTGTTTCATGGTTTCATTTTCCTACGCCGGCATTATCCGGATCAGGTTATTGGGGTATAATCTCAGCCTTTTTGATAGGCACCCCCTACGGAGAAATATCGGTGCAAAATTAATAAATCCTGATAGTACTTGAGCAGTGAAATTGAAAAAAGATGATTCATGTTACTTGGTTTTATTGGTGTATATTTGTATTAAATATAGTATCATGAAACTATTGATAATCAATGGTCCTAATCTTAATTTATTAGGAATAAGAGAGAAATCGATCTATGGTAATCAGAAGTTTGAAACGGTCCTGAAGAAACTCCGTCGTCATTATCATGAAATTACCATTGAGTATTTTCAAAGTAATGTTGAAGGAGAGATCATCAACGCGTTACATAATGCCGGATTCCTCTATGATGGAATCATTTTGAATGCAGGGGCTTATACACATACTTCAGTTGCCATTGCAGATGCTGTAAAAGCCATTAAAACCCCAGTCATTGAAGTCCATATTTCCAACACGTTTGCCAGGGAACCATTCAGACATGTTTCCTATGTTGCAGCCAACGTTAAAGGTATTATTATTGGTTTCGGGATGGACTCTTACCGTTTGGCGATAGAGGGTTTTATTCCAGAAATCCCGTAAAGATTACTCTGTATAAAACCTGTTCTGATTCAAATCAGAGAATTTACGCTTTCCTTTGATATAATATTCGACAACAATATTTTTTCCAAATACGTTTTTCATACATCCCTGGATATGGGTTCCTCTTTTAAGGCGGATTTTGCCCAGAGAGTGATAAAAACTCACATGAGCCCTGGTCACTGCCCAGAAATCTTTAAATCCAGCCTGGAAAAGGAATTTAAATGCAGCAATCCCATCAAGGATGAGACGTACTGCAAAAACCTTGGCCAGCCTATCTTTAGGTAAATTTTTATACAGCAGGAAAAAGTTATTCCTGAAATTAAAATAGGTTTTGCGCCAGGAGACTTTTGGAAGAGTTCCTCCTCCTATATGAAAAACAATTGATAAAGGACAATACATGATACGGAAACCGGCATTCTTTAATCTCCAGCAGAAATCGATTTCTTCCATGTGGGCAAAAAAATCTTCATCAAAGCCCCCTATCTGATGGTATAGTTCTGCTTTTACAAACATACAAGCGCCGGATGCCCAGAATATCTCACAAGGATCATCATACTGACCATGGTCTTCTTCAATCGATAAAAAAAGGCGGCCCCGACAAAAAGGATATCCGTATTTATCTATAAAACCTCCCGCGGCTCCGGCATATTCAAATTTTTTTGGTTCAAGGTAAGATCTGATTTTTGGTTGACAAGCTGCAATGGCAGGGTCACTTTCCATTAATTCGATGACAGGCCGGATCCAGTTACCCGTAACTTCGATATCGGAATTCAGAAGAATATAATAGTCCGCCTTGATTTGTTGTAGGGCAAGATTATAACCCCTGGCAAAACCTGCATTTTCATCGTGCAGAATGATCCGGATCTCAGGGTAATGCAATCGGATAAAGGCAATTGAATCATCGGTCGATGCATTATCAGCAACTATGATCTCCGCCTCGTTATTGCTACATTTAAGTAATGTTGGTAGGAATTTTTCAAGGTAGTTCCGACCATTCCAGTTGAGGATGATAACAGCAATATGCATTAATGATTCAATTAGTATTTGAAGATCCCATTCACGGGGTTAAAATGCAAATATAAACGAAAAGGAGCGCGAAATTTTTAAATTCGCAATTTTTGTTATATTCTAATTGGGTAAATCCCAATAATCCTCTTCAAAATCCCCCCAGGCTTTGATAACCTGCGTGTCCTGCATATCTCTGGTGGAATATATTCTGCTTCGTAAATCAATCTTCCACCTGGGATTATTAACCTCACCAATGGCGTCTGAATGTAAAAGGATGAAATCACTTGTGACCATATCGGGAGAATAAAAGACGAATTTCTTATTCCGCTGACCGTTATTCAAAGTGTAATATTGCCATATTTCATATGGATAATTGCTCGGCTCATTGTATTGGGTACTGCGGGTATTGGGAGGGCCATATTCGAGATAAACCCTTCCGCGGTCGGTTTGATATCCTTTTTTAACCGGGGTTCCGAAATTGATCTGAACTTTATAAACCTGATCTTTATAGGCCAACCATGCTTTTTCAGGGTCGTTGGCATCACGGCTTACCCAGAAATTATATAAAAATTGCTGCCGGGTTTTCAAATCCGAGGTTTTCAGGGAAGTTCTGATAAAAACTTTTTCAATACCGGTGGCAATAGGGTAAGTGCAACTAATATATTCTTTAAGCGTATCTGCGTTCATTATCTTTTCAGCAAAAGTATTTGCGATATTGGTCGCCTGAATTTCACTTAATGTCATTTGCGCTTTGGGATTCATTCGCTGAAAAAATATTTTTTTTGATGCCACAAGGGCATTTTGCTGATCCCTGGCTTCTAAAACCAGATTATAGTTGCCCGATGCCAGATTATCAATATTAATTTCCGAAAGAAAAACATTCACCTCTTTAGTGATTTCCTTTTTTGCTTTGGAATATTCATGCAATCTTATATTATTTTCAAAGGATTCGATATACCATGAAAGTAGAAATTTCTGTTCCTTCCCTAAAGTTTTTTCCATGTTATATAATTCCGCATAGAAAATCAGTTTTGATTCGTTTTGTGAGTAAAATGTATAGGTATAAGGTATCAGGTCAAAACCACTTTTGGCCAGATCGTTGACAGATAAGGATTGAGTGTAGGATTTAACCAGTTCAATATCAGAAAATACCGGTTTATCAGAAGGAAAATCAACAGTTAAACTCTGATTGTATGGAACGGGCTGGGCCGGGTTATTTTGATCAGAAAGCTGTATTTCAAAGTCATAGCTGCCATTGGGAAGCGAAAACCGTTGCTGATCCACAAAGTTAAAATCTGTTTTCAGGGTATCCCCGATCTCAGGACTGAATAATTCATATTTCTTGAATGCTTTAATGTCGTTATTCTGTTTAAAAGTCATCAGGATGTTTACAGTTGCCTGAAATTTTCCATTATCTTTTTTTATGAATTTTACCGTATTACCCGCTACAGAAAGATAAGTCTCAATATAAGGCCCCTCGGGTGAATTAAAGGTGGCATAAGTGAGAAAAGCCCAAAGATTTTTTGCCTGTAAATCAATAGTGACAAAGGATATCAATGCCACTAGGGTTATTACGAATATTTTTTTCATGGTAGAAAATATTTTATATTAGATATAAGGGAAAACAAGACAAAAGTAGTTGAAACCTAACAGATTTGCAAAAAAAATCGGCAAATCCATGGTTATTGGGATTGAATGGTTCAGAAACCAAGGCATTTTTGATTTTTGCAGGTTCAGAAAAAATAGTACATTTGTGCCCGGAGAGATGGCAGAGTGGTCGATTGCGGCGGTCTTGAAAACCGTTGACCTGCAAGGGTCCGGGGGTTCGAATCCCTCTCTCTCCGCTTATCATCTCAGTGAAACCCTGTAAACAATAATGTTTTGGGGTTTTTTGATTTTTAAAGGGACAAATGAGGGGACGTTTGATTAATTTTCTACTTTTGCAAGATGGGTTTCGGAGAGATGCCAGAGCGGTCGAATGGGGCGGTCTCGAAAACCGTTGACCCCCGTAAGGGGGTCCCAGGGTTCGAATCCCTGTCTCTCCGCAGTTAATCCGGTTCATTCCTGAAGTGGACCGGATTTAATAACTTATGAACAGATTCCATACTGATTTTGATCCTGCCAAACTGGATTTAGTGATTCGTGCTGAAGACGCAATCATTTTTCATGGGGATACCATATTTAAAACTCCGAAAGGAAATGATCTGTGTCACACAAACCTCCGTTTGCTAAAACATATAATTACTGATTTGCAGATAGCAAAAACGAAGAGCCAGGATGTAATTTCCTCCTGCTCACTTCTGGAGGCAATTGCGGATGAAAGAATGAAGAAAAACAATGATCTTTCCAGGGAATTCGACAGTTTATCCCTGCATGATCAATTTATTCTTCTCAAACAAGGAATACGGAATCCTGACCTGGAAAAGGGATTGTTCTCCGGGGAAACAACTCATGATGTGCTGATGGTGAATTTAAGGCTGTGGAGCAATTCGAGCATTATTCAGGCCCTGAATCAGTTCATAGCCGAAGAGATAAACCATTTTGAGGATCATAGTGATGATGAAGATCCGGTCGTTCTTCTTTTACACCAGGCATTTTTACATTGTAGTGAAGAACAGAGGGCCAGTTTGATCATGTTGTCCGAAAAACATCATTCTGGGCTTGTACTCCCCTTGCTATTTGTTACCGATAAAATCACTTCGTCGGAATATGTAAAAGGTTCATTTTCATTAAAAGCCTGTCCTGCTTCAGAACCTGAACGTAATAATATACTGGAATCCTTTACCCGTGATGCATTTACGATTAATAACTTCCTTGCTTTCTTTAAGTTACAATCAGCCTACAACTTAAGTATGCATCATTATATCAAGGACGGGGAAGGAGATCAGGTGGAGTTTAAATCAACTTTACGATGGGATTTGAAAGCAGGGAAAACCAATCAAGCCATTGAAAGGGCCTGTTTAAAAACCGTTGCAGCTTTTCTAAATACCCATGGGGGGACACTGCTGATTGGGATAAGGGATGATGGAACGCCGGAAGGCATTGAAAGCGACAAATTTGTCAATGAAGATAAATTTCTTCTGCATTTATGGACCCTTATCCGGACTTGCCTTGGAAGAGATGTAAGCCCTTATGTCAAAACAACCCTCGAAAAGTGGGAGGATCGCACGGTTTGTCTGGTACATTGTTCTTCATGTAACCGCCCAGTATTTCTAAGGCAACCGGGATTTAATGAGGAATTTTACATCCGCGTAGGACCAGGTAGTACTGCATTGGATGTGAGTGAAGCCCTTAGATACATCGCAGATCATTTTCCTGTATTATAGATTTACCATGAATATGGGGACTGATAAGATCCGATGCCGGTGTTAAAAGGATTAGTATAGAAAGGATTGGTTTGATATGGAGTGTTGTACCCACCCTGAATGCCTTCAGAATATCTGAACCCGGCCTGGATGTGAAAATTTTCCCCGATCCTGTAATCCATATTGATGTCGATCCCTTGGGCGCTTTTGCATGAAAAAGGAGTAAATGGATTATAGGGAAGCGGGTCTCGTGTAATAGGGAATTGTTTAAAGGCGCTGCCATAAATGGTCAATCTTTTGTTTGCCAGATACTGGCCATTGACAAAAATTGTAGCGCTGGTGAAATTTCCATTGGTTCCGGGTATTGATTCCCCATTTAGGGATATGGGTTTTGCATCGAAGTATTGAGTATTACTGATACTGATGCCGCCTCCTATTCGTAATCGGTCATTAAAACTATACGAAAAATGCGGATTGACATAAGAAGTCAAGCCTGATCCGTAACCTTGCATAAAAGTAAATTGGGACCCGATGGATAGGCTATAATCAAAAGCATGGGGGCAGAACCCGGTAAATGACCCGTTCTTTATTGAATCTGACAAGGATACCTGGCTGAAAGAAGCCTGAAGGATGAAAAACAGTAAACCGGCGAAAATAATTCGTTTCATGATGGATAAACAAATTTACGATCCCATGTTTCGTCCTTTTTAGAAGTCAAGGTGAAGAATGTCTGATTTTCCGTAAAATGCATCTGAATAATCTTAATCAATAAAAATCTAACGAGGATTTGTTCGGCTTTATTGCGGGAAATACCAGTTGACCGGGCAAATTTTGAAACTGTTATGGAAGGCTCTGTCTCCAGATATTGCAATAGGAATCTTTCTGCATCGGTGAATTTTAAAAAGACTCCTTTAGGCAGACTCTCTTTTTTCCAGACATTTAATAAAATTCTGTTTACAACAAAATTTTGATCTTTCACCCTTAAGTAAGGGATCCATTTCCCGTCATGGTTTTTAGCAAAATGAGGACGGTTCAGGCTTTTTAGAACAATTACTTCAAGAACGGTTTTTTTACTGAGGTTCCATTCCTTTACCGAAAGATCAACAGTAGGCTTACAATATAACCTAGCTGCAGTTTCAACCATATAATATTCCTCATCAGTATGAATTCCCGAGATTGTCCCATCATCTTTAACCCCTATCAGCAATCTTCCTCCATCGGTATTTGCAAAAGCGACTAACGTCCGGGCGATTTTATGGGCATCGGCAATTTCAAATTTAAAATCAAGCTGTTGATGTTCCCCTTCTTCTATCAGTTTTATAACCGGATGGATCATTCCCTGAATGAAATATTATCTTTGGCAGTGATTTTTTCACAGTAATGACAACGAAGTTTAAGCTCTTTTTTATCAATTACTGTAAATATTGACGGTATATCTTCAGTATTAGTAATGCAATTCGGGTTAAAACATTTTACGATTTTGTCAATTTGATCGGGAATTGATACTTTCCCCTTTTCAACGACCTGGAAATTCTTGATGATGATCAAACTGGCAGAAGGAGCAACCAGGGCAATTTTATTGATCTCATCGCTTTTAAAAAATTTATTGCTTACCTTGATTATTCCCTTTTTTCCCATTTTATTGCTGTCGAGATTTGTCCCTATCAGCAATTGATTCATATAATTACTCAGATTCAGTATTTTAATAACCTGGAAGACATTCTGGCTGGGGATATGGTCAATGACTGTCCCGTTTTCTATGGCCGACACCTTCAGCTCTTTTCTGGGTTCTTCTTTTTCCATGATGTTTGTTTTTTTGAATTAGTCAACCACGCCAAGAATGGCGGCTAAGATGGCCTGGCGTACATAAACTCCATTTAATGCCTGAGTGAAATAATACGCTTTCGGATTATCATCAACATCGGTCATGATTTCATTGACCCGCGGCAGGGGATGGAGGATTTTCAGATTTGGTTTTGCGCCCTCCAGCATGCAGTTTTTTAGGATGTATGCCATCTTAACTTTTTCATAATCAAGAGGATCGGAAAACCGTTCCTTCTGGATTCTCGTCATATAAAGAATATCAACCTTGGGGATTACTTCGAGAAGATCGGTGTACTGATAATAGGTGAGATTCCGTTCCTTGATATGGTATTTAACGGCGCTTGGCAACTTGAGTTCCGGTGGTGAAACCAGATGGAACGTGGTATTGTAATGACACAAAGCCATTACCAGCGAGTGGACGGTACGCCCGTATTTGAGATCACCCACAAAAGCAATGTTTAGTTTGTCAAGGCTCCCTTGTGTTTTCCTGATAGAGTACATATCAAGGAGGGTTTGGGTTGGATGCTGGTTGGCTCCGTCGCCGGCATTCACGATCGGGACTTTAGCAACTTCGCTGGCAAAGCGGGCGCTTCCTTCTTTGGGATGGCGCATGACGATGAGATCGCAATAGTTGCTGACAGTCAGAATGGTGTCACGAAGAGATTCCCCTTTTTGAACGCTGGAACTGGCAGCATCACTGAATCCGATTACCTGAGCCCCCAACCGGGTAGCGGCGCTTTCAAAGCTCAGACGGGTACGGGTTGATGGTTCAAAAAACAGTGTGGCAATAACATATTCTTCTAAAATCCGTTGTTTGGGATGCTTTTCAAAAATACTCGCCAGCTCAAGGATCCGTATATGCTCTTCAGGAGTGAAATCATTGATGGAAACAAGACTTTTATTTTTCATTTACAATAGGTTAACAATTTTCTATAGGTTAAACAAAGATAAAAAAAATCCCGGCGAAGACCGGGATTTTAAAATTATTTCACTTTATGTTTTTTCAGAAAACCATTCAGGATATCTTCCATATCAGGCTTCCCGATTTCCTGCAGATCGTAATAAACACGGGTGTTCGGTTGTTTGATTTTGATCAGCCTGTTTAAATCGATAGGAGTAGCAATAATGACTGAGTCACATTGAACCTTGGCAATGGTTGCTTCCAGGTCTTTTACCTGTTGATCACCATAGCCCATAGCAGGAAGGAGCTGCCCGATATTCGGATAGATCCGGAAGGTGTCTGCCAGTTTGCCTACAACCCAGGGACGTGGGTCAACCAGTTCAGCTGCTCCATATTTTTGTGCTGCAACAATACCTGCCCCGATTTTCATCTCACCATGGGTAAGGGTAGGTCCATCTTCGATAACCAGGACTTTTTTGCCCCTGATCAATGATGCATCGTCCACACGAATGGGGGAGGCGCCATCAATAACAATGGCTTTCGGATTTATTTTCTGAATATTATCCCTGACAGTTTTAATGTTCTCAGGATAAGCTGTATCTATTTTGTTCAATACCACCACATCGGATATCCGGATGTTCACTTCACCAGGATAGTAGCTCATTTCTGCGCCAGGCCGGTGTGGGTCTGCAACCGTGATCATGAGATCAGGTTTATAAAAGGGAAAATCATTGTTTCCACCATCCCAGAGAATGATATCACAGCCCCTGGGGTCTTTCTCAGCGGCCCGGAGGATGGCTTCATAATCAACTCCCGCGTAAATCACATTACCCCGGTCAACATGAGGTTCATATTCCTCCATTTCTTCAATGGTGCATTTATGTTTTGCCAAATCCTTGACAGTAGCAAAGCGTTGAACTTTCTGTGCAACCAAATCGCCATATGGCATAGGGTGGCGGATAGCCACGACTTTCAGCCCTTTCGCCATCAGGATCTCAATGATTCTCCGTGAGGTCTGACTTTTACCGCAACCTGTACGGGTTGCGCAGACAGCGATTACAGGCTTTGTGCTTTTGATCATCGTATCTTTGGGACCCAGCAGGAGAAAATTGGCCCCAGCTGCATTCACAATAGAACTCAGACTCATTACCCTTTGGTAAGGGACATCGCTATAAGCAAAATTGCAGATCTCCACATTGTGTTTCTTGATCAATGCAGGCAACTCGGCTTCTGCATAAATAGGAATCCCTTTTGGATAAAGTTTTCCAGCCAAGGCTGCCGGATATTTACGCCCGTCAATATCCGGAATTTGTGCTGCCGTAAAAGCGATCACATTAAAATTCGCATTATCACGATAATACGTATTAAAATTATGGAAATCCCTACCAGCAGCGCCAATAATGATGACATTTTTTTTCATAATTACCTCGCTTTTTTTGATTTTTTATTGTGAATATGTTTAGTCGCAGTGAGTTGCAGGATTATTTTGCAAACCTACTCATTTTTTGATGAACCAACAAATCTAGTCTTAAAATTTATTCCGGTCCTTTAACCAAAACATGGGATAATCGCATTAAATTTATTTCAATTTGCTGTACCTTTGCCCCCTTAAATAACATCAGGATGATTGAACAAAAGTTGTTGGAAAAGGCTTGCGAATGTGTGAAACAACTATATGGGCAGGAGGTGGTTCAGAACCAGATCGGTCTTGAAAAAACAAAAAAAGAGATCGCTGGAGATTTTACCCTTGTTATTTTTCCTCTGGTAAAAATTTCACACAAATCACCTGAAATTACCGCACGGGAAATCGGGGATGCACTCCTTAAATCCATGCCGGAAATAGCTGATTTCAAGGTTATTAAAGGCTTTCTTAACATCACCCTAAGCAATCCGTTCTGGATTGGGTTTTTAAAAAATAATACAAACAAACGGGACTTTGGATTTCAAAGAAAACAACATCAAAAGCCAGTTGTCCTTGAATATTCCTCTCCAAATACCAATAAACCATTACATCTGGGGCACATCCGAAATAACATACTGGGTTATTCATTGGCGGAGATCCTCAGGGCAAATGGTTACAAAGTGATCCGCGTCAACCTGGTTAATGACCGTGGAATCCATATCTGTAAATCCATGTTGGCTTACCATAAATGGGGCAACAACGAAACACCGGTTTCTTCCGGGATCAAAGGAGATCATCTGATTGGAAAATATTATGTGTTGTTCAACGAACACTATAAAGCAGAAATACATAACCTGATGGATAAAGGCCTGACTGAGGAAGAGGCTGAGAAACAGGCGCCTTTAATCCTTGAAGCCCAGGATATTTTACGTAAATGGGAAGCGAAAGATGATGAAACCCTGAAATTATGGGAAAAAATGAACGGATGGGTTTATGCGGGTTTTGATGAAACATATCGCAAACTGGGTATAACTTTTGACAAAATTTACTATGAAAGTGCCACCTATCTCCTTGGTAAGAAATTGATCAAGGAGGGACTGGAAAATGGGACTTTAATTGAAAAAGATGATGGAAGTGTGTGGGCTGACCTGAGAAATGAAGGATTAGACGAGAAACTACTGCTGCGGTCAGATGGGACTTCAGTTTATATTACCCAGGATATTGGCACTGCCCAGTTGAGATTCGATGATTTTCATCCTTCATCTATGATCTATGTTGTAGGGAATGAACAAAATTACCATTTCGATGTTCTGCAGCGGATCTTGAAAAAGCTGGGTAAGGAATATGCCGCGTATATCCATCATTTATCCTATGGCATGGTTGAATTACCGCAAGGGAAAATGAAATCAAGGGAAGGAACCGTTGTTGACGCCGATGACCTGATGGAAGAAATGTTTGCTAATGCGGAATCAACAACACGGGAATTGGGTAAGGCTGATGAACTTGGAGGAAATGAGGCAGATCAATTGTTCCGCACCATCGCACTTGGCGCTTTAAAATATTTTATCCTCAAGGTCGATCCAAAGAAAAACATGCTGTTCGACCCCCGTGAATCAATTGATTTTAACGGAAATACAGGCCCTTTCATACAATATACCCATGCCCGGATACAATCCTTGTTGCGAAAATCAATGGTTGCAGGGAATGTACATACCTGTGAAAAAATTTCGTTGCATACTCCATTATTGCCAATTGAAAAAGAGATCCTGAAAAAACTATACATCTTCCCCGATGTTGTGAAACAAGCCGGGGACGAGATGAGTCCAGCGGTGGTTGCCAATTATGTCTATGATCTCGCTAAAGGGTTTAACCAGTTCTATCAGGAAATACCTGTTCTTAAAGAGGAAGACACAGAGAAACGAATACTGAGGCTGGCGCTGACTTCTTTTTCCGGTGAAGTGATTAAAAAATCAATGGCCATGTTGGGTATCGAAGTCCCGCAGAAGATGTAACCTGCATATATCAAATCTGATCAACAGCATATTCTGCTATCGGATTTCAAACGCTATTCCTGTTTCTTCCTGCTACATCATTAGAATTTCGTAATTTTGTAACCACATTAATGAAAAAATATGTTTGAAGGCTTAAGCGATAAACTCGACAGGGCATTTAAAGTACTAAAAGGCCATGGTCATATCACGGAAATCAATGTTGCAGAAACTCTTAAAGATGTCAGGAAAGCATTACTGGATGCGGATGTGAGCTTTAAAATTTCAAAGCAATTTACTGATTTGGTAAAAGAAAAAGCGTTGGGGCAAAATGTTCTTACATCTGTATCTCCTGGCCAATTAATGGTTAAAATTGTTCATGATGAGTTGGTTGAACTAATGGGAGGACAGAAAACCGAGCTTAACCTGAAAGCCGATCCTGCTATTATTTTAATCTCCGGTTTACAAGGGTCTGGGAAAACAACTTTCTCGGCAAAACTGGCCAACTACCTTAAAACCAAAAGAAATAAACGGCCTCTGTTGGTTGCCTGTGATGTGTACCGTCCTGCAGCTATTGAGCAATTAAAGGTTCTGGGGCAGCAGATTGATGTTGAGGTTTACGCGGAAGAAGCCGGTAACAATCCGGTTAAAATTGCCAAAAATTCAATTAGTTATGCTCGGGATAAAGGTGCCAATGTGATCATAGTTGACACGGCAGGACGTTTAGCCATCGATGAGGAGATGATGGATGAAATTGCCAATATCAGACAGGCCCTGAACCCCCAGGAAACACTGTTTGTTGTTGATTCAATGACCGGCCAGGATGCGGTCAATACAGCCAAGGCTTTCAATGACCGGCTTGATTATGAAGGTGTGGTACTTACCAAACTGGATGGTGATACCAGGGGTGGAGCTGCCCTGAGTATAAAATCAGTAGTGAATAAGCCCATCAAGTTTGTGGGTTTAGGTGAAAAAATGGATGCAATAGACGTATTCTATCCCGAACGAATGGCCGATCGTATCCTTGGAATGGGGGATATTGTTTCACTGGTTGAAAAAGCACAGGAACAATTTGATGAAGTTGAAGCCCAAAAACTCCAGCGTAAAATTGCAAAGAACCAGTTTGATTTCAATGATTTCCTGGCACAGATCAAACAAATTAAAAAAATGGGGAACGTCAAAGACCTTCTTGGGATGATCCCCGGTATGGGTAAAGCAATTCGGGACCTGGAAATTGACGATAACGCCTTTAAAGGCATTGAAGCCATTATCCATTCTATGACACCGGGTGAACGTGAAAATCCTGCGATCCTGAATGGAGGGCGCAGAAAAAGGATTGCAGATGGTTCCGGCACCAGCATCCAGGAGGTAAACCGGCTGGTCAAACAATTTGACGATACCCGGAAAATGATGAGAATGGTGACTGCCAACAAAGGGAAGAATATAGCAAATGTGATGCGGAATATGAAGAACATGAACTAATTCAGTTATCTATGAAATTGTTAGACGGAAAACTAATCTCGGATCAGATCAAAGCTGAAATCGCCTCGGAGGTCAAAGAAAATTTTTTAGGTAAAAACCTGAACGCACCTCATATTGCTGCGGTTTTAGTGGGTGATGACGCTTCCAGTCAGAGTTATGTGGCCGGTAAGGAAAAAGCATGCCGCGACGTGGGTTTTATATCTTCCATATACAGGTATCCGGCTCATACCAGTACCGAAAAATTGCTGGAAGTGATCGACTTTCTTAACATTGATCCTGAAATTGATGGCTTTATCGTTCAACTCCCGCTACCAGCCCATATCCATGAACAAAAAATTATCGAAAGAATTGATCCACTTAAGGATATTGATGGTTTTCATCCCATGAACCTTGGAAAAATGATGCTTGGCTTACCTTGTTATATTCCTGCAACACCCCTCGGAATTATTACTCTTCTTGACCGGTACAACATTGAAACCGAAGGTAAGAATTGTGTGGTCCTGGGTCGCAGCCACATCGTTGGCACTCCGATATCCATCCTGCTTTCCAGAAAATCAAAAAGAGGCAATGCTACAGTTACTTTATGCCACAGTTATACCAGCGACATTGCATCAATTACCCGTCAGGCTGATATTCTGATTGTCGCGATGGGGAAACAGGGGTTTGTAACCGCAGACATGGTAAAAAAGAATGCAGTCGTAGTTGACGTGGGGATTCACAGGATCCCTTCAGAAGAAACAAAATCAGGATTTAGAATTAAGGGAGATGTTGATTTCGAAAATGTCTCGAAAAAGTGCAGTTTCATTACTCCGGTTCCCGGAGGTGTTGGCCTGATGACAGTCGTTTCATTGCTTCAGAATGGTTTGAAATCCGCAAAAAAAGAGATTTCCTGATCCCCTTGAGAACAAATACTGATAAATTGCTGCTTGAAGGGAAAATGCTTCCAGTCATGGAAACTTTCTATTCCATTCAGGGGGAAGGTTTTCATACAGGACAGGCCGCATGTTTTGTCCGTATCGGAGGATGTGATGTCGGATGTAAATGGTGTGATGTTAAAGAGGCATGGAATGCATCCCTCTTTCCACCTTCACCTACTGACCAGATTATCGAATATGCTGCTTTATACCCGGCAAAGGCCGTCGTGATTACCGGGGGAGAACCTTTATTGTATAATCTTGATTACCTGTGCAAGGGATTTAAAAGCAAAGGTATCCGGACTTTCCTGGAAACTTCCGGGTCACAACCATTAACCGGAGAATGGAATTGGATATGTCTTTCACCAAAGAAAGGATCACCTCCTCTGAAGGATGCTATCGAAAAAGCCAATGAATTAAAAATGATCATTCACGATTTAAATGACTTCCCATGGGCAGAGGAAAATGCCTCTCAGGCTTCTGTTGAATGTTATTTATATCTCCAGCCGGAATGGAGCCATCGAAATAAAATGATACCCGGAATCATAGATTATATCAAGATGAATCCAAAATGGAAAATATCCTTGCAGAGTCATAAATATATGAATATTCCATGATTGTTTTCCGACCTGTTTTTATCACCTTTATAATAATACTTATTTTGGCAAATGGAAGCTTTGCCCAGAGGGTTCCTCTTTCCACCGAAAATAAAAAAGCAGAGAAACTGTTTTATATGGCCCTTGATTACTACCAGTCAAAAACAATGGATAAAGCTCTTTCCTGTCTTCAACGGGCAGTTGCCGAAGATCCTGGCTTTTCAGATGCATTTATACTCCAGGGAGATATTTATTCCGATGACCAGCAATTTGAAGAAGCAATTGAATCATACCAGGCAGCAATCAATACGCATAAACCATTTTCACCTGTGCTTTATTCCATTTTGGCTACGGTTCAATTAAACCTGGGAAGATATACAGATGCTCAATTCAATTTTCACCGGTTTCTTGAATCGGGACAGATCCCTGAAAATAAAAAACAACAGGCAGAAAACGGTTTGAAAGTTTGCACATTTGCTATTCAGAAAATGGCTGATCCGGTTCCCTTTTCACCAGTCAACATGGGCGACAGCATCAATAGTCCGTACGATGATTATATCAATGCCGTTACCACCGATGAGGAGTATTTGTACATGACCCGGAAGAATCCCCGGATTTCTAATACTTCAGATCAAAGTCTGGAATATGAAGAGGATTTTTATTTATCCCACCGGGCTGATTCGGTATGGACCAAAGCGCTATCTCTGGGCCCTCCCATAAATACGGAGGGGAATGAGGGCGCTTTAACCATTTCCCCTGACGTAAAGTACTTATTCTTTGCAGCCTGTGGACGCCCTGATGGATATGGAAGCTGTGATTTATATTGGTCAAAGCGACAGGGTAACTATTGGACAAAGCCGCAAAATTTGGGTGATGTGGTCAATTCCCCCCAATGGGATTCACAACCTTCTTTTTCATCCGATGGGAAAACACTGTATTTTGCAAGTAAACGTCAGGGTGGGAAAGGAAGCTCCGATATCTGGAAAACCAGTTTGGGTTCCGATGGACACTGGGGAGCGCCTGTAAACCTGGGAGATTCAATCAACACATCCGCAGAAGAGATGGCTCCATTTATCCATTCTGATGACCAAACACTCTATTTTTCCTCAAAAGGACATCCAGGAATGGGAGGACTTGACCTGTTTTATGCCAGAAGGAGCGGTTCTGACACATGGTATAGGCCGGTTAATCTGGGATATCCGATCAATACATACGCCAACGAAATATCCCTCGTGGTTAACGCCAATGGAAATGTGGCTTATATTTCTTCCGATATTCCTGGAGGGAAAGGCAAACAGGATATCTATTTTTTTCCTCTTTACCCTGAAGCACAGCCGGTACCGACTTCTTACCTGAAAGGAATTGTTTATGATCAAAAAACAAATGCCAGGCTGGAGGCGAGATTTGAGCTTGTTGACCTGGAAACATCAAAAACTGTAACAGAATCAGTTTCTGATCCGATCACGGGAGAAATTTTATTGGTTCTTCCCTCTGAGAAAAATTATGCCCTAAATGTTTCAAAAACAGGATATCTGTTCTTTTCTGAGAATTTTTCCCTGAGAGGAAAAAGCACTGTTCTCCAGCCAACTAAACGTGATATTCCCTTACAGCCAATCAAAATAGGGGGATCCTTTGTACTAAAAAATATCTTTTTCGAAACAGGTCAATATAGTTTAAAGGAAGAATCTACCGTAGAGCTTAATAAACTAATCGTTTACCTTCAAAATAATCCATCATTGGTAATCGAAATAGGTGGCCATACTGATAACGTCGGTTCCCCGGATTATAATCTTGATCTGTCGCGTAACCGTGCCAAAGCCGTTTTTGATTACCTGACCGGGAATGGTATTGATAAAATCCGGCTTACTTTTAAAGGTTTTGGTTTTACGCAACCGGTTGATAGCAATGAGACTGAACAGGGTCGTGCCAATAACCGGAGAACCGAATTTAAAATAACAGGAAATTAAATATTATTCTTACCTTTGCACCCCTAAAAATACTGGAACATTCTATGATCAATATTACTTTACCGGATAACACTGTTCGTCAATATCCCGATGGAGTTACCGGACTTGATATAGCAAAAAGTATTAGCGAAGGCCTTGCCAGAAATGTACTTTCCGTTGCTGTCAATAAGGAAATTTGGGATGCCACCCGACCGATTACAAAGGATGCTCATGTTAAACTGCTCACCTGGAATGATCAGGAAGGGAAGGCCACCATGTGGCATTCCTCCGCACATCTCATGGCCGAAGCCATTGAATCGCTGTACCCCGGAGCAAAATTCGGGATAGGCCCTAATATAGAAAATGGATTCTATTATGATATCGACTTTGGCGCTCAGAATATTTCATCTGATGATTTTCCAAAAATTGAAAATAAGATTTTGGAATTTGCCAGGGAGAAACAACGATTTATCCGGAAAGAAGTTACAAAAGAAGATGCCCTCAAGTATTTTACCCAAAAAGGGAATGAATATAAAATTGAATTGATACAGGATTTAGAGGACGGTCAGATAACGTTCTATGAATCAGGTCATTTTACAGATTTGTGTCGTGGGCCTCATTTACCAGATACCAGCCCAATCAAGGCAGTAAAATTGTTGAGTATTGCAGGAGCTTATTGGAGGGGAGACGAAAAACGCAAACAGCTGACCCGTGTATATGGGATCACATTCCCCAAACAAAAAGAATTGGACGATTTTCTTGTCTTTCTTGAAGAGGCAAAAAAAAGAGATCATCGTAAACTAGGAAAAGAACTTGAACTATTTGCTTTTTCGTCCAAAGTAGGCTTGGGCCTTCCCTTATGGTTACCCAGAGGCGCTCAACTTCGCGAACAACTCGAGATGTTTCTGAAGAAAGTTCAGAAAAAGGCTGGTTATCAGCAAGTTATCTGCCCTCACATCGGCAATGTTGAATTGTATAAAACATCTGGTCATTTCCAGAAATATGGAGAAAGTTCTTTCCGTCCTATATCTACACCAATTGAGGGTGAGGAATTTTTCCTCAAACCTATGAATTGTCCTCACCATTGCGAAATTTATAAAACAAAACCTCGTTCATACCGTGACCTGCCTCTTCGTTTAGCAGAATTCGGTACAGTGTATCGCTATGAACAAAGCGGTGAATTGCATGGCCTTACGCGGGTTCGTGGATTTACGCAGGATGATGCACATATTTTCTGCACTCCTGAACAGGTAAAAGATGAATTCAAAGGTGTTATGGATATCGTAATGCTGATATTTAAAGCGCTGGATTTTAAAAATTTTACAGTTCAGATCTCCCTTCGTGACCCTGATAATAAGGAAAAATACATCGGCAGCGATGATAACTGGGAGAAAGCTGAAAATGCCATTATGGAGGTTGCCAGGGAGCGTAATTTAACAACCATCGTTGAGCTAGGAGAAGCAGCATTCTATGGGCCCAAAATGGATTTCATGGTCAAGGATGCCTTGGGAAGACAATGGCAATTAGGAACTATTCAGGTTGACTATAACCTTCCAGAAAGGTTTGACCTTGAATATACAGGGACTGACAACCAACGGCATCGGCCTGTCATGATCCATCGGGCGCCATTCGGATCGATGGAACGTTTTGTGGCAGTCTTACTGGAACATACAGCCGGAAATTTACCGCTTTGGCTGGCTCCTGATCAGGCTATCATATTGCCAATCAGTGATAAATATCAGGATTATGGGAAAAAAGTTTTAAATTTGCTAAATAATTCCGAAATTCGCACCCTGTTTGACGATAGGACTGAAAAAGCAGGGAAGAAAATCAGAGACGCTGAGATGATGAAAATTCCTTTCATGCTTATCGTTGGGGAAAGGGAAGAAAAGGAAGGAACAGTTTCAGTTAGAAGGCATGGAAAAGGCGATTTGGGGCCACAAAAAATTGATGATTTCATTCGGTTGGTTCATCAGGAAATTCAAAACGAACTGGGTGGTATCATGTAATCGTAAACAGATAAACTGATAATTATATCATATTCAAATACTTTGCTTTTTTATTATTAATTAAATATAGGAGACAACCATATAGTAACACAATTCAATGTCCCGCGCCGCTTTCCAAAACCCGGGAAAAAAGAAGAACCTTATAATATCAATCAATTCATTAAAGCGCCTGTCGTGCGTGTGGTTGGTGAAAACATTCTACCAGGTATTTACAATATCCGTGAAGCCCTGACAATGGCAGAAAACCAGGGTATGGATCTGGTGGAGATTTCTCCAACAGCCAATCCGCCGGTTTGTAAAGTGATCGATTATAAGAAGTTTCTTTATGAGTTAAAAAAGAAACAGAAAGAGATGAAAGCCAAAACGGCCAAGATCATTGTTAAGGAAATTCGCCTGGGACCCAATACCGATGACCATGATTTCAATTTTAAATTAAATCATGCCATCAGATTTCTGAAAGAGGGTGCAAAAGTTAAAGTTGACGTCTTATTTAAAGGTCGTTCCATTATATATAAAGAACAAGGAGAACTGATCCTGCTCAAGTTTGCACAGGCTCTTGTGGAAATTGGTAAAATCGAACAGATGCCCCGTCTTGAAGGTAAACGAATGATCATGATCATTGCCTCTAAAAAATAACGAAACAAGCACTTTTGTACTTTATTATTAACATCAATTAAAACCAGTAACATGCCTAAAATGAAGACCAAATCCGGAGCCAAAAAAAGATTTGCACTGACAGGCACCGGTAAAATCAAGCGGAAGCATGCTTACAAAAGCCACATTCTGACTAAAAAATCAACCAAACGGAAACGTAATCTGACGTATTCCACAACAGTTGACAAAACAGATGCTGCCAATGTAAAAGAAATGCTTCAGGGTTAATCATTCATTGTCGAACTTGTGTTTAGCTTTAAGATTCCCCTGATGGAACGCTAACGCAATAAAAAATTAAATTATGCCAAGATCAGTAAATGTTGTCGCCTCGCGCGAAAGAAGAAAAAAAATCCTGAAAAGGGCCAAGGGCCAGTTCGGAAGGAGAAAAAATGTCCTGACCGTCGCCAAAAATTCTGTCGAAAAAGGATTGTGCTATGCCTATCGTGACCGTCGTACCAAAAAACGTAATTTCAGAGGCCTGTGGATAACGAGAATAAACGCCGGAGTCCGCGCTTATGGAATGTCATATTCGGTTTTTATTGCTAAACTTGCAGAAAATAATATTGTCCTGAACCGGAAAACGCTGGCAGACCTTGCCATGAACCATCCTGAAGCCTTTAAGGCTGTTGTCGAAGAGCTGAAAAGCTAATCGGTTTTATCCTGATATATTAAAAGCCACCCCAGTAAGGTGGCTTTTTACTTGGATCCGGATACTTGCTGATCGTAATTAATCAAAATACGTTCCAACTGATCAACTGCAAACTTTTTTGCAATAATTTCCTTCTTTTCATTCAACAGGTAAAGGACCGGTGTTTGAATCACATCGTATTGTTCATGAAAATCCCCTGTCAGGGTCCGGGGACCGTTAACATTGATCCAATTCATCTGCTTATCCCGGATGGTCTTTTTCATCTTTACAAGGCTTGAATCTGAACAGATTGCCATGATTTCCAAACCATATTTTTCCTTGTCATTCTGATAGATTTCTTTGATTTTTGGAATCTCTTGTTTGCAATGCTGACATTCCGGATCCCAAAACAGGAGTAAAAGATACCTGGACTTAATATTCTGCATCGAGACCAGGTTTAAACTGGTATCCTGCATGATTATATTCGGCGCTGTTTTTCCTATAAGGACCGGTTTTATCTTATTCGATTTTTTGATCATATTTTCCAGAACTGTTTTATTTAACCAGGTCACTTCGCCGGTCGCATAGTATTTATCAACCAGATGTACAAAAATTTTATCAAATCCCATAATCTCGGAATTCTCATAATGATAAGTTGAAAACCAGATGAAATATTTGAACATTTCAGGATTGGAACGAACTTTTTCAATCAAGGTGTCAACGACCATAATGATCGAATCCGGATGCGGAAATAAGACTTTATCAAAATATTGGGTCAATTTTTTATGGAAAATAGGGGTTCTCAGTATGCGGTCATCCTTCAGATCAAGATTATCCCAGAAATGCGATTTGTAATAGTAATAAGTAAAAGAGGAATCTTCCCGTTTGTTTTTACCCATCTCTGATTGCGGGATTTCAGGCTCCCGCATGATTTGAAAGAGTAATGTCAAAAAGGAGTCGGGATTGTTCTTAATTACGTCGAGCTTGTAAGCCGCAACATCCTTATTGACGCGATCAATTTTTGATTTCAGGATTTTCGATGAATCACTTTGAGAACCATACTTTTTAACCAGATCTTCATACTGCCGGATTTGTTCGTATTGCTCCCTGGAATATCGTATATATTGATAGAAAAGGACATTCTCTGGCGAGTTTTTTATCACCACATGATCTGTTATCGCTGAAAGGTCAGTTTCCATACTGAATTTATGATCATTGTTGATGATAAAATCAAAATACAGTTTATCTGAGATTACAAATAAATACATTCCTTTGGGAAGTTTATCAGACCCCTTGAAAATACAACGACCCATTCCATCAACTTTTACCGTATCCTTGATATAGGTGTTGCTGCCGTAATAGTTGGCGATAATACAGGCTGTATCTTTCAGCCCGTTAATTCTGAATTTTACCTGATACTCTTTTTGCCCCAGACCAGGAATCGTGAAAAAAAGAAGAAATATTGTAAAAAAAGCATTGAGTGATTTATTCATGTTTTTTGTGCTGTTTTGAAAAGAAATTGATTTGGGGCGCATTTTAATCGGATGGTTCATGGGCCCGGGCGAAAAAAGAAACGTACATAAAAGTATCCGATCGCTTCATTCATTGTTTCACGAAACCCTTTGGAAGATTTCCACCAGGAATGAGGCCCGTAATAAAAATTCCTTAGCGATATGATCCCGACATGGATTGAATCACCCATTGCAGCTTTAAATAATAATTGACTACGTGCGCCATGAACACTCATCGTCATGAGATTAATGGCTTTTATACCAGGTTTGTTCTTACCCAGCCAGTGACGAAGGGCGACTGCAGAATTGTAGGTACGGTCATTGCGGATTTCATCGGTACTCACTATGACAAGCTTTGTCGAATCAAATCCTAATTTTAACAGCGACATTCCCGCCACTGTTGCCGTATTTTTGTAAGGAGCCAGGAGTTCTCCGTATTCAAAAGGAGTACCTGTTGTAATAAGCAGTTGATAATTGTTTTTCCTGAACTCTTCAATAGCTTCTTGCAATACATAGTCGCTGATAAATCCTTCTAAAACAAGAATATCAGTCTTTTCCCGGTGAGTAGGGGACAGGAGACCATAAATATTGCAGAACCCGTAAAAAACCAAAAGAAAAAAAAGCAATAAAAGCAACAGCCATCCCCAAATGGTAAGTCCCCATCGTTCTTTTCTTTTTGCCAGGCGAAAAGCCCTTTTTTGTTTCTCCATAGATGATGCTATTCAAGGTGTTCCGCTCTCAATAAATCGTTGACGGTTTTTACCGGGTTGAATGTGATGATCGGCACTTCAACGAATAACGTGATCCAACCTGCCATTGACCCATTCCAAAGGCCAGGCAATTCCTGCGCCTTTACCGTCCTACTTCCATTGGACTTCAGTGAAATAAATCCAGTGTTTTCATCCACAAACTCTTGCAGGTTGAATCTTTTCCCTGTGAAATCTTTGGTACTGCAAACCAGGTCGACCGGGTTAAAATGAGTAGACCCGGTGAAAATAGCATTCTGTTCCTCATCTTTCAGATTGACCTGTGAACTTTCAACGATCTGTAAGGACTCTTTTCCATCAGTCCCTGTTACCCAGAATGGCCCGCCACCAGGTTCACCTTCATTTTTAACCATACCGCAAACTCGGATTGGACGGTTGAAAAATTTGAACATTGCATTTTTCTGGTCCTCCAACGACCAGGTTTGATAATTTAAAGGGAAAGATTGCCACAAATTCTTCGTTGCGAAAACGACCATTTCTTCAATACCTGAATAATCAACGGAATCCTCTTTGATCCTATTCAAATAATAATTTACCCGATCCCTGATGGACAGAAGATATCCTCCCAGCAGTTTCTTATATTTAAAAGTTGTGGGTTTTAACCGGTCAGGTACAATGTTGTCAATGTTTTTAATAAAAACGAGGTCTGCATCAATGGCGCCAAGATTCTCCAACAATGCACCATGTCCGCCTGGACGAAACATCAAAGCCCCATCAATACTACGGAATGGCTGATTATTTTCATCAACTGCAATGATATCGGAACCTGGATTCTGAACTGAAAACGAAATATCGTAAATAACGCCAAATTTTTTTTCATAGATGGATTTGACTTCGGATATACATTCAAAGAATTTTTCCCTGTGTTCCGGAGAAATCGTGAAATGTAACCGTACCCTCCCTGCTCCATCTCTGGCATATTCTGCTGCTTCGACCATGTGCTCTTCTACAGATGTCCTGGGCCTCCCCTGATACCTGTGAAATTTGATCAACCCTTTAGGCAAACTGGCATAATTCAACCCCTTATCGCTAAGAATATAATCAATAATGTCATGATAGATCCGCTTCTCCAACAAGGAATCAAGATCCATTCCGTCTCTCTTCATCTTTTGCCTGAGATCATCGTAAAATGCTATTTCTTTTATATGCGAAAAAAAATAAGCGACAGAAGACTCTGTTTTCAGTTCTGCAGAAAGCCTTTCTTTGAATTCAAAAAGAGATTTAAACATTCGGCTTGCTGCCCCTGATGCAGGTACGAATTTTACTACCTGCATCGTTAATAACCGGCTTTCAAATATTTCAATATAATATGTTTGTTCCTTCTCATCGAATGACACTATACCATCGCCAAGAACGGCAGGACGAATGAGGCGAATGAATGGAAATCCCCGGATAAAATGAGTGATCTGCTTTTCTATTAACGGAAGGTCAATTCCTTTCTTTCCGATCTGTTCAAGATCATTCGGCGTAAACATATTCACGAAATTTGTAATTTTATACAAATTTACCGAAATAATGAAAAAAATTGCAATTATTCTTATCGGGATGTCGCTTTCCCTGCTATCATTAGCTCAAGTCGCACCACAAAAATATTTTATTGAGTTCACGGATAAAAATGATTCCCCATTTTCCATCAATCGCCCTGAGGAATTTCTTTCTCCCAGAGCGCTTGAAAGAAGACAAAACCAGGGAATCCTGATCGATCAGAATGATATTCCGGTAAACGAGAATTATATTAATTCAATAAAAAATCTGGGAGTGACAATCTTAACACGTTCCAAATGGTTCAATGGAATTACAATTTATTGCGTAAACCATGAGCTGATGGATTCAATTTTACGTTTTCCATTTGTAAAAAGTGTCACTAAATCAATTGAATTAAATAATTCAAAACCAGATGATAAATTTAAAATAGATGAAGTATTAGATGAAGTAAAACAACTTTCGGGAACCAATGACATGTTTGAAGTATCTACATCTTTTAATTATGGACAATCTTACAGACAGATCCACATGTTGAATGGAGATTCAATGCATAGGATGGGGTATAGGGGTGAAGGGAAAATCATAGCTGTTCTCGATGCTGGTTTTTATAAGGCAGATGTTTTACCCGCTTTCGACAGTTTATGGGAAAATAATCAAATACTTGGGACAAAGGACTTTGTCAATCCCGGGAACAATGTTTTCCTTGAATATGAACATGGGATGGAAGTACTTTCCGTCATGGGAGGAAACATTCCGGGTCAGTTGATTGGTACTGCTCCGAAAGCTCAATACTGGTTACTCAGGACCGAAGAAAAAGCAAGTGAGAATATTATTGAGGAATACAACTGGGTTTCTGCTGCAGAATTCGCTGATAGTGCAGGGGTTGATATAATCAATTCTTCGCTTGGTTACACCACCTTTGATGATACTACGCAAAGTCACCAATGTTCAGACATGGATGGGAATACAACCCCGGTAACAAAAGGTGCAAATCTTGCTGCCTCCAAAGGAATGATCATTGTAAATAGTGCAGGTAATTCAGGAGGATCTTCATGGAAATGCATAAGCGCCCCGGCTGATGGATTTTATGTTCTTGCAATAGCATCAGTCGATTCAAATGGTATCAGATCATCTTTCAGCTCAACAGGGGAGTCAACTGTACGAATAAAGCCAAATGTAGCAGCAATGGGTTCATTTACTGTTCTTTCAAGTTCCATTGGTACTATTGTTCGCCGAAGTGGAACCTCCTTTTCATCCCCCCTTATCGCGGGTATGACCGCATGCTTATGGCAAGCTGCCCCTGCATGGAGTAATTCTTTAATTATGCGGGCTATTGAGCTTAGCAGTAGTCAGATATCGAATCCGGATTCATTACTTGGATATGGTATTCCTGATTTTCCAAAAGCATTACAAAAATTGAGTGTAGAAAATCCTGAAAATCCGGAAGCAATTGTCTTTCCAAATCCATTCACAACAGTATTTAAAGTAATACTTGAATCAGAAAATGTAAAAGATATGACACTCCAAATTTTTGACCAACTTGGAAGATTAAAATATGAACGTCAGAATATTTCTTTCAAAGCTGGGGAGAGGGGATATATTGTAAATAATGTCGAGGATTTACCAGCAGGAAATTATATTTTACGGCTATCCACAATTTCAACAATTCAAACAGCTAAATTAGTCAAATTACCTTTGTAAACATATAATTTACAAATGTACAC
>JALNWE010000047.1 GCA_023231065.1 Bacteroidales bacterium
ATCAGCTTCCCAAGCTGAGGGTCGTGGGTTCGATCCCCATTTACCGCTCCAATCTTACTTCACTCACTTGCACTGAAAAGCCCCGGATAACTAACCTTTCGGGGCTTTTTTCTTTTTTTTATCCTATACAATATTAACACAAAAAAATGGGATCAAGAGGAATCACAATCAAAAGCGCTTAGCGGATCAAGGCACAACTTAGGGGCGGAGAATTCTGTACGATTTGCGAATAAAGTGAAGGAAGCAGACAATCCAGAATGAGAAAGGGGCTGCTGCCATGAAGTAGGAATGGAACTCCTATTTATTTGCAGTCCCTTTCATTCTTTTTTCTACTTTTAACCTTTGTTTTCTGATAGGTAAAAGTTGGCATGGAATACACAACAGGAGTATATAATGAATTCAGTTCTGGTCTCACAATAACCGCGTACCATGCCAAATAATTTGCCTACGAACTAACCTTACGCAGCCCTTCCGATAGTATCCAAAAATTAGCATCAACATCGGTGGATGCCCAAGTCGACCTGCCCCCCCACCAGGTCGAAGCAGCCTTGTTCGCTTTTCGTTCTCCATTATCAAATGGAGCAATACTTGCCGATGAGGTTGGCCTGGAAAAAATTGAGGCTGGATTGCTCATCGCCCAAAAATGGGCGGAGCGTAAAAGGAGAATCCTGATTATTGTTCCTTCAAATTTGAGAAAACAATGGAAATACTTATTTTTGGCGGATCAGGTCAGGAGTTCTGATATTGGAATATCCATCCAGGAAAAGGAATGGAAGAAGTTGAAACGGGGATTGGACAGTATGAGCTCCGGCATCGGGTTAAGTTGGTCGTTAACCCGATAACCGTTATTGGTCAATGCTACTTCAGTACCGCACCCTGAAGTTGGTTTTGCAATGCCTGCATCCCACTCACAAAGTTGAGGTCAGCCTGGGACTTGATATTTAATAAAGAACTGTTCATGTTCAGCTCTCCTGTAGCTGAAATAAGATCGATCTGCGGGTTCACCCTTTTTGCATAATTGGAAAGTCTCTTAAGTGTTCCTTTTTCTCCTAACATGGCCGCAGTCATCAGATTATCGACAAGTAACTGGTCGCGGAATTTCTTCAGATCGTTAACTTCCTCTGCTAAAATCTGCTTCTTTCCTTTTTTTTCAAGATAACGGTCGATGGTCATTGCGGCTTGCTCCAGTATTGTATCGCGCTCTGCAACCTGGGTGATATAATTTCCAAAATCACGCAAATTCTTCTCAACGTCAATGGACTGATCAGCTTGATCCTGACCGGACCGGAACTGAACAAGCATGGCCTCTGTGGATTTAAGGCTTTCGTTGTTGTTGGTCAGGAACAAACAATAATCCTGTAATCCGATAAAAGGCCGGTTAAAGGATTGGTCAATAAGGATAGGATGGTTCTGAAACTCTTTTATGCTGGCGTTAATCTGGACAACTATCTTCTCATTGAACTGGCCGAAATAATTGATTCCCTGTATCATGCTCCGCAGTTGTGTGGTGTCTTTCATAAACTCACTCCGTAAAAGAATGTCCTTTTCAGTCATGGATGATCTGCGATATTTTTCAGCTTTTACAATAGTCCCTGATTGTAAATCCGTTCTTGATGGCTTGGAAATAGTTGAAATCAATACAATGATCCCCGCAACCGCCAGGATTATCAGGACGAAAAGGATTGTAGTCTTTGTCTTCATGGATTTTCGGTTAGTTTTTTGAAATTAGTTAACTAAAATACAACAAAAGCTGGAAAAGTTGGTTGGGGACGAAATTATCATTGTACTTTTATTGAGCGTTGAGGCTCACCTTGATTTTTCCTTCAAATTGGAAATAAGCTTTTACGGATTCTGGCGAGACCAGGATCTTGTCAGGCTCAAATTTCTCAATATCCCCCTTGATAATGAAATAGCTAAAAGATTGATTTTGTTCCAGATAGGAGTTGATAGCTTCCCTTGATTCGAGAAGCTTATCTCCGATCGGGAAAACCAGGTTTGAAGAGAATTCCTGAAGTAATCCGGAACGAAATATCCAGGCTGCTGTTTTTATAAGAACATTTTGGGTGCTGACTGAAAAGCTGAGGTTCTCGAAGCCAAGGGTCATTTTTTCTTTGTTAAAAGCAGGTTTGCCTGAAAGGTAGATTGTGCCCTTCACGCTTCCGTCCACTGCAATGGCCACGATCAGGTTTTCTCCCTGGCCGTACAGGGAAATATCCAGAATCGTGATTTTATATTTTCCGTAATTAAACTTATACCCCGTAAATTGTTTCCGGGCAATCTCATTGATTTGTGAAAAAGGTATATCAATTGAGAAGTTGATACTGAAATTATCCGGAATGGAGCTGGTAACCTTGAGGGGTGGTAACTTGTTGTTCAGGGTGAATTCTGGTTCAGCTCCATAATAAAGCTGAATCATGGCTTTAATGGCAACTGAATGATGAATGCCCGCTGAAGTTCCCCGGATTAGAACAGAACTTACTTCCACGGGACTTACTTTGAGCCATAAGGGGTAATCGGGAGATATGCGAAAAGGTTTTTGCATCCCTGTCCAGGCATCATTCATCAGGGATCTGAGGTTAAGCGATTCTTTAAATGTTTTGTCGATCTCCTTGGTTATAATGGGTAAATTTGACTTTACCATGAGATCGGCGATGAAGGGTAATGGGAGCTGAATGGATCCAACCATCAACCTGGGAGAGCTTATCCATTCATAACCGTCAGACATGGTAATAACATTAAAAGTCCAGTCGTTGTTGAGGCTTACAGTAGTTTTAAACTTTAAAGCCAGTTCAGCGTTAGCCTCGTTATCAGTACTGTAATGGTACCCTAAAAAACCAGTTGTGAACCTCTTTTTTAACCATATCTTCAATGGCACCCGGTATGAAACCTGATTGCCCTCCATCGCGAGCTCAATGCTGTCGCTCCTGGATGCCCGTATCATCAGGTTGTCATTGCCGTTGTTATTAAAGCTGGTATCTGAATAAATCACCCCGTTAATTTCGCGATTGATGATTTTCTTCAGTGTTTTGCTATCTGTTTCAACCGGAATATTGATATAGGAAAAACTTGGCGCATAGTTTATGGCATTATAGACTTCGGAAGGTTTTTCTATTTTAAGGACGCTGCAACCTGCTGGGACCAGCAACAGGATAACCATAATGGCCGGCAGGTAAAGATGAAAAGTGTTCTTTATGATATTGTTCATGATCTGAAAAGAATCCTTAAGATTTGAATCACTGACATTTATTGGGATTAATATTTGCTTTCCATGAAACCCATAATTGTGTATGACTAATCAGTCCATCCCTTTCCCTGCAGTTCCCGGGGTCTGATTTCATCGGTAACGATGATGCAGGATGAAAGGGGCTTTTTAATATCCGGAATTTCTCTTCCCAAACCGACAATTTCACTCACAAAATAAAACGGGCCATTATCATTCATAAAAATTCAGTTTCCGTAACAATAATTTCGTTAAAGTCCATGGATGTTTAATTCCCCTCTGACAAAAGTAAAAAATGTTGCAGATTAAAATTATAATAAGGCGCTTTAAATCCAGGATATTTCAATAATCAAACATAAATTCGCAATTTATTCCTAACAGACCGGCGTTGCCAATGTAAAAAAATGATAGTTTTGTTAAACATTAATAGCTGAAGCCATGAGTAAAGTTGCTTTGATTACGGGAGTTACAGGTCAGGATGGCGCATACCTTGCAGAATATCTGCTCAAGTTGGGTTATGTTGTACATGGGATTAAAAGAAGGTCATCGATGTTTAACACCGATCGTATTGATCATTTGTATCAGGATCCGTTTGCCAGTGACAAGCATTTTTATCTGCATTACGGGGACATGACCGATTCCACCAATCTGATCCGCATCGTCCAGGAAACGCAACCGGATGAAATATACAATATTGCTGCCATGTCGCATGTACAAGTTAGTTTCGACACGGCTGAGTATACGGCTAATGCAGATGCTGTGGGCACTCTCCGGTTGCTTGAGGCCATCCGCTTGCTCAAGCTTTCGGACAAAACAAAATTTTATCAGGCCTCGACCAGCGAGTTATATGGGAAGGTACAAGAGATCCCCCAGACGGAAAAAACACCTTTTTATCCACGGTCCCCTTATGCCGTCGCTAAACTTTACGGGTACTGGATCGTTGTGAACTTCAGGGAAGCATACAACATATTTGCCTGCAATGGTATCCTTTTCAACCATGAATCTCCGATCCGGGGAGAAACTTTCGTTACCCGTAAAATCACCCGTGCAGTGGCAAAAATTGCATTAGGGCTCCAGGATACGGTTTATCTTGGAAATTTATCGGCCAAGCGCGATTGGGGACATGCGAAAGATTACATCAAGGCCATGTATCTCATCCTGCAACAGGACAAACCGGATGATTATGTCATTGCGACAGGAGTTACGACAGCGGTCCGTGATTTCGTAAAAATGGCATTTATGGAATTGGGTATTGAAGTTGATTTTACGGGCGAAGGGGTTCATGAAACCGGGGTGGTTAAATCTTGTCTCAATCCGGAATTTCAGCTGAAACAAGGAAAAATAGTAGTTAAAGTGGATCCCAGGTATTTCAGGCCCACCGAGGTGGAAATCCTGATCGGTGATGCTACAAAAGCCAGGGAGAAACTGGGTTGGAAACCCGAACACGATCTTAAATCCCTGGTCAGGGACATGGTAACCAGCGATCTTCATTTAATGAAAAAAGATAAATACCTGAAGGAAGGTGGTTTTGATATAAAAAACTATTATGAATAAATCGGATAAAATATTAATTGCCGGGGCCGCCGGAATGGTTGGAAGCGCCATTGTGCGGAATTTGTTAAAACAAGGGTATGGGAACCTTGTTTGTACCTATCACAGGAATGTCCCCAAAAAACAAACCGGGGTGAGGTATCACCGGATCAACCTGATGGATTCAAAGGCATGTACCGAACTATTTGAACAGGAAACACCGGATTTTGTTTTTTATGCTGCTGCCAAAGTCGGTGGGATTATGGCCAATAATACATACCGCGCCCAATTCCTGTATGAGAATCTGGTAATTCAAAATAATGTTATTCATACTTCCTGGCTTTCACAGGTTAAAAAACTGCTGTTTTTAGGAAGTTCGTGTATCTATCCGAAAAATGCCCCGCAACCAATTAAAGAGGAATACCTGCTTACCGGACCCCTTGAATACACCAATGAACCTTATGCCATTGCGAAGATTGCAGGTTTAAAACTTTGTGAAAACTACAACCTGCAATACGGAACAAGGTATATTTCCGCCATGCCGACCAATCTTTATGGTCCCAATGATAATTATGATCTTCAGAATTCACATGTATTACCGGCGTTGATCCGGAAGTTTCATGAGGCAAAACTTTCGGGCGCTGCCAATGTTACCATCTGGGGATCAGGGTCCCCTTTGCGTGAATTCATGCATGTAGATGACCTGGCTGCCGCTGTCGTTTTTCTGATGCAGAACTATGAAGGAAATAAATTTGTTAATATCGGCTGGGGAAAGGAAATCCCTATCGGGGAGCTGGCTTTATTGATCCAGGAGGTTGTTGGATATAAAGGGAAACTGGTATTTGATCATACTAAACCCGACGGAACTCCCCGTAAACTATTGGATGTTTCGCTGCTCACTTCCCTTGGATTTACACCTTCGATCGCGTTACGCGAGGGGATCATCAGCACTTATGCTGATTTTATTGCAAAGTATTCAGGATAAATATTTTTGTCCTGATAGATTGTGCTCTTTAATCTCAGTCAGGACAAGCAAATGTTCGTCTAAACAAAATGAATGATATATCATTTTTTTAATTCCAGACTATGAACATCTCCAGACTGTTTTTTGCTGTTATTTTACTGCTTTCATTTGTTTCCTGCCGGAAAACCGAAACTCAAACTGTTCAGTCAGGAAATGTGGCATTCCGGATCAACCATTGTGTCGATGGGCTCCCGGTCCGTGAAAATGAACTTATTTATACCAATGCTGCCGGGAACCAGTATTCTATTACCGGCATTCAATATTTCATTTCCGATATTACTTTTTACCGGCCCGACGGCTCCAGCTCAATGATCCAACAACCTAAGAGTATTTTTTATATCAATGAAGATATCCCGGCGACCAGGGATCTTGTTTTTAGCGATAAAATCCCGGCAGGAGCTTATGATTCAATCACTTTTATTTTCGGCATCCCCGAGGCAAAAAATAAATCCTTCATGTTTGTTAACCCTCCTGAAGTGAACATGGCCTGGCCGGAAGTTTTAGGGGGTGGATACCATTATATGATGATGGATGGGAAATGGAGTGATCCTGATGGAATTATTCAATCTTTTGCTTTTCACCTGGGAATCGGCCAATTATATCATGGCGAGGGTCACAATACGGATTCCATTTATGCTTTCGTGCAAAACTATTTTAAAGTTAGTTTACCTGGATCCGCGTTTACGTTGCATAAATCGGATACCCTGATTTTCAATCTTCAGATGAATATTGAAAACTGGTTCAGGGACCCCCATATATATGATCATAATCAATGGGGCGGAATGATCATGCAAAACCAGGATGCCATGCAAATGATCAAAGAAAACGGGTGGGATGCGTTTTCGGTCCTTTGATTACCCGTTTTTACTGATTTGTCGCAACAATTCCAGATTGTTGATACAGATCGCCCTTCCCTCCAGGGATAAAATACCATCATCCCTGAATTTTATTAAGACGCGGGTCGCGCTCTCCCTTGAAATTCCAATTAAGTCAGCAAGCTCCTGGCGCGAAAATGGAATATCAAATGTATTTTGTTCAAAGATGATCGTCGAAAAATAAAGAATGGCATCCGCCATCCGGCCATAGGTCTTTTTTTGCGATTGACGCATGAAACGATGGAAGTTATTCAGGCTTTCCCGCGAAATGGAAACCAGTATCTCATACGCAAAATTTCCGTTTTGTTTGACCAGTTGATTGAAGATGCCGGCATCGATGTAACATACTTTAATATCTTCCAGGGCAGCATAGGAATAATGATTGATCCGGTCCCCGAACAGGGAAGGGAGCCCAAGATATGAGAATTTTTTTATGATTTGCAGGATGTGTTCTTTTTCGTTATTGCTTTTAACATATTCCTTGACCAGGCCCGACTTAAGATAAATAATGTGAGAGGTCATCGAACCTTCATGAGTCAGGATATTCCCTTTTTTAAATTCAGCCTCGCGGTGATTTTCATTCACGAGATTTATTTCGGCCATGCTTAATACAGCCGCAGCACAGGATTTGTCCCTGCAATCACAGCAGGAAGTTGGAATGGAAAGGGTTTCGGAAAACACAATTAATGGTTGATCCTCGTTTTTTATACAAAGATCGCGTTTTTTTAAGAACCCGTACTTTGCACCTGATTTTTTGTTGTCTGGGAAATTTTTGATTTGTGATAATTATCACAATATAGGTTGAAACCTATCACATTCATTCCGCGCTTTAATATCGCCCTATCAGCTATTTTTGTAATCAAATATATAACTATATCTATATAAAAGGGTTTTTTATGATGGGCACAGAATTTGAACAACAGATTGTTGAACTGAGAAAGCAGGTTACACAATTAAAAGAGGGGACCAAAGATCAATTATCAATGGTGGTATTTTCCGGTGATATGGATAAAGTTTTAGCGGCATTGATCATAGCCACAGGTGCAGCTGCTTATGACATGAAGGTCAAACTGTTTTTTACCTTTTGGGCCATTTCTGCCTTACGGGATCGGGACAAGATCGTGAAAGGGAAAAAACTGATTGAAAAAATGTTTGGGATGATGCTACCCAAAGGCGCTTCCAGATTAAAGCTCTCAAAAATGAACATGGGAGGGATGGGAACATCAATGATCAAAGGGATCATGAAAAAGAACAAGGTGGCTTCACTTGATGAAATGTTGAAAACTGCAGGCGAGCTGGGTATCGAGATTAATATTTGTGAGATGTCGATGAACCTCATGGGATTCAGGAAGGAAGAAATGATAGATTATCCGGGTCTCACGGTTTGCGGTGTAGCTACCTTTTTGTCCGATGCACAGGAAAGTAAAATTCAATTATTTATATAACAAACAGGAAAATCAAATGAGCACAGAAGAACTGAAAGATTTGAAATCCAACAAAATTGTTGATGCACGCGGAACTGCTTGCCCCGGGCCATTGTTAGCTGCAAAAAAAGCCATTGGGGAAATAGCTTCCAGTGAAATCATGGAAATCTATTCCTCTGAGGAGGGCACAAAAAATGACATTCCGAAATGGTGTCAGAAGATGAACCATGAATTTTTAGGGATCGTTGAAGAAGACAGTTATTCAAGGTTGTTTGTAAAAAAAGCGTAGATCACTGGAAACAAAAAAATTGCCACGGATACTGGTTTTCTCTAGTGAAAAAATTTCTGATCCGGGAATTGACCAGGCCGGTTTACGTAAAATCCATTATTCCCCGTCCGTTTATGTGATCAGTCTGCCTTGTTCATCAGGTATTAAGCCGAGATGGGTCATGCATGCTCTGGAAAGTGGATTTGACGGCGTCTTTATCGCCGCGGATGGTCACGAATGCTCCTTCAGTTCCCGTTGCCCGGAGCTAACAAATGATATTATTGAGACGTGTCAATGTCAGATGAAGGAAAAGAATATCAATCCAAAACGCATCCGCATGGCGGCTGTCTGCTCGGTTTGTGCTGAACCTTTTGCCAGGCACATGGACAATTTTACCAAAATATTAATGGAACTTTCATGACGGTAGAAGATAAAAAGTACGATGTATTGGTCATCGGAGGGGGAATCGCCGGTCAGGAAGCTGCACTTTCATTAGCAAACATGGATTACAGGGTATTGCTCGTTGAGAAAGGTTTATCTATCGGCGGAAAGATGATCCAATTAAGCAAAGTCTTTCCAACCCTGGATTGTGCTGCCTGTATTACTACTCCTAAAATGTCTGAAACTGCGCGGCATCCGAACATTACTTTATTACTGAATTCAGAGATCGGCCGTATTCAGCGCAACGAAAACGGTTTTCATATTGATGTCACCAAACATCCCAGGTACGTTAAACCGGAAGCCTGCACCGGATGCCAGGAATGTGAAATGGCGTGCCCCGAAGTCAGATCTGATGAATACAACGCGCACCTGGCCGGACGTAAAGTGGCATACATACCTTTCAGTCTTGCCAACCCGAGGATTGCCGCCATCGAACGTCTGGATACTTCTGCTCCATGTATAGCTGGCTGCCCCGGAGGAGTTAAGCCCTTTGGATATATTTCCCTGGTCAGGAACGGACAATATGAAGATGCCATGCACCTTCATTTAGAAGATATTCCGATCCCCGGCAGTTTAGGCAGGGCATGTTATGCGCCCTGCCAGGGTGAATGTACCCGGAAAAACCTTGAAGGAGCTGTTGATATCAGGAGGATTAAAAGATTTTTCACCGAAGATTATTATCATAAATATCCGGTTGCTCCTGTAAAGAACGTTGATCTCAAAACAGGGAAAAGGGTCGCTGTCGTTGGTTCAGGACCAGCCGGTCTGACTGCTGCCTATCATCTTGCGCTCAGTGGACATCACGTGAAAATTTTTGAAGCAGCGCCGGAGGCTGGAGGAATGTTAAAGCTGGCCCTTCCTGCCTACAGGCTTCCCAACACTGTGGTTGACAGAGATATTGAAAATATAACGTCACTTGGCGTCGAAATTGAATGTAACCATCCGGTTGGTAACCTCATGAATCTGAAAGAACATGGTTATGATGCTGTTTTCGTGGGAGTTGGAACTCACAGAACCGGTAATCTTAATATTCCTGGCGCTGATTTGAGGGGAGTGGTTTCCTGTCTCGATTTCCTGAGGGAATCAAAAATCGGTCTGAGAACTGATCTGACCGGTAAGAAAATTATGGTGATCGGAGGTGGAAATACGGCCATGGATTCAGCCAGGACGGCATTACGACTGGGCGCTGGTAAAGTCTCAATTGTATATCGCAGAAGCAGAGAGGAGATGCCGGCATGGAAGGATGAGATCAGGGAAGCTGAAGAGGAGGGCATAAATTTCAATCTTCTTAGGAATCCTGTCCGGTTGTCCGGCAAGGATGGAGTGGTTACAAACGTTGTACTTATTAAAATGGAACTGGGGGAACCTGATCCAGACGGAAGAAGAAAACCTGTCGAAATCAAAGGTTCCGAATACACAGAAGAGGTAGATCTGGTCGTTGAAGCCATTGGTCTTTTTCCAACAACATCTCCTTTTATCCAACAACTTGATCTTGATAAAGAAGGACGGATTGTAGCTGATGAAAAAACCCTGCAAACAAAAGAACCATGGCTCTTTGCCGGAGGTGATTCGGTGACTGGCCCCAGCGCCATCATCGAAGCTGCAGGACAAGGAAAAAGAGCGGCTTTTTTCATGGATAAATTTCTTCGCGGAATCGATTTTTGCAACATTGAATTTGGCGATAAACTTCCTGCAGCAGATAAATCCAAATTGCTTTCAGCCCCTGATATAAAGTTCCTGGCTGTTTTAGATGATAAACTACGGCCGGTTTCAGAAAGGGTAAAGGATTTCTGTGAAGTGGAGATGACTTTATCTGAGAATGAGGCGAAACAAAGCGCTGCCCGTTGCCTGGGTTGCAGCAATTGCAGGGAATGTCATCAATGTATCACCGCTTGTCATGCCCATGCCATTGATTTTTCGCAAAAAAAGGAAAAGCTTAATGCCCATACCGATGCTGTCATCATTGCTACCGGCTTTCAATTGTTTAACGCGGCCTATAAGCCGCAATATTCTTTCGCTCAGCTGCCCAACGTAATTGATTCGCTGCAGATGGACCGCCTGATCGCCCCAACACGGCCCTTTAACAATGTTCTCCGTCCGGGCGATGGAAAAATTCCCGGAAACATTGCTTATGTTTTGTGTGCCGGTTCCCGTGATTCCAGCTTGGAAAATTACAGGAGTTGCGGAATGTCGGCAAGGAATAACCCGATTTGTTCGCAGATCTGTTGTATGTATTCCCTTAAGCAGGCCCAGTTATTAATGGGATCATTACCAATGGCTGATATTACGATCTATTATATGGATATCCGCGCTTTCGGAAAAGGTTATGAGGAATTTTTCCAGCAATCAATTTCGATGGGGATCCAACTGTTCAAAGGGAAGGTGGCACGGATTAAAGGGAAGGGGGATGGAAAAGGAGATGTTGTCCTGCGGGTCGAAGATGTAGTAACAGGTCAGGTCAGGGAATTTACCCATGATCTTGTCGTTCTCTCAGTCGGTGTATTACCCCGGAATTCAATTTTACAAACCTTTGAAACTGAACGGCCAGACACCGATGAATACCAGTTTGTAAAACAACCGGATCTTTTACTCAACCCGGCCAGGACAACGGTCGATGGCGTCTTTGTAGCTGGTACTTCTGCAGCTCCGATGGATATTCCGGATTCTATCCTTTCGGCCGGAGCAGCTGCCTCTGAAGTCGCAGCTTATTTGACTACACTTTCGCTCCATCATAAAGACCATTCAGATGGATTGACAAAGGAAATGTAGCAATTTTAGCATGGAAGAAAAAAAGAAAAAACAAAGAATAGGGGTATATATCTGCCATTGCGGGGGCAATATTTCCGATTATGTGGATGTGGCACAACTGAGAGATATTGTTGCTGATGAAAGCAATGTGATCATCTCAAAAAATGTCATGTTTGCTTGTGCGGATTCCAACCAGAAAGAAATGATCACCGATATCAGGGATAAAAACCTTGATGGTATCGTTGTAGCTTCCTGCTCACCGAAATTGCATTTACATACTTTCCGTGGCATCGCTGAACGCGCAGGATTGAATCCCTATAACTATGTCCAGGTTAATATCCGTGAACAATGTTCCTGGGCGCATTCCGATCATCCGGAACAAGCCACTTATAAGGCAGCGGGGTTGATCAGGGCAGGGATCAATCGGGTTGCAAACTCGGAGGCGCTTGTTAATATTGAAATCAAAGCACACAAGTCGGCGGTCGTTATAGGGGCTGGCGTAGCTGGAATGCGTGCTTCGCTCGACTTAGCGCGCATGGGGAATCAGGTTATTTTAGTAGAGAAGGGACCAGTTGCCGGAGGGCAATTAAATACGAAAGGATCTCTATTTCCGACAAATCAAAAGGGATCAGATTTGGTGAAAACCTTACTGGAGCAAATCAGAATTACCCCGCAGATCACTTTCTTTACAAGTACATCGGTTGAGAAGGTCACAGGTAGCATTGGAGATTTCAGGGTGGATATTAAAGTTTCGGGCGGGAAGGAAGAGTTCATGACCTTCGCGGCCGGCGCTATCCTGGTCACAACAGGGTTTGAACCGTTTCAGCCCAAAGAAGGAGAATTCGGCTATCAATCTGGAAGCAGGGCGATGACCCTGAAAGAATTTGAAAAGATCGTGGATTCTTCTGATGGAAAAATTCTTTACCAGGGTAAGCCTGTAAATACAATTGCTTACATCTATTGCGTTGGTATGCGACAGTCGAAGGGTGAAAACAAGTACTGTTCCAGGATCTGCTGTACCTCTGCTATTCATTCCGCATTGGTTGTACATGAAAAATTTCCAGCTATCAAAACCTTTCATTTGTATCGTGATATCCGGACTTATGGTAAAAATGAAGTCCTTTATGAACGTTCCTCAAAATCCGGTGATATTTATATCCTCTATCAGGAAAGTGGTCCTCCTGTAGTAGAACTATCTGAGAAAAATGTAAAGATCAAGGTTAAAGATCAACTAACTCAACAGAGAGAACTTGAGCTGGAAACAGACTTGGTTGTTCTTGTAACCGGGATGGTCCCGCGTAATGACAGTAGAAGTGTTTCGGAAAAGTTAAAAATTCCCATTGGAAGTGATGGATTTTTTAATGAAATACATCCAAAATTACGTCCGGTCGAAACAGTGATTAATGGGATATTCCTGGGTGGCTGTTGCCAGGGGCCCAAGAATATTCCCGAATCAATACAGTCATCCCTTGCGGCAGCTGCTAAAATCAACGCGATCATCTGCAAGGAAACTATTCAGCTTGAACCCATCATAGCGCGCATAGATCCGGAAACCTGCACATGGTGCGGAAAATGCAAGGAAGTTTGCGAATACGATGCAATTTTTAAAATTGAAGCGAACGGCAAAGTCATGGCGTCGGTTAATGAACCTGTTTGTAAGGGCTGCGGGATCTGTGCCCCCGTTTGCCCTGCCGACGCCATTGACATTGCCCAGTTTACCAATGCTGAAATTGAGGGAATGATTGACGGTTTTTCAGAATATGTGGGACTTAAAGGGGAGAAGGAGAGTCCCGGTCAGGAAACGGTTAAGAAAGAGAGCGGGATGAAAGATTTTCCACAAATATGGAGATCGATCATGAAATCATTAGAGGAAGGACCTGAGACCATTCCGCAGATCTCCATAAAAACCGGTATCCAGCCCGAATTGGTCACCTGGCATTTGATGACCATGAACAGATATTTCGTTGTTGAACCTGTAGGGACCGATGATAACGATGAATACTATCGCTACCAGCTTAAAAACAAGCCATAATGACAAAGATAGACCCGTATTTTGCTGATGAACTGAAAAAATATGGCGCTGAAGATTTTGAGGCCTGCTTTAACTGTGGGAATTGTACAGCAGTGTGTTCATTAACAGAACAATCTCTCTTTTTCCCCCGGATGATGATCCGTCTTGGCATCCTTGGGCTGAAGAAAGAGATACTGGCCAGTCCGGAACCATGGCTTTGTTACTCTTGCGGAGATTGTAGTGAAACATGTCCCCGACAGGCCAACCCCGGCCAATTCATGGCTGCGGTCCGGCGATACGCCATTGCTTCTTATGAACCCACCGGTATCACGAAGCTCATGTTCAGGAGCAGCTCCTGGTTTATCCTTATAACATTGACAATTGCCATATTTCTTGGATTTTTCCTCCTGATCCTGAAGCCGGAAACGGAAGTTACCAGGTGGATCTTTACTTATCTTCCTTATGATGTCATCCATTTCATTGGGCTCATCATTATTACTATTACAGGAGTGTCCGTCATCTGGGGTATGGCCGCAATGATCATAAGGTTCCGGAAGAATTCCGTAAACACTTCCCCACAAAAAGTTCCGTTCCTGAAAGCAATCAGGGCAGTGATCCATGAAATAGCGACCATGAAACGCTACCAATCCTGTGATAAAGAAGAAGGTTCATTTTGGAAACAAAAGCCTTTTTATCTTAAACCCTGGTTTATTCACTGGTCGATCATGTGGGGCTTTATTGGCCTTCTTGCAGCAACCATTCTCGATTTCCTCCTGAAAGATCCTGCTTCCACCATTTGGTGGCCCAGCCGGATAATAGGAACAATGGCAGGATTGCTTATGTTATTTGGTTCGTCACTGGCGATTTTCTACCGGTTAAAAAAAATCACCAAAGTTTACGATGAAACCTGTCTTGCTGACTGGATATTTCTGTTTTTTATATGGATAGCAGGAGTCACCGGGTTTTGGCTGGAAATTTCGGTAGCGCTTGAAGCAGATATCCTTGTTAATCATGTTGTTTTTATTATCCACACTGTGATCTCTATGGAGCTGGTACTACTTTTCGCCTTTTCAAAGTTTGCCCACGCGGTTTACAGGCCACTTGCATTGTTTTTTTATTTTAAAAAACAAAGCGCATAAACCGCTTAAATCCAAAGATTAATCCATCAAAATGGGAGGATTTTTGGTTTGAAGTATTTCGGATCCGGGAAGAAAATTGAACCGGGGCAGGGGGAAGAACAAGGAAGAAAGCATCAACATCTGTATGAACAAGGTAAAAATATCACAAGCTGTATAATCGGTAGATAAAAAATTATAATTTCGTAGCAAATTCAGTGAACATTATGTTACCAGGGGCTAAATCTGCCATCACACTACCTCTGCTTTTCCTGATCGCCCTGCTATACCTGCCAACCGATTTGTTTGCTGGAAAACTACATGCAGCTGACAAATTTATTCTGGTAAAACCCATTGTGATCACAGCCTATTATCATCCGGCATCAAGTTCTCCGGATGGAATTGAGTCGATCACGATTCCTTTAAAACGGGTTGGCCATCTGTTCCTGATCGAGGCCCGGATTGATGATGTTGTCGGTAATTTTGTTTTTGATACAGGATCATCTAAATTAGTGCTCAATAAAACTTATTTCAGAAAATATATTGCCGTTGACGAAGAGAATGGAGGTGGTATGACTGGCGCAACCGATGGGGTAGGAAGGACTTCGGTCAGATCGCTTGAGGTTTCCGGAATGAAATTTTCCAACCTGTCGGCCGATGTGACCTCGCTGGGACATATTGAAAACCGGCGTGGCGTTAAAATATTGGGATTGATGGGCTTAAGTTTGTTAAAGCAAATGGAAATTGTCATAGATTTGAATCACAATGAGATACATCTATTCCGGTTGGATAAAAAAGGGAACAGGATGGGGGCTAAGGGAAACAGGCATTTTGATTTGGTCCAGGAGGTTGAAGAATTTCAAAATATTCTTTTGGTAAAAGCTGTGATTGGAGGGAAATCGCTTGACTTTTGTCTTGATTCAGGAGCAGAATCAAATGTTCTGAGCAGTTATTCTTCGAAGTCGGTTATGCGTACAGTGACAATAATAAAAAGATCAGATTTGGTCGGAGTCGCTTCCGGTCAGGCAGATGTTTTGTACGGTATGATGAATGATTTTTCTTTGGGAGGGCGACGGTTCCCAACGATGAAAACAATTATTACCAGCATGGATAGGATGTCTAAATCCTATGGGAGGGTTATTGACGGAATGCTTGGATATGATTTTTTCTGTCAGGGCGAAATTTGTATAAACCTTGTCAGGAATGAAATGGGAATCACTTTTTCTAAATCAACCGATAAATGATAGGGATGAAATGCTTTAGATATATCGGGTATGTTTTCATGTTGCTGGTCTTACCGGCGATCACTGTCGTAGGGCAAATCAACCCTAAAGATGCTTGCCGTATCGAGGATGGGAGGTTGGTTTTCAGGTTGGATCTTCTTTGGAGTTCATCTCAGAAAAGGGAATTTGTGCAGCTTTTTGACCTGGATAGTACAGTCATGGCTGGAGTTTATGCCGGGAAGACGGAAATTGTCTCAAAAGGAATCGTTTGGAAAACAAAGAAGTTGACGATACGGATCGTTGAGTTGTCGAAGTCCTTATCCTCCACACCTGAGAATTCGCCACTTCCGGGAGATGTCGTCATGGTTGATGACGAACAGGCAGGCTATATGATTGAAGCCCAACGTGAATCATCTCCGTATGGTGTAAATAAATTCACCCGTTACAGTGTATTCCAGTATATCGATGGTTGCGCCCGGTTTTATTTACCGGGGCATACGGATGTAAACCAGGTATATATTTCAGGAACATTCAACCGATGGAGTACAATCCAGATGCCCATGCAGCGTTCTGATTCAGGATGGACTATCCGGCTGAAGCTGAAACCCGGGAAGTATCTGTATAAATATATTCTTGATGGCAATTGGACATCTGATCCATTCAACCGTTTATGGGGCCGCGATGGTTACATCGAGGATAATTCGGTCGTGTATTGCTATAATTATTTCTTCACTTTAAAAGGGAAAACCGACGCGAAAGCTGTTTATGTGACAGGCAGTTTCAACCAGTGGAACAGGAAGGAACTGAAAATGTTTAAAACCCGCTATGGATGGGCATTACCGCTTTATCTAAGGGAAGGCACCCATGCTTACAAATTTATTGTTGATGGGGAGTATATTCCCGATCCTGGAAACAAAGTGGTAAGACAGGATGGATCAGGTAATTATAATTCTATCATTGGAATTGGAGAGCCGATATTTTTCACGCTGAAAGGATATAAAAATGCCTCAAAAGTTATTGTATCCGGAAATTTCAATGCCTGGAATCAGTTGGAATTGAGCATGAACAGGACTCCCGAAGGATGGCGGCTGCCATATGTACTGGCTCCGGGCAATTATGAGTACAAGTTCATTGTTGATGGGAAATGGATGACTGATCCTGGCAATCCTTTCAAGACCGGGCATGGGGAGATTGAAAATTCGATTCTGGTCGTCCAACCCAACTATACCTTTAAACTGGACCAATCAACGGATGCAAAATCAGTAATTGTAAGCGGTAGCTTCAACGGATGGAACAAAAGCGGATATAAAATGGCCATCGTAAACCATCAATGGACCTTCCCGGTTCGGCTGAAACCGGGAAAATATACTTACAAATTTGTTGTTGACAATAAATGGATCCTGGATCCCGGGAATGATTTATGGGAAGAAAATGAATATGGAACCGGAAATTCCGTTCTTTGGATTGAGCCCTGAAATACTCTTCAAAAGATGCTCCCCTGAAACGAACTTTTGCCCGGTTAGCTTCGATCTTGTTTTTTTTTCTTAAAGTAGAGTGCATCCAGGTAGTAAAGGATTCGGATAGAAAAACTGTTGGAAGCCGGTGATCTCATGGTATCCTTGAAATCATGGAAATAGTCATTTTCAATGTCGTTATCCGACGAATTAATGGCATTTTTCCACATCAGGGATATCTGACTGCCCGGTGCAAAATTCCATATATAACTAAAATCCAGATTAAACAAGTTATAATTTACATCCTGATCCCCGGGGTAGGGGCATGGATTGAGGCCCCCATCCTGCTGAAGCTCATAAAAGGAATAGTAAGGCGCCCTGATCCAATAATGACGGGTCCTGACGTCGATACTCATGGCGCTGGTTATCATGAAACTGGCTTCCAGTACATTGATCACGGTGTACCGGTCACGCCGCCCAAAGAGGATGACTGTATTTCCACCGGCATTTGTTGAATCCATGACATAACCTACATCATTCATCAGCTTTTCATAATAGAAGTTGTAAGTCATGAAAATCCGGTCGGTAATCCTGTATCGAGGGTCAATGGAAAAACCATATCCTGATGATTTATAGGCAGGAGAGACATAACCTTTGGCAGAAAAGTCTATCGCGAATTTTTTCCGGTAATCGGTGGATATCCATATTCCAAGGTTCCCGTAGGCTGGTGATATGAACATCCATCCATCAACCCGCGGTTCATAATAATCATGGGACGCGATGGGTTGTATCTCCGTATTGGCGCCCATTGTCAGATATTTTGGCGTAGTGGTGTTGCTTTCAGCGTTGAACCGCAAAGAAGTAAATTTTAATCCATCATAGAGGCAATTGTATTCGATCTGTGCATAATTATACCAGTTTAAAACTTTCCAGAAAGGCACATACCGGTTATATTCAACAGAGACCTTGTTGTTGAACCTATTATTGACCAAATTAAATCCCATATCGTTGGGATCATACTGATCCGTTTCAAGGATCTGCTGAACATTAAAAAGGAAATTCCCTGAAATTTTTCCAAAGCCCAGTGAATAATGATATCCGAAATCAGGGGAATCATGGCTGTAATACTTTTGGCTGACAAATCCATCGCCTGAAAAGGCATAAGTATATTTTTTATTGGCGAATTTAAAGGACGTTCCGGTCACATTGGCGGTATATCCATCGGTAGGCATGAAGTAATTGGTGTTCAGGATATCAAAATAGGAATTATTTTTAAGGTTCTGATCAAGGACAATCATATTGTAATTGGTGAACCCCTGTGTAAGGAAACGTCGGCTTTCACCGGTTATCGTATCTGTTATGGTAGCCCAGGTATTACCGGAAATTGCGTTAAAAAAACCAATTCCCAGGCCACCGGTAGTCCTTCCAGAGATCTTGGAGGCATTTAGTAATTTGGTTTGAATGGGGTTGTCAGACACTTTTTCATTTTCATTCAGTGCATCATATACTTTATCGTAACCCTTGGGCTGATTTCCAATCCGGCGCGAATAAAAGATCCCTCCTTTGTCGAAAAGCTCCGTACCTTCAGTAAAAAACTGGCGACGCTCGTCATAACGGATCTCAAAAGGAGAGAAATTATAGACTTTATCATCCGATCTTACCTGGCCGAAATCAGGTATGAGGGTCATATCGAGGGTGAAACTTTGATCGATCCCGTATTTCAGATCCGCTCCGTAATTATAGGATAGCTGGTAAGAGCCATCACCGGGACTGTTTTCGAGGTAGCCTGATAAATAAGGCATCAGCGATAAACGGAGGGGTGGTTTAACATTCCTTATCCCTTGCAGCAATCCACACTGATTGGTGTACCCCGATACTTTGGAGTCAACCAGGTTCCATGTGTCTATTTCACGGAACCGCCGGATACTGCGCTGGCAGTTAAGTCCCCATTCCTGTGCTGGTTTTGTAGGAAATCGAATGGCAGAATAGGGGATTTTCATCTCCGCAACCCATCCCTGTTTATTTTTCCGGGCTTTACTTTGCCAAACTGCATCCCAAGAGAAGTCATCATCACCGCCATTCGATTCGCTCCCTGGAATTTTAAAATCAGCCTGAACATCTGAAACATAAACTAAAAAGCAAAAAGCATTGATCCCGTCATTGAAAGGGCTGACAGCCAGGATGAAATAATCCGCGTTAAGCGATTCTGAATCCCTGAGCCCCAACTGGGCAGGAATGCTATCAGGATGAGGGTCATACATTTGAGCCCCGACATACAATCCAGAATTATCATAGATAAAACGGACAGTGGAATTAAAGATAGCAGGTTTCCCGTTATAGGGCATTCGTTGAATAAAATCGGTTGCCACGGGCGCTGTTTGCCAGGCGGCCTCGTCGAGGATACCGTCAATTTTGATGGGATCTGGGACAAAAACAGCATCAATTGTTTTTTTGACTGGTTGAGCCAATACCCATATTCCGGAAAGAAGAAATAAAATGAGAATGTGCGCTTTTTTCATGTTTCAAAAGACGCATAAAAATAACCGGAGTTACGATAAAAACATACAATTATTCGATGAAAAACTCAATTTACTTGATATCCTCAGATAGCAATTTTTTATAGATGGAGAAGTTTTCATCATCATAGCAAACGAACAGGACTTTCTCGGGAATGTCATTATTTCCGAGATATTCTTTAACTTCCCGGATAGCAATTTCAGCAGCCAGTTCTTTCGGAAAATGGTAAACCCCGGTTGAAATATTCGGAAAAGCAATGGTTTTGCAATCATATCCGGTTGCCTGTGCAAGGCTGTTGTGGTAGCAACCGGCCAATAATTCCGCTTCCTGCCGGTTCCCGGATCCCCAGACAGGTCCAACGGTATGAATGACAAATTTTGCCGGTAGTTTATATCCACGCGTTATCCTGGCTTCGCCGGTCTTACACCCGCCCAATAAACGACAAACTTCAAGTAAGCCAGGACCGGCAGCCCTGTGAATGGCGCCATCAACGCCACCTCCACCCAGAAGAGAGGGATTTGCGGCATTGACAATGGCATCAGTTGAAATCTTTGTAATATCTCCCTTGATTAATTCAATTCGTGTTTCCATGTGTCGAATAGTTTCAAAAAGTCGTGATAAATCAGTTGATTTGTAGCCAGGATTTGTTTTCCAAAGATATAATTTTCCTGTCCATGAAAATCACTTACATGACCACCCGCGTTTTTTACCAGTAACCCGCCCGCAGCTACATCCCATGGACTCAGTCCATATTCATAAAAGCCGTCAAATCTACCGCAGGCTGTCCACGCCAGGTCGGCCGCTGCAGAACCCAGGCGCCTCAGTCCCCTGCTGTTCTGCAAAAGATGCCGGAATATTGCCAGGTAATCATCCAGCGCGCTGTAATCATAGTATGGAAACCCTGTTGCAAACAGAGATTCACTGATCACGGGCGTTTCCGAAACATGTATCGTTTTATTGTTCAGGAAAGCAGAGGCCGATTTCCAGGTATAGAAGTATTCCTGTAAATCGTTTTCAAAGATAACCCCAAGCGCTGTTTCGCGACCATGCATAAGACCGATGCTGATACAATACAGTGGTACTCCATGGATGAAATTGGTGGTGCCATCCAGCGGATCTACAACCCAGGTGTATTCCGAAGGGGTCAACGCCGGGTTTTCCTCGGCGATAAAACCACTTCCCGGTAGCATTTTTGACAGGGCTTCAACAATACGGATTTCCGATTCCTTGTCCACATAAGTCACATAGTTATGGAGACCCTTGCTTTGTATATCCGTTGTTTTTAATTTCAGGATTTCCTGATGTTGGAATGAGGCGACATCCCTGGCCAGATCACATACCTGGTATGTTAGTTTTTCTAGGTTCATCTTGTTATCGTTTTTAATTCATCAATATAACAGCCATCAGGATCCGGATTTAACAGCAATACGGGTTGTATCGTATTTACCAGGGCGGGATTATACCGCGTTTTTACCCTGATATAATTTTCAGAAAATCCATGCATATATCCATCTGTATGGTCTGATTCAAAAAGGACATTTACCTGGCGACCCTGATTCTGCAGGTAGAAGATTTGTTTTTTATTACAGGAAAGGGCATGCAGTTTTTCACTTCGTTGTTTCCTGATTTTTTCAGGGATCATTTCAGCCATTTTCGCCGCAACTGTATTATCTCTTTTTGAATAAGTGAATACATGGAGATATGAAATATCCAGATGTTGTATAAAATTCAAGGTTTCGTCAAAATCATCCTCGGTTTCGCCCGGGAAGCCGACAATGACATCGGCTGCAATACATGCAAATGGCATCAGTGATTTTATTTTCCGTATACTGTTCTGATATAATTCGCAGTCGTACTTACGATGCATGGCTTTTAAAATCTTATTGCAGCCAGATTGAAGAGGAATATGAAAATGCGGTAAAAATTTCCCTGAACCTGCGACAAATTCTATGATTTCATCCCGTAGAAGGTCCGGTTCGATCGAAGAGATCCGGATCCGGTCAATTCCATTGACTTTATCCAGTTCTTTGATAAGACCGAAAAATGATTCACCCCCTTGCTTTCCAAAATCACCAATGTTAACGCCTGTCAATACAATTTCATGGACACCATGCCGGGCAATTTCACCGGCGTTTTTAAGTACATTCCCGATGGTATCGCTTCGGCTGCGGCCACGGGCAAAAGGGATAGTGCAGTATGTACAAAAATAATCACATCCATCCTGAATTTTAAGGAAAGAGCGCGTTCTGTCGCCCCAGGAATAAGAGGGGATAAATTCTTCTTTTATTTCAAAGTGGGAAGGGCGCCCAAGGTTTTCCAGCTCTTCCAGCAAATGAAATTTGGCAGTATGTCCCAATACAAGGTCAACACCTTCCATTTGCCGTAATTCTTCCGGCTTTAATTCAGGAAAACAACCGATTACAGCGATCTTTGCTTCGGGATTTTGTTTGTGGGCTTGCCGGATGGCAGCCCTGCATTTCTTTTCAGCAACCGCGGTCACAACACAGGTACTGATCACATAAATGTCGGACGACTGGTGAAAATCCCGTAGTTCATACCCCTTATCCAGAAATTGTCTGGATAAGTAAGATTCCTCTGCAAAGTTAACCTTACATCCAAAGTGATGGAACGCGATTGTCCTTGAATTCATTCTGCGAAGGTACAAATTAAGTAAAAAAGTTGTATTTTCACAGGCACATATAACCATTCTGTTGAACATTGCTGAATTGAAACGTTCCACATTTCCCGTTACAGGGATGTCATGTACCAACTGTGCCGCCACCATTGAACGCGGTGTCAGAAAATTACCGGGAATAAAATCCGCGAATATTGATTTTTCAGGTGAGCGGTTGGTGGTCGAATTTGATCCTTTGAAAATCGGGGAGCGGGATATTATTGACAATGTTAAGCGGATCGGGTATGGAATACCGGCAGGAAAAGCCGAGTTACCAATTGTAGGCTTGCATGACAATTCGGATGCCCTGGCCCTGGAGAAACTTCTTGCAAGGATGGATGGCGTGTTATCGGCTTCTGTGAGTTATGCCTCAGAGCATGCTGTTGTTGAATATATTCCCGGAATGATAAGCATTGCCGATCTGGCTCAAAGAATCCGTAAGTCGGGTTTCGATCTTGTTCAACCCGAGAGAAATGAAGCGATGGAGGATGTTGAAACGCAGGTCCGGAAATCAGAACTTCGTAAACAGAAACGTTTGCTGAATATCGGACTGATCTTTACCATTCCCCTGGTTGTTTACAGTATGGCCCGTGATTTTATGCTGGTCAGCTTTCCCTATGATCAATATGTCATGTTGTTGGATGCCACAGTTGTCCAATTTGTAGTTGGCTGGCAGTTTTATCTGGGCGCTTATAAAAGCCTGAGAGCCAGAAGCGCTAACATGGATGTGTTGATTATGATGGGATCTTCTGTGGCTTATTTTTCCGGTTTGTTTGTTGTCATTGGTATGATCCATAGCCCTCATGTTTACTTTGAAACGGGAGCTGCCATCATTACCCTTATCCGCCTTGGAAAATATCTTGAAACGCGTGCCAAAGGAAAAACATCAGAAGCGCTGAAAGCCCTGATGAGCTTGCGTGCCGTCACTGCGTTGGTAATTCGTGATAGAGTGGAAGCCGAGATCAATATTGATGATGTTATGGTCGGGGATATTATCGTGGTTAAGCCAGGTGAAAAAGTGCCGGTAGATGGCATTATCAGTGAAGGCCGCTCGGCTTTTGATGAATCTATGATCACGGGTGAATCCATGCCGGTTACCAAGGGACCCGGTGATGATGTGATCGGAGCGACCATAAACCGGGAGGGACTAATTAAATTTGAAGCAACCAAAATTGGTAAAAATTCAACCCTGGCCCAAATCGTAAAACTTGTTCAGGAGGCTCAGGCCAGTAAGGCTCCTATTCAAAAACTGACGGATGAGATTGGTAAATATTTTGTACCCATTATAATTGGGTTGGCCATCGTGACCTTTTTAGGATGGATATTTATTGGTCGGAGCGATTGGACAGATGCCATGGTTAATGCCATTGCGGTATTGGTCATTGCCTGTCCGTGTGCTATCGGGCTTGCCACCCCGACTGCCATCATGGTAGGAACTTCGCGGGGTGCCGGACATGGGATCCTTTTTACAAACAGTGGAACGCTTGAAATGGCAGGGAAGGTAAATATCATTGCCCTGGATAAAACCGGGACCATTACCACGGGAGAACCGGAAGTCACAGATATTTTGCCACTATATAATTATACGGACGTTCAGATCTTACGGTTAGCGGCCTGTGCTGAACGCGGGTCAGAGCATC
>JALNWE010000048.1 GCA_023231065.1 Bacteroidales bacterium
GAATAGTGAACAGGGAATAGTGAACAGTGAACAGGGAATAGTGAATAGTGAACAGGGAACAGTGAATAGTGAACAAGGGACAAGGAACAGGGTACAGTGAAAAACAAAGAGTGAAAAAGGAATCGTTTTGGTGGGGTCAAAAGTGAATAAGCCAGTTTAACGGATAAGGGCTATTTTTCTGGTCACGGTTTGGCTCCCTGATTTTAACACACAAAGGTATATCCCTGTTTCGCAGTGATCTGCATTCCAGATCAATCGATAACGACCTGTTTCCTGAACCTGGTTAACAAGGGTATTTTTCAGTTTTCCTGATGGATCATAAATCAAAATTGTTACAGGGGTTTTGCCATCATATACTTCATACTCGATGGTAGTTTGACCATAGCATGGATTGGGGAAATTATGTAGGGCCAGTGAATCTGATGCCCTGGTGGTTTCTTCAACAGCCAGTGGATAGAATACCGGGCTGCCAGCCTGGACCCAGGCAGTGTAGATCAGGTCTGCCAACGAATTTGAACCTCTTCGTAACAGATCAATCGTAAAAGCCCCTGTTTTGTCCCACATTGCCTGATAATATGCAGTGGATGTGGTGTTTCCGGCGATAGACTTTGCTGCCAGATCAGCCATGAGAATACTGTCAACATAAAGATGGTTAAAATAAATATAAGAAAAAATGTAATTCTTCACGTTGGCAATAAAATGAACTGTGTCAGATGGATAAACCAATTGGGATTCGTTGCGGCTGATCATCGAGGATTCATACCTTGAATGGATGCCATCCTGACCCGTGAATTGACCATTATAATTTTCAGTAATGTGCAAAGGTTGGTGCCCATCGCCCACATAATGACCAAGATCGGCAGCAAATAAAGCCGATTTGAGCCAATCGTGCCGTTCAAAACAAGCCCGCAAGGAATCGAAGGTGGCCAGGGTTGCCCAGGGTATAATCCCATGGTCAAGCACAAATGAACAACCATGAAGGAGTATGTTGGTGTCAAGTGATTGTGATATAGCTCCGTTCAGCAGGAACTCCGGGTAGCCATCGATGTTGATATAATGGCGGGGAGCTTCAGTGGGATCGGTATCTTTCCTGTAGTCGGCCTCTGAGGCATAGTTCGTAACGATATTAGTCCAGTTTGGCTTTAAAAATGAAAGGGTTGTTGGAAAAGAATTGGCAGCGTTGGAGCTGATGATCCGGTGCCCTTTGTAACCCCAACCCGATAAGATCAAACCAAGAAACAGGATACCAAACAGGAAGAACAATTTTTTCATTCAATAGCGCTTAATAAGTTTTCCAAGTCATCAATTTTGTCCGCATATCCCAATTTGTCATAAGAAAAAATGAGGTTGTGGATCAATCGTTTAATGATATCCAGGTGCGTACAGGGGGCGAAAAAAGACCGATCAGGTTTAATCTTCATCTGACGGATAAACAATTCTATTTCGCGACGGGTGAATACGGCTCCTTTGTTGAAAGGATTTATATAAAACAAAACATCCTCCTCTGAAGGATTGGGAAGCCCTATATCGAGAAGGTATGCCAGGATAAAATGCTGAGGCAAATTAACACCATAAACAGGAAGGCCAAGTTTCTGAGCGATAATAACATAGAGCATACCCAACGAAAGTGGGCTTCCCTGATGGGATTCCAGGAGAGTATTGATGTATGAATTCTGGGGGGCAGTCGTGTTGATTTTATTTCCATCGAAAAGATGAACCCCAAAAAGGATATGGTTCAGGACTTTAACATTTTCCAACGCGGTAAGGTTTTCGTGAAGTTCAAGCCACACATCCATCCTGATTTGTTCAACTTTTGCCAATATCTCAGTTTCAATTAAATCGGGATATTGTGTTTTTGTGACCAGGATGAAACCTTTAAGCAGATCAGGGGAACCTAGTCTAGCCCAATTTACAAAGTCAGTATATGAGTTATCACGCCGCAATTGCCGCGTAATTTCCTGAATCCTGTCCTGGATCAGTGGATTAAAGGAATTTTCCCAGGCTTTTTCAAGGGGAGGAAGGGCTTCTATCCCAAAGGTCCATATTTTCTGTCGAATGACCTGGTATGTATTTTCATCTGGTTCATCCAGCAATTTGATCAATGCTGATATGTTTAATGATTCTGACAATACCGGCAATTTTAATGTTCCATTAATGTGGATCAATATTCAGATGAGCTATCCGGTAATGGTATCCAGGACCAACGCGATAAGGTTCCTGACAATCTTTTTGTGATCGCCATTATAATCGCCAGTAGCCCTGTTTGCGATCAGGGCGCAGATGGTTACCATTTCATGGCCCATGAGTGCGCCCAATCCGTAAAGGGCGGAAGTTTCCATCTCAAAATTGATGATCCGGTTTCCGTTATGATGAAAACTTTGAAGTTTGCTGATCATCATCGGATCGCTAAGCGGAAGTCGTAAAAACCGGCCCTGTGGACCGTAAAAACCGGGAGCAGTAGCCGTAATCCCCGCAACGGCAAAGGGCCTGAATTTATCGACCAGTCGTTTTGAGCCCGGGATACAGTATGGCATAGACAAATTTTTTGGCCAGGAAGCATGTGCGGCAAACGCTTCCGTTAAATCCTTATCAATAATGGTAGGGGTATCTCTGTAAAAATAGAGGAGATTATCCAAGCCAAGGGCATGTGTCGACAAACTGAAATTGTTTATTGGAACATCGGGCTGAATGCTGCCAGACGTCCCTAAACGGATAATTTTCAACGACCTGCGTTCTGGTTTTTGGGTCCGGGTTTTCAGGTCAAAATTTGCAAGGGCATCCAGCTCATGCATGACGATATCACAATTATCCGTTCCAATACCAGTTGATAAAACGGTTATTCTGGTCCCTTTGTAATATCCGGTTTCAGAAATAAACTCACGGTTAGAAGAGGAATGATCTTTTGAGGTAAAATGATCAGAGATTTCAACAACCCGTTGAGGATCGCCCACGACGATAACAATATCAGCAAGATCTTCGGGCCTCATGCAAATGTGATAAACACTCCCATCCGCATTTACGATCAAGTCTGGTTCAGCTAATAAGGACATTTTCGTAATATTTTTACAAAGGTAAGAAAAATCTGGTTGGCAATATTTTAACAAGTCGGTAATGCTTACGACCTGTCAAAGAATGAATGGATTATAAAACGGCATCATAAAATCTCATTCTGCAGGATCAACTTGAAAGGGTCAATAAAAATGGCGTATATTTAATACTTTTGCATCCTAATTGATAAACGAAAGAATGATCATCATCCAGAGAGAATTATTTAACATTAAAGGAGAAAAAACATGAAAGTTGAAATTATAAACATCGGCGATGAATTACTTATCGGTCAGGTAATTAATACCAATGCAGCCTGGATGGCCGAACAATTGGACCTGAGCGGGTTCCCGGTGCGCCTTGTTACGGTGGTCCGCGACTGTCACGAACAAATACTGGAAACCCTTCAGGAAGCCGAAAAACGGTCGGAAGTGGTTTTGATTTCAGGGGGGATAGGGCCTACCAATGATGACATCACCAAAAAAACCCTCTGTGAATTTTTTCAGGCCCGGTTGGTTTTCGATGAAGAAGCCTTCCGGGATATTGAGATATTTTTTGCACTCCGTGGCCTTCATGTCACAGAATTAAACCGGCAACAGGCTGATATCCCGGAGGGATGCATTTCTCTTCCAAATAAGATTGGCACTGCCAGGGGAATGTGGTTTGAAAAACAAGGGGGGCATAATAAAAATTCGATCTTCGTTTCTATGCCGGGAGTCCCGTTTGAAATGAAAGAGATGATGATTAATGAAGTTATCCCCCGATTGCAAAAGAAATTTCATCCTCCTTTCCTCTATCATAAAACAGCGCTTACACAGGGAATAGGTGAATCGTTCCTCGCTGCTCAGATTGAAGCCTGGGAAAACAAGTTACCGGAAAATATCAAACTGGCCTATCTGCCACAACCTGGTATAGTCCGACTCCGTCTTTCGGGTTCAGGAAACAACGAACAAAGAGTCAGGCAACAGGTTAATACAGCGCTAAAAGAGCTTGAAGCCCAGATTTCAGACTATATATTCGGGTATGACGAAGACACGCTCGAAGAGATCGTGGGAAAGTTGTTGCTTGAAAAGGGTAAAACCCTGGCAACTGCCGAAAGTTGTACCGGAGGATATATTGCCCATTTAATTACATCTGTTCCTGGATGCTCCGGTTATTACAGGGGGTCATTGGTTGCCTATTCCAATGAAATCAAAGAGAGCCTTCTCTTTGTTTCACCGAACATTCTCAAAAAAGAAGGCGCCGTGAGCGAAGAGACCACGATGGAGATGGCCGTTGCGGCTCAGACACAATTCGATGCCGACTATGTGATCGCAACTTCCGGAATTGCCGGACCAGAAGGGGGAACCGTTGAAAAGCCTGTTGGAACGACCTGGATTGCCCTTGCCACTCCGGATGAGGTTTTTGCCCGGAAATACTTATTTGGCGACAGCCGTGAACGCAATATCCGCAGAACGGCTTTACAAGCGCTGAATATGTTGCGGAAAAGTCTTATTTAATATTTTTATCTGATCCATGGAATTTTGAAAAAAAGTTTCTATCTTTGCACTCCATTTTCAAACAGGTTTAATCTGAAAGATCATGTCAAGAATTTGTGAAATCACCGGAAAATCAGCCATTAAAGGGCATTCTGTTTCCCACTCCAATAAAAAATCAAAACGCTGGTTCAATACAAACATACAAACCAAAACTTTTTTCGTTCCCGAAGAAAAAAGAGAGATTACATTGAAAGTATCTGCTGCTGGTTTACGTAATATTGATAAAAAAGGTATTTATACCTGTATTAAAGAAGCCAGGGAAAAAGGTTTTCTTACCAAGTAGGTTTTTTTTTCATGGGTAAAAATGCTGTTATTAAAAATAACAGCATTTTTTTTGCCCTATAAAAAAAGAAATAAATACCGGGATTTTCCGTTAATTTTACAGCCTTTGCAATTGTTTCGAATGAAATACCACAAACTTATCCTGATCCTTCTTTGTTTCTGGCCATATTTCACGCAATCGCAACAGGTCAATCCCCACAATGATGACTACAACCTGGTTCAATTTTCAGGAATTACTATAACGGTTGACAGCCTTAACCCGGTTCCTTATACCCGGATTTTCGATAAAACCAGTCGCCGTGGGACGACCAGCGATATTTCAGGCTACTTTTCATTTGTCGCTCATAAAAAAGATACCATTATCTTTACCGCGTTGGGTTTTAAGCCCTCTTCCTTTATTATTCCCGACACCATAACCAAACAACGGTATTCCCTGATCCAATTGATGACTTCTGATACCCTTACTTTGGCTGCTGCCTATATATTTCCATGGCCAACGCTGGAAGATTTTAAACGGGCATTTATTGAAACCAAAATACCCGATGATGACATAGAGATCGCCAGGAAAAACCTGCTGGCTGCCGATATCCGGATGCGGGCGGAAAATTATCCCATGGATGCCCAGATGAATTACAACAATTTCATTGATAATCAGACAAGTAAACTATACTATTTTGGCCAGCAACAACCTTTCCAGATATTTAATCCTTTTGCCTGGGCACAATTTATAAAAGCCTGGAAAGAGGGTAAATTCAAATCCCAGCAGGAGAGGTTAAAATAACAGATCTGTGAAATATTTTTTATACATTCCATTTTTTATCCTATTTCTTTTTTCGCAGAGGGCTTCAGGTCAGCAGGCTATTGCAACAATTACCGGAATTGTAAGTTTGTCGGGGACCAGTATGCCGCAGCAGTATGTCAACATTGCTGTCAAAGGAACAAGCGCAGGTACCACCACCGGTGAGGACGGGCAGTTTGAACTCCCAATTCCGGCTAACAAAGAAGTAACCATCCTTTTTTCTTTCATCGGGTACGAAACGGATTCCCTGACCCTTCAATTACTATCCGGAGAAATACGCCGGATCAACCGTACCCTGAAAGCGGTCTCCACACAGTTATCCTCAATCGAAATAAAAGATCAACAGATGAGGACCAACTCGTTCAGTCGCCTTGACCCAAAAGTCATGACTTTTATCCCCACCATCAATGCCAGTGTGGAAGACCTCATCAAAACCCTTCCCGGTGTGGTTTCAAGGAATGAACTCAGCTCCCAGTACTCCGTCCGTGGTGGAAATTACGACGAAAATTTAGTATTTGTCAACGATATTGAAATTTACCGGCCTTTTCTTGTCCGTTCGGGGCAACAGGAAGGACAAAGTTTTCTGAATCCTGACCTGGTATCCGGAATTTCATTTTCGGCCGGAGGATTCGATGCAAAATACGGGGACAAGATGTCGTCGGTTCTTGACATCCGGTATAAAAAACCAACCGCTTTTGCCGGTTCATTCGACATCAGCCTTCTGGGGGCCTCAGCTCATGTTGAAGGTGTTTTTGCCAAGCGCTTTTCTTTTCTTCTGGGAGCCCGTTACAAAAGTAATTCTTATTTGCTCAAATCACTTGATACCAAAGGGAATTACAAACCCAGGTTCTTCGATATTCAGGGAATGCTTAACTATGAAATCAATAAAAAGTTGGAACTTTCTGTGTTGGGGGCCTATGTTGACAATGCTTACAAATTAATACCCGAAACCCAGGAAACCAGCTTTGGAACTGTGGACGAAGCTTACCGGATCAAAATATATTTTGACGGCCAGGAACGCGATTCTTATCAGAATTGGCTTTCTGCCCTTACCCTCACCTGGAGGCCTAATCAGGATATCCGGTTGAAATTCACCGCCTCTGCACTGCAAACATACGAAGCTGAAACCTATGATATTTCGGGAGAATACTGGCTCGGAAAATTGGAAACTTTCCAGAATAGCAGTGAATTTGGTCAGGTGACAGAAATCATGGGGGTAGGAGCTTATATGGAACATGCCCGGAATTACCTGGATGGAACTGTATTCAACCTGGAACACCGCGGTACATTGGACAAAAATAAGATCAACCTTCTCTGGGGGATAAAATATCAGCACGAATTTTTCAACTATGCGGTAAATGAATGGGAACTGCAGGATTCCGCCGGATATTCCCTGCCCCGGCCCGGGGATTCATTAGGATCACAGTATCCCCCCCATGAAGATCTTGTGTTGTCCAATGTGATCAAAAATAACAGCACAATAAACACAAACCGCTATGATGCTTTCATTCAGAATACCTGGACTTTTAAAAACCCGAAAAATGACATATCACTAACGGTAGGTTTGAGGGGAATTTATTATGATTACAACAACCAGGTTTCTCTGAATCCAAGAGTTTCTGTATCATTAAAGCCCCACTGGAAAAGCGATATAGTATTCCGGCTTTCTGCGGGGACCTATTCGCAACCACCCACATTCCGCGAAATGACCGATTTGCAGGGAAAAATCGTTCCGGACCTGAAAGCTCAAACAGCCATCCATGTTGTTGCAGGAAGCGATATTTATTTCAAAGCCTGGGGCCGCCCTTTCAAATTTGTTACCGAAGTCTATTACAAATACATTCAAAACCTGATCCCCTACGAGATCGACAACATGAAGATCCGTTATTATGGCACCAATGATGCACATGGATATGCAACTGGGATTGACTTCAGGATCAATGGTGAATTTGTTAAGGGGGCTGAGTCCTGGGCCAGTTTATCTTTCATGAAAACAGAGGAATACTTTGAGGGATCGTGGATTCCCCGCCCCACCGATCAGAGAATGAGCCTGGCGATTTTTTTCCAGGATTATATTCCAAAATTCCCGACCTGGAAGGTGAACCTGACACTGATCTATGGGACCGGTTTACCCTTTGGGCCACCCAATTCCCCACGCAAAGACCAAACTTTACGGATTCCCCCCTACCGGCGTGTTGACCTTGGCTTATCAAAACAAATCATCAGTGAACGGACCAAATTCTCGCCTAAAAATCCTTTCCGGGTTTTTGATTCCATGTGGATCACCCTCGAAATTTTCAACCTGCTCCAACTCAATAATACCATCTCTTATCTTTGGATCACCGACATCAATGGCAAGGAATATGCCGTTCCCAATTACCTTACGCCCAGGATGTTCAACCTGAAACTGATAACAACTTTCTGATTTTTTTCAATTCAAATTTTATACATTTTCTTTATTATGGTTTCCCCTTTAACGGAAATCCGGATCAGATAAACACCTTCAGACAAGTCGGCAATATGTACAACCATGATTGCTTCCTCTTCTCCGGTAACCGCACTTTCACGCCGTATTAACTGCCCTGTTGTATTGTATATTTCAACTTCAATGTTCCCCCCGTCATTTCCGGATACCTGGATGATAAATGATCCTTGTGTCGGATTTGGGAATAAGTCAAGATGAACAAGCGCCTCGTCTGGTCCATCGTTTCCGGAGCAGGAATCAAAAAGAACGCGGGTCATGTCACTTACCGGTAAACAGGATGAATAAGGATATGCTGTAAGGCTTAGGTCCACGTATCCGATTGTTTTATCTTTATGTCCCGGTATATAATTGGTGATGGCTTTGTATCTGTTGCCGAACAAACCATCTCCCATCGTGATCCATTTCACATAAAGATCATTTGACGCTTCTCCATACAGGGGTATCTGTTTGATATCGCGGCACCAGATAGTATCTCCCCCGGCATATACGGTCGGAGGCTTGTATATCTCAATCACCAATGTATCAACCTTTATCATTTCACCATCCGAAACTTTCACAATAAATTTGGTCGTTGAATCAAGGGCTACTATGGGATTTTTTATTGTGGAGGTGAATCCCGGAGGAACGGCGATCCATGAATAAGTGTAATTCCCGGATCCTCCTTTAGCATCGACATCCAGTTGAACGGCGCTTCCTTGACACACTATCGGTGTCCCGGTAAATGCATGAATGGATAATATATTTGCGAAAGAGAAGGAGGCAATCCGGGTTTTCCAATTCATTACCGATGTACTGTCAAAATATTCCTGGGTGTACCAGAAAGCGCCAGGTTTAACCGGATCGGCTACCATTGAGCTGTAATCACCCCATCGCCCCAATCCCGACCATTCTCCTGTCTGTGCTCCCTGCCCCTCTATAATTGACCTCTCCGCAATGGTCATTTGGTTCCTGGGATCATTGTTCATTCTACCAGTATACCTGATCGACGGGAATAAACTATCTCCCGAAACAGAATAACCCAATGCAATATTACCGGATAAATCCATTGCGATGCTTCCCATCCATCGGTAATTGCTATCGGGAGCAAAAGTCGACTGCTGATAAAGGGACCAATTACCCGTTGTCCTCCTGAGTTCGTACCACCGGATTCCGGTACTGTGTTCCGTATTAACCGTATGATTGACCACCATGGCCTGATATTCGCCGAAATTTCGGAATTGTAAGCGGTACATCAGCCGGTCGTCAATGGGTGTCAGCTTCCGAAAAGTCCCCAATTGCGGAATTCCTTCGGTATAGTTGATAAACGGTGATACCGGCACCTGGAAATTGTCGCCAAATGTTGAATTGGCCGGATTGTCCCAATCAGCATGAAACTCCATGATCCCCAAATAATAGTATTGTATATAGGTAAAATAATTGGGGGTTCCTGCAAGAGGGAACGAGCCATCGCAGTCGGATGGTATTGGTGAAAAAATTTGAGTACCTGAAGGAAGCTGGAACAGGATTATCCGGGCCTGGGGGTCGCCGTTTAGCATAGCCGTCCGGTCAAAAACAGCCGCACCGGTTCCTTTATAAGATAAAACACTGGCCCGTAACCGGTTATACGACATATAAAAACCGTCAGGCCAAATCCCGAATTTTGGATAATCGGGTAATTCATCGAATTCAAATTCCCACCTGTAATATGAACCCATGGGATCCGGGGTTTGGGATACCGCGATCATCTGATAGAAAGGCCCATCGGGAAAATTCGGAAGGGAAAACTGGCTTATAAACCATCGGTTCGCCTGGTCATCATATAAAACCACACCATCTCCATTATTTGAATTATTTGGTAATCCATTCCAAATGGTATTTGAATTGAAGGGCCCGAAAAGTTTGGCGCCACTTTTATCAAAAATGGCATAGGATGTATTGACCATCTGAAAATAATGATCAGGGCCCACATCGCCGTAAGTGTCAGGAGGCACCACTCTATTTAAATTACCGATTCCAGAAAAATTCTGAAAAATGGTATCGCCCTGGTCCGGACCAAAACCAATCTGGGAAACGGAATCGGGCCAGATACGCGGCCCTTGATTTTTCAGGCGGGTATCCTTAAAATAATTTTTTACGGCTCCATTTTTCCAGGATTTGTCAACGGCCTCAGACGGAACAGTTTTCATACCGATCAATGGCATGGAAATGTCGAAATACCTGGCTTTTGAAACAATCGCACATGAACCATGTTGAGAAAAAACCTGATTCATCGAAAAAAAAAGAAGAATAAAAACAATCCACCAAAATCTCATGTAACAAAGTTACCAATTACATGAAATTATTTGTTATATCCGGGTAAATTATTCCCTCCGGAATATATTCCACGCCGTGTGGACGTATGTGGAAATCGTCAGGAATCTTTAATTTCCAGGAAGGATCAGGACAATTCTTCCAAAGAAATTTTTATGATTCCGACGGCTTCATGAATTTGTTCTTCCGTTATGATCAAAGGAGGGGCAAAGCGGATGATATGGTCGTGCGTTTGCTTTGCCAATAATCCATGATCCCTCATCTTGAGACACACGTCCCAGGCGGTTTTTCCTTTGAAAGGCTTGATGACTGTAGCATTCAACAGTCCTTTGCCACGGACCAGTTCGATATGGGGAGAATTGATTTTACGGATTTCATCCCTGAAGATAATCCCCATTTTTTCGGCATTTTCAGCTAATTTTTCATCCCGTATCACCCCTAAAGCGGCTATTGCAACTTTTGCCGCGATCGGATTACCGCCAAAGGTGGAACCATGTTCTCCTGGTTTAATGGTCATCATGATCTCATCGTTGGCCAATACGGCAGATATTGGATAAACCCCACCCGATAACGCTTTTCCAAGAATAAGGATGTCGGGTTTAACTTCTTCCCAGTCACAAGCCAGCAAACGACCGGTACGGGCGATGCCTGTCTGGACTTCATCTGCGATAAAAAGGACGTTCTTAGCCTTGCATAAGTCAAAGGCTTTTCTCAGATAACCTTCGTCAGGGACAAAAACGCCAGCTTCACCTTGGATTGGTTCTACCAGGAAGCCAGCTACATTTGGATCTTCCAAAGCCTTTTTCAATGCCGGGAGATCGTTGTAGGGAATGGAAATAAATCCCGGAGTAAAGGGGCCGAAATCGTTCCTGGCATCCGGATCGGTTGACATAGAGATCACCGTGATGGTCCGTCCATGGAAATTGTTCTGGCAACAGATGATTTTGGCCTGGTTTTCAGGAATTCCCTTTACTTTATATCCCCATTTTCGGGCCAGTTTGAGGGCAGTTTCATCGCCTTCTGCGCCGGAATTCATGGGCAGAAGACGTTGATATCCGAAATATTCCGTAATGAATTTTTCATAGGAACCCAAAACATTGTTATAAAACGCCCTTGACGTTAATTCCAGTGTTTGTGCCTGTTCAATCAGCGCTCCGACGATTTTGGGATGACAATGTCCCTGGTTCACGGCAGAATAGGCAGAAAGGAAATCATAATAGCGTTTTCCTTCGATGTCCCACATGAAAACTCCTTTTCCTTTGGCAAGCACCACGGGAAGCGGATGATAGTTATGGGCCCCGAATTGATTTTCGAGGTCCATGGCTAGTTGTGAGGTATTTACTTCGATCATGATTGTTTTAATATTTAAAAATTTACTTTCTGACAATAAAGGATCCAGTATTCAGTAACCTTGAACCTTCTTTGATCTTGATAAAGTAAGCGCCATTGCTCAGTGAATAAACCGGCAGCACAGTTAGTTTTCCGGTCAGATCCATGGTAGAAATCATTTTCCCGGTTACATCGAAAATTTCGAGGATCCCGTTTTCAACCGTTTTACCAAGTGTCACAGTCAATGTTTCATTGGCAGGATTTGGGAACATGGTAATGCTGGTTTCAGGCATCAGTGATTGTTCAATCCCGGCCGGATATTCAAGGGAAAGGTCATCTACATACATGGTACTTCCGGGTTGGCCGATACTGTACATGAATGATATAACGTTGAATCCGGCGCTTGAAACGGTCAATATCGTTATGGAATCAGGAGAAAGGTTGCTGGAGGGATAGCTGTAATCTACAGGGACCTCAAACCGGGTATAGGTTGATACAGTATCTTTTGTGACGAGTTTCCCATATCCAACAGTATCCCTTTGAAGGGTGGTAGAATTCCACTTTGATAAAAGGATCACAGCAGCACAGGAGTCCCCGTTTACAGGTTCGAATTTGAAATATCCCTGGAGTTTAGTAGGTTTCCAACCCGGGCAGGAGCGTCCCAAAATAGCTCTGACATTTTGGAAATCAAGAGTTGCCGTGCCTAACATTCCTGGAATAAATACATCAAATGGAGTCATTACAAAAGTCTGAGATACCAGTTTGGCAGCATAAGTTCCAGAATATTTATCATCAGTTTTAAAAACGGTAACCGGACCGGGTCCGATGGGAGCAGGAACAGCATTTAATGAATTCAGGGTCGTTAACCAATTATCGGTCATATCGACTCCTAAATCTTCATAATTAGTAGCCGTACCCGGAATAATGACCGGATACCAGTTCTCCATATCTCCATTGGGGAGCATCGATTGGGTAAAAGCAGTGTTGGCAAAAATTGCCAGGAAAACGAGTAGAAACAGTTTTTTCATAATTGTTTTATTTTGGTTAGATTATTGATAATGTTAAATTTTATAAATGACTTGTACCTGGGTCATCCGCGGCGGCTCAATGGTCAACGGGCGCAAAGAGAACTCGGTATTGAATACATTGTTGACGATCACCGAAAATTTGAAATCCTTTAAGGCATAACTCAAGCGGTAATCAAGGATAAAAGTCCCGGTATTATGTTCTTCACGGTACTTCTTGATACCGGTTTTTACACCGAACATCTGGCCATCCAGGAAATCATAAAAGAATTTATCAATATTCTTCATGAATCCATAGAACCGACCGCCAAAGCCCGTAGAAAATTTCTTCCAGGTCAGTTGAACATCCGCTTTCAATACACTCTGTACCCTGTATTTTAAAATGTATCCGCTGGTATCTGAAGAGGTTGACAGATAAGTATAAGCATTCTTCTTGTCCCTGTAAAATACATAATTTGGATCCTTTGATTGGGGAATACTGTAAGTATATCCTACCATTACCCCCAGACCCAGGTTCCGGTAGATGTTTCCCTCACCGTTGAAGGTAAAATCGAGGCCATAAATCCGGGCAGGGCCTGTATTGAAAAATTTAAATCCCATATTTTTTTCCGGTCTGGTACTCATGCCCCAGTTCCCAAAATTGAATTCAACGTAATTGTCGTAATCTTCATAAAACGCAGCCAGATCGGCCAACCCGGCAAATTTACCAAATTTGAATAGTTGTTTGATCCCGACCTCATAAGAAATACTCTGTTCTGAAATGAGGGAAGGATTGGGATAAAAGCCAAAATTCCCGGAAGTTGTGGTGATATATCGTTCACCGATGCTGGGAACCCGGTATCCCTGCCCCACGGAGACCCTGATAAAAGTTCCCCTGGCAGCCTGAAAATTCAAACCAGTCCTGAAAACAGGTTTGTTTTCCGTCAGGTCGGTCATCTGATAATATTCATACCTGCCGCCCAGCAAGAAGGTCAACCGGTCGAAAAACTTTTTTTCCAATTGGGCATATACGGCAAAATTTTCGGCGGTATAGGCATTATTTTGCCCCAGGGTCGGAGTCCCATCAGGGGCCAGTTCTCCGGAAAAAACTTTTCCGAAAGCATAGGAATATGAATTCATTACACCGGCAACCAACATTATATTGCCTATTTTTTTGAACTTATGGGTGTATTGGTATTCATTATAAACCGTAACACTCAGCGAAGACTGGTTATATAAGCCGTTTGTATTAAGATAATAAACCCTGTTTTTCAGGGAATGTGAATCTCCATTACGGGCAAAATATTTAACAAAGGGATCGACATAAAAGGTAAAAGTTTTTGACAAAGAAAGCGACCCGGGGTATGAACGGTAAATATTGGTATCTGCATCGTACCAGAAATAGGTTTCCGCGTTTTCAGAATACATGAATGTCCCATTCAGCCCATAGGTCAGACCATCTACTTTTTTGGAGCAGATCCTTGAGTTAAAAAACAATTTGACCCTTTTATCGAATTGTCCGTTATTGTAAAGAGTATCTGCGATCTTGTTTTCAGGGGTTCCTCCAATATAACTCTGGTCGTTATAATAACTTACACCCCCCGAAAGATCAAAATTATCAAACCGCTGGCTGTGGGTAACGGTGATTCCATAATTAATAGGGTTCATCCCGGTCCAGGGTGTGGCATATTTCGGTGTTGGTTTACTGTACATGCCTGCAAAGACATTGATCTTTGTTTCCGGGTCGGCTTTTGGCCATGATGTCCTTACATTGATGGCCCCATTGATCGCAGAGGAACCATAAACCACGGAAGAAGCTCCTTTGACAACTTCAATCTGTTCCACATCATCTATCGGTAAGAGATTCCAATCGGGGCGACCAGCGTCACCCCTTAACAAGGGAATCTCATCAACCATAATCATGACACGGGAACCCAGGCCACTGCTGAAGCCGCTCCCTCCCCTGATCTGTGGTTCATTATCCACGATGGCAACCCCGGCCATCCGGTCAACTGCTTTATCGACTCCCGATAAATTTCCAATTTCAATGGATTTGGGTTTTAAAACATCTATAGAAGAGATCGATTCCTGGATTTTCTGGGCATATTTTGAAGCAGAAACAATGACTGTATTTAATTCTTTAGATGTGCTGACCAGGGATATATCCAATGTTATTACTCTTTTACCATCCAGATGTACATGTTGTTCATCTTTCTCATATCCAACCGATGAAATAATCAGGACGTAATCTCCCTGGGGCAATTCGAGGCGATAAGCCCCGTTGCTGTCAGAAAAGGTTCCAATTGCCTGATCTTTAACCCCGATATTGACATAGGCTAAGGGATCAGTGGTTTTCTCATCGATAATCTTGCCTTTGATCACCGCATTCTGAGACCAGGCAAATAAAGGAACAACAATTAAAACAAAAAGGAAAGTAACCGGGTTAAGCGCGCATTTCATGCATTACTTTTTAACTTACAAAAGTAAGTAAATTCCGAAAATATTAGCAAATAAATCACCTGGTCTGGGTTATATTCATATCCCTTTAATAAGAAAACCGGTATTAATGGTTTCATGAAAATGCACCTTCCTTGTTAACCAGGGACTTGAAAGAAAGGGATGGAGAGGGAATAAAAGGGCCCAGGTCCAGAGAATCCCATCGGCTATCAATCCTTTCAATAATTGCATCATCCATGACAATGACATTGGGCCATTCCCTTTCAAAATTATCCAACTCACTGGTTTTCCGCGTACCATCAAGACATAATACCGGAAAATGGATTCCGGGTCCGCTATCCGGAAAAAAACAATCACGCATCGGGTCAATGTTGTTGGCAACCAGCCAGGCAACCATCGAAAGTCTGGAGATATCCACCTCTTCATCGGTAAACACCATAAATTTAATCCCGTGTATCCATTCGTTCTGGAGAATGTCAAAAGCGATTTCCCGGACATGATGCTTTTTAACTTTTTTTATGGAAATGATGATCAGGGAAATTCCATTTGTTATCAGATCGGTGTTAAGCGCATTTATTTCAGGCCATTTTTGACAGATTAAATCTTTTTTCACGTCCGGTTCCAGGACATCAGCCCGCCCCTCTTTCTCGCCCTCAAACCTGCCAGTAGCATCGATTCCCATCTTGCTGCCGTATGCATAAGCTGAACTTGAATGATCAAGAATGTCAGAAGGACCGCGAAGAAAATGAATATCCAGTATTGGATCAACCCGGTCGGAAATGATCCTGGCTAATTGCATATAGTCCTGAAGATCTACTCCTTTGTCAAATACCGCCATGACCTTGTTAAACATCATCTGCCCGGCCCCCCATAAAGAGCTCATAACCTTTGATCCCTGACCGGGATATTTTTTATCGATACTAAGAAAAGTAATATTGTGAAAAACACCTTCCACCGGCATATGCATATTTTCAATTTCCGGAGCAACCGTCAACTTGATGGGCAGCCGGAAAATGGTTTCTGTTGCCTTTCCAATCCAGCCATCCTCCTGTGGGGGAATACCGACAATGGTAGCCGGATAAACAGCATCCCTGCGATGGGTTATACAGGTCACATGAAAACGTGGAAAATGACCCGGTAAAGAATAAAATCCAGTATGATCGCCAAAAGGCCCTTCAAAAATCAGATCCTCCGAGGGATCAATATAGCCTTCTATCACGAAATCAACGTCAGAAGGAACTTCCAGATCATTGGTCAGACACCGGACCATGCGTACCTGTTTACGGCGAAGAAAACCAGCCAGAAGATATTCATCAAGGTTTTCCGGTAAGGGAGCGGTAGCAACATAAGTATAAACAGGATCACCACCCAATGTCACGGTTACCGGCATTCCCTTTCCGATTTTTTTGTATTTATCATAATGACGCGCTGATCCTTTATGGAGATGCCAATGCATCCCGGTGAGAGCCGGATCAAATACCTGCATGCGGTACATGCCCAGATTGCGGTGGCCGGTTTCCGGATCCCGCGTGTGAACACAGGGTAAAGTAATAAAAGGCCCACCATCGGCCGGCCAGCATGTAAGTACAGGTAACTTTGATAAATCCGCCTTGCCCATCACCATGTCCTGGCAAGCTCCTCTTCCTCTGACCGTCTTGGGCATCCAGGAAGAAAATTCCTTCAAGATTGGAAGAATTTTCAGCTTTTCAAGAAAAGTATCCCTTGACCCCGTCACCTCTGCAAAAGCACGTCCGATCCGTAACGGGATATCTCCGAGACAATCTGTCCCTAATGCCATTGACATCCTTCGATCAGAAGCAAAAGCATTGATTAATAGCGGGAATGAAGTACCGGTATTTTCGAAAAGGAGCGCCTTGCCCCCGTTCTTAACCATCCGGTCAGCAATTTCTGTGATCTCCAGATGGGGTGAAACAAAATCCTTTATTCGAATCAATTCGCCTGACGATTCGAGCCTGTTAATAAAGTCTGTTAAAGATTTATAAGCCATAGAAAAAATCAAAAATTACTCCCGAACTTCCTGTCCCCAAATTTCACCGGTTTTTTTTCATCATATTTTGAAGGACATTTTAGCAAAAGACTCTTAGCGACAAATTGCTCACCCTGCATTGATCCGATAATCACAACTTTTTCCGATTTTTCGAAATCATGAGGTTTGGCGCTTTTACAGACCACTTTCTTTTGAATGCCTTTTTCATCGGTCATAAAAAAGGAAAATTGATTTGCATTTTTCAGGGCATCATATTCAATGGGTTTGATATGGTCAAGTGCGCCGATAATGTGCAACTCCCTGCCAGGTTTCGCTGCAGCTTCAGCAAAGTTGGAGTAAGCGCCCGAATTGGTCATGGTAGTAATAACAATGGCAATGATCGCTACCAAAAACAGGATAGTTACAATATGGGTCCCCTTCATTTTCCCGGACTTGATTTTTTCTCTTCAATTTCTTTTTCAAGTTTACTGACTTTCCGGTCGATAAAGTAGAGGTAAATAAATAAACATACCAATATCAAAGCCAGTAAAGCAACAACAACAAATATTTTTCCGTAAGATTCAAACATTTCAATCAGGTATAGGGATAAGTGTTAAGTCAATCGTCAATCGTCCATTTTATTCTTCTGATCCTTACTCTTATTTCCAGTATCCAGAAACCCAATAAAACCCATCCGATCATCGCGGGGTAAAAAATAATACGCATGGAGGGAGCAAGATGCATCGGTAATACTGGAGCCGCATCCTTACCGGGATGAATACTTTCACCTGCTAACCGGGGTATGATCAATACGAAAACGATCCACAGGACAAACGCGAAAATATTATACACGGCGCTGACTTTGGCTCGTTTATAGACATCGCTGATAGATCCGCGTAAAATCATATAAGCCAGATAGATAAACAGGCCAACGGCAGCGCCGTCCAGTTTCGGATCATTCACCCAGGGAGCGCCCCAGGTAAAATTAGCCCAGATCATCCCGGTGAAAATCCCCAGGAGGCCAAACACCAGACCCACATTCACCGCTTCGACGGCCACGAGATCTTTCTGCTCATCAAAATTCCTGAGGTACAGGAGGCTAAACACAAATCCGGTTATCAGCATGGTAAACATCCCAAACCACATTCCCACATGATAAAACAGGTTGCGGATAGTTTCCTGTATCATGGTATCCGGGACTTCAATAATAAATCCGGCAATAATCGCATACAAAAGAAGTAACCCTGAAAGAAATTTCCACCAAAAACCCCGGATCATAAAAATTGGCGATTGACGATTGTTATCTTCCATCTTCCATCCCGATTTTCAGTCTTTCCAAAGATATGGAAATAATACATAGGCAAGTATGATCACAACCAGGTTGATTATCAGCAGGATCGCGATAAATACCCCCATTCCCGACCAATCAGGGCCGCTCAATGCCGTGCGGGATATCGTCATCAGGGCGCCTAATAAAGGCAACACGATGGGAAAACTCAGGATAGCCATCAATGAAAAATTATAACTGGCACGGGATGCGATGGCCGCTACCATAGTAAGTACAGAGGAAAGTCCAAGGCTCCCCAGAATCAGGGCCAACAGAAAAAGGGGTATGTTAACCACCTGGTTCCCCATAAGGAAGACAAAGAAAACAAAGGATAACACTGAAAGAATGGCCATCAGGAAAAGGTTATAGATTATTTTTGAAAGCGCCACTGCCTGCGGACTGGTAATGGTATAGTAATAAATATGACGGGCAGGGTTTTCCTGAATAAAACTTTTCGAGATACTATTAACAGCAATAAACAGGAGGATAATCCAAAAGAGCGAATTCCAGGTTTCGGGGGTGATCACGCTCTCAAAGGCGAGATAGGTAACAAAGATGGTCGCAACAAGATAGAGCAAAATACCATTGATCACATACTTCTGCTTTAATTCCAGACGGATCTCTTTCCCAACAAGGGCCTGAATCTCTTTTGACAACCTCATGAATTCCGGAATTACGGTTACAAAGATAAGAAACCCCGCGGGAAACCGCGGGGTTTCTTATTCAAAGTAAGAAGGATAATGTCTTTTATTCCTGATAATTATTGAACAATCATTTTCTTCGTCACTTTTTCAAATCCCATGGTCACGGTATAGAAATAGATCCCTGGTGAAAGTGTGCTAAGATCCAGTGAAAAATCATGGGCGCCGGCGTTTATCATTCCCTTTGCGGATTCCATGATTTTTGCTCCGGTAATATTAGTTACGGTGAGGTTAACATCGGTGGCCCGTGTCAGGTAAACCCGGATGTTTGTCATTCCTTTGGCGGGATTCGGATAGTTTTGTGCAACCGTGTTTATATTGATTTTATTGTCATTAATGCCGGCAGGAAAAAGTTCAGCCGGATCAACTTCGAATGCGATCATGTTGCAATCATGTGCCGGGATACTGGTATCGACGACATTTGAACCTGGTTGTTCTGAGGTTTGAACGATGACCTGAAGTTTCCCGTTTTTCAAACTTCTTGCCATACTTGGATAGACAAATTCCTGGAACATATAGAGAACGCCACTGTTCATATCTTTCATATCAGTCCAACTGGCATGATCGTGAAATTTTATACGGGCCCATGTATGACGGTAGTTATAAGGATCAGGAGAGGGGTTCCCAGGAGTAACGGCAGACCAGACAGCATATACATTATTAAAAGGATCAACAGTAAGTTGGGGGAAACTGGACAATCCTACCCGGTAACTTGGAGCGCCCACGATGGTATCACCGGGATTAGGCCCATCGGAAACATAACCCAATAATTGTCCATGGGCTTCAAGGGTATCAAGATCAAGACTGTCCGTGACCATGGGCATAGTCGAATTCCAGTAAACAAGCCCGTTTTTGTTAACATAGATATATTTTGTACCGCCCGACATATAGCCGCCCCCGATACCAAATGCCATGTGTATTACCCCATTGTGATCCATTTCAACCGCGCAAGCCCCATCCGAATTAGCAAAGGGAAGAACATTTTGTACACTTGGCGACAATTTTTTATTGGCATTGGAGAGTACAGGGATCTTCGTCCAGGTGTTGCCATTGTCTGTTGATTTCATGACAAAGGAATCGACCCATGGGCCGGAAACAGCAAAATAAATAGTATCCCCATAGGGAGTTCCCCAGATATATTCATCTCCGTTGAATCCGCTGTAATGGGTTGAATCCAGGTCGGGAATGATGACATCTTTCTTATCCCAAGTTGCGCCGCCATCCAGTGAACGATAATACAGCAAGGCGTACGAGTCATCCAATCCCATATATCCTGAATAGGTTGTAGCGAGGATATGGACATAGTTGTTATCAGGCCCGTTTGTCATCATACGGGGCCAGGAGATATCAACATGACCGGAAGGCCCGGCTAAAATTGATTGGGTCCATGTTCCGGTCCCTTTGGTCGGACGTTTACAAATGATCAGGCCAAGGGCATCGTCATGGGAAACGACCATTTCGCCATTGGGGCCCCAGGGGGCATAGGATGGCCATCCAGCCCTGCGGGTTTCAATACGGGTTGTGGGAGGATCCCCCCAGGATGTCCCATCGTAATAGTTATATGCTGATCCCCTCTGAGAGGACACTGAAGTTCCCCGTGTCCAAGTCCCCCCCATGGTGTTGTCAGGGAAAATGTGCATTCTGGTTTGGATGGTACTGTTTGTCTGCATATCATAACGGGTTTCGCCAATGATGATATCTTCCAAAGCGGATTTGGAATTGGCAACATAATTAGCTGGCTGGAAAGGTACGACCTGATCTTTGATAGCCTTGGCGGGAATTGCCTTCCGCGGAACAGCGCTATACTTTTCCTGTGCCATGGTCATTACGCTGATACATAAGACCATTAAAAATAAAGTAAATTTTTTCATAGGTTCATTTATTTGGTTAATGAAATTGCTTGTCACAAACTTAATAAAAAAATAAACAGATTCAATATAAATTGACCCAAATTCTCATTCTATTCGATGATCCCTTTTGAATAGCCGATGAATTTCATCGTTTTACAGGATCAAAGACATCAAGGGTTGAAACAAAAAGAGGGCGCCCTTTGGGGACACCCTCTGGATTATTAAGAAATCATAGGTTTATTGAACGATCATTTTTTTCGTCAGTTTCTGACCATCAATCAATGCCGTAACCATATAAATTCCGGAAGGTAGGTTGTTTGCATCCAGGGTAAACTGTTTGGCGCCGGCGGTAACCTGTCCTTTATCAAATGACATTACCTGCTGGCCAACAAGATTGGATACCGTAAGAGAAACCTTAGCGCTCCTGGAAAGGTTCAGGTTAAGCATAGCAAAATCTTTAACGGGATTAGGTGATACGGTCAGGGTATTGACCTCGGTAGTTTTGGTCTCGATTCCGACGGGAAATACCGGATTGGGAACCGGAATTGAAAAATCGGAATTGACGTATGAGAAATTGGTCAGATACTTGAATTCAACTGGCTGTGCCGGATCCGTGGCATCCATATACTGAGTAACAATGGGAAGGGTAAATTTATTGTCGTCAGTAAAGACATAGTGCGACATACACTGGAACCATGCCGATGAACTGACTTCCGAAAGAAGGGTTACGTTGTCGGGTTCATTGACTCCATCAACGGCAGTAATTTTGTTGGTGATCAGGTCAAATCCGCGGGCAAATACATCCGGCATGGTATTATCATCAAATCCGGAAATCTGGGTATCATTCCATGTCACAAAGATTTTATCACCTGTTTGGGTACTGGAAATATTGACGCGGTTATCTTCGGTATAGTCATCGTCTGGGTAATTACCACGGAAAGTCCAGGGAAATCCCATGGCAACACCGCTCCAGGTGGCTCCCTGATCGGTCGAATAGATATCGAAAATGCAGAAAGCGCTATCGGACGAAGCGATGGAATAATCACTGGGAGTGACGCCAACAGCCACACCAATATGGGGATTGCCCCATTTATCAACACTGATATCGCAGTCAAATGCAGTAGTATAACCAATCTGATCGCGGGTGGGATAAGGGGGATCGAACAACTGGGTGATCATGTAATCACTGAGATAATTTTTCACACCTTCGATGCCGTTAGGCCCGTCTAATTGAACCACAATGGGGTCACTCCAGGTTTGCCCGGCATCTGTCGATTTAAAAAGGATTGGATAGTAATTGGCAAAATCCCCAATCTGGGTTGCACCACCATTGTTGGCCAGGGCAACGATCCAAACTCTTTCTCCATCAGGGGAAGCTGCAATTCTCTCGTTGGCAGGCCTATTATTTTCAGTTGTTGTTAGAGGGAGTGTGCTTATGGTATAGTCAAAGGCGTGTGTATTTGCATTCCAGATGCCCCTTCCAAGGATCACTTTTCCCTGGTAAACTACCGATCCGCTGGTCCAGTTCTGATCGAGATCCGTGTAAAAAGCAATTCCGTTTTTTGTAACGGTGAAACCATCCGGGATATAGGTGTAAGGAGGAGGACTGTACCAACGCATCTTTTTCACCGAGTCTGTCTGATCGACCAGGTTACAGGTACCGTAACTATATCCGCCCCAGGTAACTGTTGTGGCTGAAAGGTTAGGCGTAATATAAGCGCAATAAGCATTGGCAAGCTCCGTATTGCCTTCCGGGTTATAGATTGCCCCCTGCGGATACCTTGCAGCATCAAGATAAGTGGCAGCAACTAATTTAGCCGCATAGACCTGATAGTTTTTGGTCCAGTCATCGGCAGTCAACCCATTATTGATGCCAAGGTCAACGGCCAGGTAACCGGAAAGACTTGGAGGCGTACTCCCGGGGCCCATACGATGAATATTGATGATTGCATTCAGGTTGTCATCGGCCCAAACCATTGTTTTTTGACCGCCAGCGTACCCATATCCATAAGCGTTGGCAGAGGTGCCAAGGGTAACAACATCAACGAAATCCTTGGTGCCCTTTACATATTTCAGGCTGATCGGTTTTGGTTTCACCGCAAAGGCGCCAGAAGGATTAAGGGGTTCAATGGCAACTTTCTGTCCGGTGACTCTCGAAGCCGTAGGAATGCCCATTTTTAGTTGCGGTTTTTGAGCAACTGTAGTCATAGCAAAGAGTATCGCCAGACTCAATAGTAAACTTCTTTTCATTGTTAGGGATTTATGGTTAGACAATAAAATAAAGAAATGCGAAAAAATTAACTTTCAAAATTAATAAGAATTTATTTATAAATAGCAGAGAAACAATAAAAAAAAAGCCCGTCCCTCATGGACAGGCCTTTTTTACTGAATTGTCAAGGGTTTATTCGACGATCATTTTATGGGTATAGGATTGCCCGTTGATCTTAACAGTATAGAAATAAATCCCAGATGCAAGTTGGGCCCCGTCGATGGTCATCCGGTGGATCCCGGTATTCAATGTGCCTTTATCAATGCTCATGATCTTTTGTCCCATGATA
>JALNWE010000049.1 GCA_023231065.1 Bacteroidales bacterium
AGGAGTTGCAATTCATGAACCGGGGCAAAAAATTCTGATGATTTCAGCAACTTGATTTTTTCAAAGATCAGCAGGTCGGCATTTTTTTCCCTCAGCTTTATTTTATTCAGATTCCTGGATAAAAATTGCGATCCTTTTTTATCGAACCGAACCAGGATAGTAATATAGTCTTCCGGATAGTTGTGATAAAGGATCCAGAGGCTCAATTCGGCGAGCAGGGGATCAGGGTTCACAATATTGGCAGCAAGGAGCCCGGTGACCCTTTCGGGGCCATCAGGGTGAATTTCGGATAACAAGTCGATGGCGCAGGCTTTTGTCCAACGGTTGATCCTCGAATAATCTTTGTTGATGATATCCTCGACCCTTTCAGGAAAGGTCATCTTTTGCTGGGGAAAACGCAGCCGGAAACGATTCAGTTTTTCATGGATAGGGAGGTCTTCAAAAATAGGGAAAAACAGTTCTTTGATATCCTCTGAAATCGTCATATCGCAGATCTCGAGGGCATAAATTTTAGCATTGGCATCCTGGCTTTCGATGTATTCCCGGATATGTCCGATGGTTTTTGAATCGTAAAGCAAAGAGAGAAGGAGAAAGACATTCTCTTTTTTATCCTCTAATTCCTGAAGGAGGGCCTGACAGAGAGTATGTGACTTTATATCCTCATTTAAATCATTCAGGGATGCCATGATCCAAACCATAGTTTCGACCGATTCCTCGATGGTTTGTTTGATGAATGTGATTTCTGCCACTGAAGCATGATATTCAAGGTTGCTTAACGACAACAGGACCTGGAACCTGATATCATAATCAGGATGGTTGACTTTTTTACGAAGAGATTTAATCGCGTTGGCCCCTCCGATAGACTCAACGATGCTCAGGATTTTAAGCTTGACTGATTTTTGTGTACTGATTTTTTCAAAAAACCTTTCCAGGTCCTGTAAAACAGGCTCCCCTATTATTTTCAGGGCTTCACCGGCCGAATGGGAATATTCAGGAATATCAAGGTTCTCAATGATAAATGGCCAAAGTTCAACCCTTTTTATCTTACCGGAAGAAATAATGGCCACTTTTCTCACGCCGGGATCAGAATCTTTCATGAGATTGATCAGCAGTTTGTAAGTATTGTACCTTCCCGAAGTCCCAAGCAACCGCGCTGCCATTATTCTTTCCTGGGCAACATCCGATCGGGCAAGATCGACCATATAATCAAATGTGAATTCTTCCTCATTCTTTATTTTCACAGGGGAGGATAAAGATGGAATTTCTTCTTTTACTGCTTTGATCCCGGCAGGTTCAACTTTTTCAAAAAAGTCAATGATTTTCGGGAGATGGCCAGCATCTGCTGTGGACAAGGTTTGCCGGATGAGCGCAACCATAGGGTCCTGCTCAATCAGTTCAGCTGATTTCATTTCACTCAGCTTGTTTTTAAGCATATTACGGTATTCCGTATACATTTTAAACGAAATCCAGATCCAATAACCGAGTATGAGGATAAATAACCAGTTGTAATGAACCAATGTTACCCCTGGTATTACTGAAAAGATCAGGATTACCAGGCCTGTAATAACGGTGCCTGACGCTTTTGGGATACCTTCAATCTGGTTTTGGAAAGGAAGCCTTTGTTCGGCAGGAATAGGCTGGTAGAGTAATTGAAATGACGGCTCATAAATGGCGCCCCGGATAGAACGCTCAAAAAAACGGGCAAGGGAAATAAATGAAAAAAATAATCCTATTGGGCCATACAGGGTTCCGAATATGGCGGCAAGCAGGATGCTGGACAGCAGTACAACCGGGAGTGACAGTAAACCAGGCCGAAGCCCGTACTTATTCAGAAACCGTCCGGAAAAAAGTTTGAGGATAAGCTCAAGTATGGCAATAGATCCAAGGAAAATCCCTAAGAACCGGGCAATGGTTTCAGGATTATTCGAAAATTCGACTTTAGTTTGTGCCAAAAAAAGAAAATCAACAAAAAGATATCCGAAAATAGGCAGCAGGGCCATCAGGGATATCATCTGGAAATATGGTTTTTTTACCAGGTTCCAGTAGCCCCATTCCGACTTTTTCTCTTTCTGTTTTAGGATCGGAGGGGATTTTACCGGCTGAAGCTGTTCTTTAAAAGTTTTAAAAATAACGAAGACGAAGATCAGGCATAATAGCAGAGAGAAAGAGGACAGAAAAAGCAAATCTGGCGCTTTAAGGATCTTAAGGATGAGTGGGATGGAAAAATACCCGATAATGGTGGAAATCACTTCCCCGACGCTGATCAATCCAAAAATTCTTTTTCCCTGGCGGATATTGAACAGCCTGCCTGCAATGCCCCAGAAATTGACGAGGGTTATATAAACCATCACCCTGACCCATGTGTACATGATAAAGGCTATCCATTTGGAATCGAAAGCCCACACGCCAATACTGATAGCCAGGACCGTAATAAATACGAAAAGAAATTTCAGGGAAACCTGCCGGAACAGTGTTGATTTTTTATCGATGTAAGAAAATAAATACCAGGCCAGATAAACGATGATCCCTGAGGCGATAAATGAAACAGGGATCATTTTGGGTGAAAAATGTTTCAGGAAAATGGCATTGGATGATGTAAAATAAAATGAAAGCGATAATCCCACGAAGAACGAGAAAAGCACCATCAGGGAAACAGAAGTTACTTCTTCTTTTCTTATATTCAGTGTTTTCAGCATCCAGTTTTGTCGCTTCATGGGACGGGATTGATCAGATGAGTTTTGGATGAAGCGGTAACTCGTACTTTTCAGACAATTCGTTGGTTGCTGGGATCAAAAGCCTGTGTTTAATGGCTTTTGGGATTTTTTTTTCGAAATCAATATAAGTCAATGCTCCTTTTTTCCCCAGTGACCTTTGTTCTAAAATTTCGAGAAGGATATCGATTGTCATCCAACCGGTAATGCTATTTAGCTTATGAAGCAATGTAATGATGTTTAACGGGTAACTCCCGTCATGAAGGCGGATATTGATCTCAGGGGAAATCCCGACGATAGGGCCGTCATCGATGACCTCGGTCACTTTATGAATTACGATGGGTGAAGTATGAAGGCCAAGTCGCATGATCTCCTGGAAGGGTTGGGCGCCGACCCCGATATGACTTGCCAGATTTGAGGGATGAAAATTATATGCCCCGAATGGCGGGTAATCGTATAGGTAAGCATCGAGTTTCTGACCAAAACAGTTCATGATGAGTACATCCGGATCCCATGAAGAGAATATTTTTCTGAAATAATTGGTTTTGACCTTACCCGTGTAACAAGGGATCCCGGCTTGCATGGATGTGTCAATGATCTTGTTCATGAGATCTGCGCTTTCCTCACGAGTATAATTGCCCCAAATCCTTTTTTTCAGGGATATTTTTGCTTTCTGGTCCACCGGATCATCGGTTACCATTCCAACAAGTCTCAACAAGCCAGGATTTTTCTGATTAAATCTGATAAGCGATTCCAGGATCAGCTGACCACCGGTAGCGCTTCCAAAAAGCGCTACCTTCAGTTCCCTGCCGGGTTGGTTTTGGGGATGGTCAGGTTCATAAAATCCACCCCAGGTACTTTCCACATCCACAATCTTTTGGGAGAAATTCATAGTTTAAATGAGTTAAAAATCGTAAGATAAAGTGATCAAAAAATGTCTTCCGCGTTGAAGGATCCCCGTCGGGCTATTTATTCCATCAGCTGCTTTTGTGCCCGGATGATAATATACCGTGTTGAAAATATTGTTGCAAACAACCTGAATTGAAAGTCCGGGTACAATTTTATTGTTGCCATAAGTTATCGCCCCGTTCAGTATGGCTGTTGCCGGGAACGTATCGAAATTTAACGGGACTGTAGTCCCTTCGCCGGTAAGACGTTGGCCCACGAAATTCAATCTAAGGTTGATATTCAATTGATCCCAGAAGGATTTATTGGCCCCGATATTGAACTGATGGCTCGAGATATCACCCACGCGATTATCCACTTCACCGGCCTCGGAATAGGTCTGCCTGGGGTCGCAGAAAGTATAATTGAAATAGGCTGAGAACCCTTCTATCTGGTAAGTGGCATTTGCCTGGATCCCGGTGATCCGGAATTCGCCGATATTGGCATTCTGGACTTTTCCGGGACTGCCTTCCACATTCACCGTTCCGACGACATTATTGATAAAATTGCGATATATTGTTATATCAGCCTGAAAAGTTTTGTTAAGGCGGAACCCTGCGCTGAGTTCAATATTCTGGATATTTTCTGTCTTCAGGTCAGGATTTGGGATCCGGTTTCCGATGGCCGAGTATTTGGTCCAGTTGGAAACATTCATGATCCCTCGTGAATAGATCGCCTTGAGAGTGAATTTTCCGGGAGAATAGACCAACGCGGCCCTGGGGCTTAATTCGCTTCCGAACCCATCATTGTCACGGACCTTATTATAGTCGTACCTTAAGCCCAATGTGATCTTTAGTTTCCGAAAGGCCTGGAAAGTTCCCTGTGTATAAACCCCGATATCCCAGATATTAAAATCATTTCCGCCTTTTGGTGAGGGAAGGATCACAGCAGAATCCTGTGGGGTCGAGATCACGCTGCTGTAATAAGCGCCTTGCAGGGTGCTGTTGCGCACCTCCAATCCCGAAACAAGGTCAAACCGGGAGACGGGCTTATAAATTACCTTTAGTTCATTGCGAAGTTGTTTGGAAAGCTCATAGTTATACTGTGTGATCCATTGTGGCGATGTGTTCTTTACCAGGGCGGGGATGCTCAGGTTTCCCCGCGCATAGTTATAAACATATACCAGCCGGGCATCATCCGTTACGCAATGAATGCGATAGGTTGTCAAATTTGATATAAACACTTTTTCACTTACCTGGTTTTCATATTTGACGAAAAAGTTGGAAAGTTGTGGGACCCAGGTTTGCCCATTGTCAGATGCCGCCACATAAGTATCGGTATATTGTGTGAGACCGCCTCTGCTGTATTTCCAGGTCTGAAATCCGATGGTGAAATTTCCAATCTTGATATTTCCATTCAGTAGCCATGAATTGGTCGTATTCGAAAAACCAATCTTGTGGCCGTTCACCGTTTGCCCATAAGCTGATTTATCCAGGTTCCTGGCGGTTTCAGCGCCCAGGGAAGTCAGTGAAAGCTGACTGGAGTCGGCAGAAAGCGTATAATAAGGATTGTTAAACGGAAGGTTGTTTTTGATCAGGTATTCCTTGGCCCCGCTATTGATGTCCATCAGTTTGTTATAATTCACGCTATTGTAAACATCGGGATCATAATCAAAATAGGACTGACTTGAAATATCCATCTCATTTGAATGGTATAACCGCCCGGTCACGGTAAAAGAGATATTACGTCGTTTTCCCGATATGGTCAGGTCAGCGGTCATCGTGTTGTATGTGCCGTAATTGACATTGGCGCTGATACCTATGCTGTGGCCCGGTTTAATTGCATCGACGGCATTCCGCATGATCACGTTGATGACGCCGGCAAAGGCATTGGGCCCGTACATGGTGGAAGCCGGCCCGTAGATAATTTCAACCCTTTCTATATTCGACAGGGGATATTGCCTGTCGATGTATGCCCAGTTGGTCCAAAGATCATTTTCCTCGATACCGTTGAACAGCAGGAGTGTTTTTTCCGTGTTGTTCTGCCGGAAACCACGCTGGTAAATGTTGGCATATTCAGGTCCGTAGAACATGGTGAGGTCAAAGCCGGGGACATCCTTCAGTAATTCAACGAGATCGTTGTATCCTCTTTTTTTAATTTCTTCCCGCGTAACGACCACAATGGTTGCGGGCGCTTCATAGATGGATTCAGCTTTTTTGGAAACGGATGTAACCACCTGTGTACCGCCGGTCAGTTTCAGGTTATTGACCATCTTGATAAAGGAGGGAGGGTCAAAGAGATTTGCTTCATAGGTTGGATTGATCAGCAGCAGATATCTTGTTTCAGTGGTTGCCTGTTCAGTGGAATCTATGGCAATATAGGTCATGGCAAGCAGGCGGTAGGCCTCAACCTTCTGTTTTTCATTGAACCCACTATGGATACAGTCATGAAGGGTACGGATCACTTCCGGAAACTTTCCGATTTCGTAAGCTTTGCGCGCTTCATTCAGGGTGACATCACTGCATTCCTGGGCATAGGATGAGATGAATAGGAATAAAACTGATGAGACGGTCAGAAAAAAGCGGAACGCAGTTCTGTATTTGGAAATCTGGTGCATAGCAAATTCGTTTGTTTTAACGGCACTCCATTCAGGGAAGGTCAGACCTGGTTTTTTCATAAGGGATGTCACCTCCGACTATTTTACGCCATTCTTCCAGGGTCATGTTCCGTTTTAATTGCCCTGTCAGGTTTTTGGCCATTCTCGAATTTTCAGTTGAGACGATCCTGATTGTTTTATCCGCGCTACATGAGATCAATTGCTTATCATCGGGCGAAAATAAAAGGTCATACACCCACAAATCATAATTGTCGATGGAGATGGGGTTTGCAACCAGAGAATGAAAATCTGATAGTTTCATCGTGCGGTCATAACTTGATGATGCGAGCCGGTTTCCATCATGGCTGAATTGCAAAGCAGTAATCCCGGTAGCATGGCGCCCGATCGTTTCGCGGGGTTTTGATGAAGCGTTGGTCAGGTCCCAGGTCTGAATCGTACCGTTCATGAATCCTGCTGCCAGCGATTTTCCATCGTTGCTGATGGCAATAGAAACAATGGGATTGCCTGTATTATAAAAAGTTATATGTTTCGAAGTGGAGCCATCCAGGGAAATGGCCTTCAGGGTTCCGTTGTCTGTGCCGTACACCAACTTTGATCCATCAGGATAGAAAGAAACACAGTTGATTTTATCGCCTGTTGAGTCCAGCAGGATCTTTGAAAACCGGTCATTTTCATAAGTCCATTTATAAAGTTTCCCATCTGATCCCACTGAAGCAAAAATATTTCCGGTGGAAGGCATTGAAACTTCATTGATCACTCCTTCATGGCCCTTGAAGATCCTGGGCACATCTTTCAGCGCGTTGCGGTTCCAGATTATCAGCTCCCCATGGGTGGTACCCGCAATTAGCCAGCGTTCGTCCCCGGTCAGTCCGACCGACCGGAGCACCCCCTGCATCTTCTTTGGTATTTCAAGCCTGACAGGTTGCCCCTGAGTGCCGGTTAACTTCCACATCAGTAGGTTATTATCATCTCCGCAGGAAAAAAGTGTTTTTCCGTCTTTCGAAAGAGCAATGGATCGCACACCGTCTTCATGACCACGAAGAATAACCTGATCATTTGAAATTTCGGATAAAGCCTCATAAATAACCGGATCATCACGGAATCCGCCATTTTCTTCATTGATCCGGTAGGACTCTACAGCGAGCAATCCCGGCAAATCATCTTTTACAGTATTAAACAGCTGGCTTGCCTGTATGGCCATGGTTCGGGCAATGGCTAAAAGTCTGAGACGTTGTGTATTCTTTTCCGATTCTTCTGCTTTTATACGCTCTTTGTCGGCAATTAACTTTTGGGAAATGGCCTCTTTCCGTTGTGACTGAGCTTCATCCCTGGCGACAAGGGCCTCCTGTTTGGATTCATCCGCTTTCTTTTTCTCGGATACCGCAACGTAGGTCTGTTCCTGTGCAATCATCTGTTGTTTTACAGCATATTGGCGTTGTTGTTCCGTGATAATCTCCTGTTGCTCAGCTATTTGTTGTTGCTGTTCGGAAATCTTTTTCTGGACAACAGCCTCTTTGCGCTGCTCTTCCATTTTTTTTCTTTCAAAAAATGCCAGTTTTTCCTTTTCTATTGCTTCTTTACGGCTGGCTTCAGCCTTAAACCTGAGATTCAGGGAGATCAGCAGGAAAAGGATTGAAATGATAGAAGCAATTCCAAGAATGACAGCCGAGGTTTTAGCGCGTTTAAGGTTTCTTTTTTGCAGGTTTTCCTTTTTTGACAATTCCAGCTCATTTTGTTTTTTGCTGTATTGTAAAAAAGTTATTGCCCTGTCGTATGCCGGGTCATATCGCATGGCCCAGGTGGCATTAGGTTTTACTTGCTCTTTCCATTGAAGCGCGACCTGGAGCTCAGGATTGACCCACAAGCCTGTTTTCCCTTCCTGGTAAAGTTCTGCAGATTTTGAAAGCCTCAGGTAAAGTTGGGCGGATTGACTTTCTTCCTCAACCCAGTTCTTTAACCGCGTCCAGACCCGCATGATACTCTCATGTGATATATCAATCGTAGAATCGGTATTGAGCTCAACCTTTGCCGAAGGAGTCAGAAAAGCGCAACCCGGTTTTCTAAAGCTGTCGATGGCCCGGACAACCTCCTCCTGGCGGGCTTCGGCCAGCGTCATGATTTCGCTTAGTTGGGTAGGCCGGCGGGTTCCCCGGTTTTCCTTGTTGATCTCAGTGAGGGCTTTGAATAACTTTTCTGCTATATATTTACTTTTAAAGTCTTTGAGTTCAGCATAGATTTCTTCTAGGTGAAATGAAAGCGCTTCTTTCATGGTCCCGATCGCATTATAATGCTCCAGGCCAATGGGTTGGTCCCCGATGCGGTGCAGGGTCCAAAAATCCCAGGTCCGCATCATGGCATGTTGCAGGATGGGGAGCTCGTCAGGATCATCGCCAACATCTTTGAGAAGTTGTTCGACCAGTTCATCAGTTATTTTACATCCTTTGATACTGACGGGGCCTGTTATAGCGAGCCGGCGTTCCTCGTTATTCATCCTTGGCACAAGATAATACCCTTTGTTGATGGTCTCGGTCAGTCCCCTGAATTCAGTGCAGTCATCCAGAAAATCAGTACGCATGGAAAGAATAAAATAAACCGGTATTTCGGTATGGCTGATGGCTGTCAGTATAAGGTCAATAAATGCAGAAGTTTCAAGAATGGTATGAAAAGCGGTCCTGCTTTTTTGAAACCGGAATAACTCTTCGAACTGGTCAATGATGATCAACCTGGATTGATTATCAGAATGGTTTGCTGCAGTAAGGTAATCAGCCAGCCCTTCTTTTCCTGTGCGCAGTTTTTCCGCGATGGTTTCGGCATTTATATGGTCCTCGGCCAGGGCCTGGGCGAGGTTTCCTATCGGATCGTCTGAAGGATGGCAAATACCAACTCTCCAGGTTGTGGAAAATTTTCCTGTTTTATTTTTAAGCAAGCATGGAATGACACCTGCTTTGATAAGTGACGATTTTCCGCATCCAGATGGTCCGACGATAGCCAGAACCCGTGTCTGAAATAATTTTTCAATCAGTTCCCTGACCTGAAGTTCCCGGCCAAAGAACAACTCATCTTCATGAATTTCGTAACTCCGGATTCCCGGGAATGGGTTGTCGTGAAGGAGAGATGCTGCCATGGATATACGAAAAAAGGGATTTATTAACAAATTTATAATAATCGTGGATAAAACCCTGAAAACTTTTTTGAAAAAAAACCATGGAACCTTAAAATCTTATAATTTTACTTCAGGATAAATGCGGTATATGGATGACTTGAAAATCGATTCAGACGATTCTTCCGAAAGCAATAAAATTGGAGATCAGCTAAAAGCAGTCAGGGATCAGCTTTTAGAATGTGAAAAGCTGGCATCCCTGGGGCAACTTACGGCCGGTATTGTCCATGAGATCAAAAACCCCCTGAATTTTATTACTAATTTCTCGGCGCTTTCCGTTGAGTTGGTCTCCGAGCTGAAAGAAGCTGTTGGAAAGTTCCGGGATCTCATCGATACCAAAGAATATGATTACCTACAGGAGATCATGGGTGACCTTGAAACGAATATGCAAAAAATCTCGGAACATGGGAAAAGGGCTGACAGTATTATCCGCGGGATGCTCCTGTACGCCCATGGTAAATCAGGGGAGCGGGTCCCGACTGATATCAACGCCATGTTATCAGAATATGTTAGCCTGGGTTATCACGGGATGAGGGCTTCGGACAATACCTTCAATATTAAGCTTGAAAGCAATTATGATCCTTCAGTCGGAATCATCGAAGTAGTTCCGCAGGACATTGCCCGCGTTTTTCTGAACCTGATCAATAATGCCTGCTACTCGACAATACAAAAAAAGAAATTAAAACCCGAAAATTATGATCCGGTACTTTTTACGGGGACTAAAAACCTGGGCGACCGGATCGAGATCCGGGTCAGGGATAATGGTGTTGGGGTCCCGGCCAGCGTCAGGGATAAAATTTTCAATCCCTTTTTTACCACGAAACCTGCTGGCAAAGGAACCGGATTAGGCCTGTCGATCAGTTATGACATCATTGTCAATGAACATCATGGCGAAATAAAGGTCGAAACGACTGAAGGAGAATATGCGGAATTTATCATCGCGTTACCCAAAAGATGATGGACAAATTATTATTGGCGATTGACAATTGACAATTGTGGCCTTCTATAAACATAAATCATAAGCTATTGATTGTCACAACTATTTACTGAAAATAAGATATCATCCAATATGAACGAAAAGATTTTAGGAAAAGTAAAAATCATGGTGGTCGATGATGAAATAGATCTCGAACCATTAGTAAGGCAAAAATTCCGTCGTCAGATCCGTGATAGCATTTATGATTTTGTGTTTGCACATAATGGGTTGGAGGCATTGGCCAAACTGATAGAATATCCTGCCATTGGCGTTATCCTTTCCGATATCAACATGCCGGAAATGGATGGGTTGACCTTGCTTACAAAATTGAAAGAGCTGAAAAATCCAGGATTAAAAACAGTGATTGTCTCGGCATACGGGGATATGGATAATATCCGGACGGCCATGAATCGCGGGGCTTTCGATTTTGTTACAAAACCGATCAATTTTGAAGATTTGGAGATCACCATCAATAAAACGTTGGATGAGATTACCCAGATCAGGAAATCGCAGGAGGAGCATGACCAGTTGATTTCCATTCAACAGGACCTGAACACGGCGCGTGAGATCCAGCAGGCCATTCTTCCAAAAGCCTTCCCTCCGTTTCCCGGCAGGACCGATTTTGACATTTTTGCTTCGATGGTGGCAGCCAAGGAAGTTGGCGGCGACTTTTATGATTTTTTCCTCATTGATAACAACCGCCTCGGCTTTGTGATAGGCGATGTTTCGGGAAAGGGGGTCCCCGCTGCTATTTTTATGGCCGTAAGCCGTACTTTGATCCGCGCTACGGGATTGAAAGGAATTCCCACCAAAGAATGTATGAACTATGTCAATAACCTCCTTTGCAATGAAAGCGTTTCCTGTATGTTCGTCACGGTTTTCTATGGGATCCTCAACCTGCTCACCGGTGAGATCGATTATGTAAATGGTGGTCATAATCCCCCCTATATTCTGGGAACCGGAGGGATCCGTAAAGTTGAGATGACCGGTGGCCCCATCCTGGGATGCCTGGAAGGTATAGATTATCAATCAAAAATGATCCGCCTGGAACCGGGCGAACGTTTTATGCTGTTCACCGATGGTGTTACTGAAGCCTTTGACAAAGAGGATAAACCTTTTGGCGAAGAGCGTCTGGAACAATATCTTAAAGAGAACACAGGGAACTCAACCGAAGAACTGGTCAAGGGCATATCAGCCATGGTTAATGAATACTCTGCCGGGGTTCCCCAATCAGATGACATTACTCTTTTGGCTATCTGCTACAATGGGAATAAATGACCTTACTGACTTGTAATTCTCTTCATGAATATCATAACGAAAACATGGAATACATTTCATGTTCTTGAAATCCAGGGACGTATTGACGGGCTGACAGCTGCAGATTTAAAAAGGTCTTTTGATCAGCATACTGCCGCTGGCCGGCAAAAACTGATTCTCGATTTTTCTGGGGTCACTTTCATGAGCAGTGCGGGGCTACGCGTCATCATCCATATACACAAATCACTGAAACCCATCGGAGGTGAACTGGTTTTGATCGCCGTCCCTGTTCAGGTCAGGGAAGTGTTCAGGGTCAGCGGAATGGATCCATTCCTGACGATTTTTCCTGATTTTCAGCCCCTCATGGAAAAAGTGGGAACGCTGAAGGCAGATCCAACGATCCATACCATTGAAATTGAAGGTATGTCCTTCGAATGGAGACCCCTTTCAGATCAACCCGGAAAATGTTTCCTTATTGGGGACCCGGGAAAAATAAACAATGCTTCTTTTGAGGAAAAGGACAATATCATGATCCGCCCCTCGGAAATAACTTATGGAACAGGCCTTGCAGCCCTGGGTGAGGTTTTCGGTGAATACCAGTCTTTGTATGGGGAATCGGTGGTTATCGGGCACCATTTTTTCTCTTATCCTGCGGTAGAAAAACCCATGGTCGATTTTTCGTACAATACTCCGGATTCAGACCAGCATTTGAATTTTCTTTATGGACTTGGGATCAATGGAAAATTTTCGGGCGTCCTGAGGTTTGAATCTTTCGTGGAATCACCTGATTTTACAAAACTTATCCATCTTGCAGGAAAGATGGCAACTACACCGTGTTTTGCTGTGGTGATCATGGGCACAAGCTGCGGGATCCAATGGATGCATCTGAAAAAACCACCTGTCCTGATCCATCACCTGTCCAAGGGTTCAATTTTCGATTCCAATCTCTTTCACGATTGGATGAATTTTTCACCCGAAGAGGACGACCTGAACAAAACCATCATCGCCTGTGGCATAGCTTCACAAAGCGCCCAGGAAATTCCTCCTGGAATGAAACGGTTTTTTCCAAAAGAAGGAAATATGCACCTTCATGCCGCTGTCTTTGAAAATGGTTTATGGAGCAATAATATCGTTGATTTTGAACCAGAACTTTTGCGAATAGCAAGAGAATTTGAAGTGGAAAAAGTAGTTCACCTTTTACCGGTATCAAGGCTTAAAACCGGTTATATCGGTATCATCAATCTCGAAAATAACTGATGGAACTGTGGATCGGCGCTATTAACTTGGGCCTCCTTTATGCTTTTATGGCTATCGGGACCTTTATCACTTACAAACTGTATTCGTTTCCCGATATTACCATTGATGGCACTTTCACGACTGGCGCCGCTGTGGCATCTATTCTGATCGTGGATGGATGGGACCCTTTTCTTGTTCTCCCGGTTGCTTTTCTTGTTGGGGCCCTGGCCGGTTTTATTACGGGGTTCATTCATACGCGGTTCAGGATAGAAGGGCTGCTGGCAGGGATCCTTGTAATGACCGGCCTTTATTCGGTGAACCTGCATATCATGGGAAAATCGAATATCCCGTTGCTCAACAATACCACTTTTATCTCCCTGCTGACCGACTGGAACCCGGGATTAAACATGGAAGTGTGGACTTGCATTATCCTCGTCATGGTGATGCTCATTTTCTGGATGTTGGTTTCCTTGCTTTTAAAGACTGATTTCGGACTTACCATGCGTTCAACCGGCAATAATCCGGTGATGGTTTCAGCACAGGGGGTTTCTGTGAATCGGATTAAGATTTTCGGGATCGCCCTGGCCAATGGATTTGTGGGTATCTCCGGCGCGCTGGTAGCCCAATACCAAGGCTTTGCAGATATCGGCATGGGCATAGGCTCCATCATATTCAGCCTTGCATCCGTGATTATCGGGGAAGCGATCCTTCGAAGCCGCTCCATGTTCATACAAGTCCTCGGCGTTATCCTCGGGTCGGTAATATTTCGCCTGGCCGTGGCTTTTGCCCTTCACCTGGGTATGAACCCCAACGACCTAAAAATCCTGACCGCCCTGTTTGTCCTCCTGACTATTATTGGGACACAGCTTTTTGGTAAAAACCACGACGGAAGATTATCTTCATTCATTCATAAAAACAAACGGGTATTCCGGTGGGTTTTTTTATCGGGTATCCTGTTGGTGGTCCTTTTCCTGATTTACAAGGCATTTGCACCTGAACAACAGGGGGAAAGGCGTATTAAAATCGGCCTGCTGTTAGCCAACCAGAGCTCCCTGATGACCAATACCCGTGAGGGATTTTATGATGAGATGAAAAAACTGGGTTACAGGAACGGTGAAAATTGCGAAATCATTGAACTGAATGCCGAAGGGGATATTCCCACCAACCGTACCATGGTGGACCATCTCGTTTCACAGGATGTGGACATTCTGGTCCCTGTTTCTACTGCTTCTACCCAGGCAGCGATCGCTAAGGTAAAAGAGGTCCCCATTGTTTTTGCCACAGTGGCGAACCCGTTTGCCATTCAGGCTGGGACCAGCGACACAAATCATCTTCCCAATGTAACAGGCGTTTATGGATCAGCTCCAAGCCGCGAATTATTGAAAATCTTTATGCAGATCTTCCCGGGAAAACAAAAAATCGGGACCATCTATAATCCGGCTTTTCCTAATACAAAAGTCAATCTGGAGGATTTTTTAAAAGCGCTTGCCGATTTTCCGCAACTTAAACTCGAAGAAGTGGCCGTTGCCGGCACCAGTGATGTATATCAGGCAGCGCAATCGTTGGCAGCCAACCATATCAAAGCGTTCATATTAATAAACGATCTTACGGTATTCAATTCCCTTGAATCGGTTGTCAGGGTTTCAAGGTCCAATAAGATACCCATTTTCAGCAATGATGCAGAACGGCTGAAGGATGGTGTATTGCTTGTTTATGGATATGAATATTATGTGAGCGGTATGCAGGCCGCACGCCTTGTTGACCGGATCCTGAAAGGAGAAGATCCAGCTCGGATCCCGTTTGAAAAGTACAAGATCACCTCTTTCGGGATCAATTACGATGTAGCCAATGAAATCGGTGTGAGGTTTCCCGATTCTATCCGTGAAGCGGCCGGGGCAAATGTTATCCATAAAAAGCTGAATCGTGCGCCCTTAGTCTTGCCCGATGAAGTTCATCCAATAAAAAATACCAGATAATTTCAGGAAACCGTTTTGAAACAAGCACAAACAATGATCCAATAATCATGATCCGTATCACAGGACTCCATAAAAAATTCAATCCCGGCTCGCTGGATGAAGTGATTGCCCTGGCGGATATCAACCTGGAGATCAGGGAACATGAATTTGTCACGGTGATCGGCACCAACGGTTCCGGCAAATCGACCCTTCTCAATGCGGTGGCCGGCAATATTTTCCCGGATAGTGGCACGATCCTGATCAAAGGAAAAGATGTGACCAGGAAACACGATTTCCAGAGAGCGAAATATATTTCGAGGGTTTTTCAGAACCCTTTTACGGGTACGGCGCCCGACATGACCATTGCTGAAAACCTTTTGCTGGCATGGTTCCGGGGTAAAAAGCGCTATCCGACTATCAGCCTGAACGGGAAAATGAAATCTTTTTTCCGGGATCAACTGCTTTCCCTCGATATGCACCTGGAAGACCGCCTGGAAAATGTAATGGGTACCCTCTCTGGCGGACAGCGGCAGGCCATTACCCTTCTGATGGCCGTGCTGCAGGCGCCGGATGTTTTATTACTTGATGAACATACGGCTGCATTGGATCCGAAAACCGCCACCCAGGTGATCCGCCTGACTCAGAAATTTGTGACCGGGCATCAACTCACAACCCTGATGGTTACCCATTCGATGACACAAGCGCTGGAACTGGGGGCCCGTACCATCATGATGCATCATGGCCGCATCATTGATGACATTCCTGAAGAAGATAAAAGAAAAATGACTACCGGTGATTTCCTGAATAAATTCGAAAATATCAGGAAACAGGAGAAATTAACTCCGGAATTAATTGAAACACTAAAAAACCTTTATCTGTAAAAGAAAGTAAGTCGGTTATAAAAGAAAATCGCCCGGTATTTCAGCAGTAAAAGTGAGACGATTGAAATGGATTAAAATCTTTTGACAAAAAAGACTTTCCCGTCCCCCTTTTTATAAAAATCATCGATTCTTGCTTCCACCGTATATCCCGCACGGTCATAAAAATGACGGGTGGGTGTGTATTTTTCAAGGGTTGAAGTTTCGGCAACCAGAAAACGCCCGCCCATCCCGCGGACTGCTTTATGAGTCTCTTCAATCAACCGGTTCCCGATCCCCTGGCCCCGGTAATCATTATACGTTACGATCCAGTATAGGTCAAAACCACCTTCGGTCCCTGCAATTGGGCCATAGCAGGCATAAGCAACGGTTTTTCCTCCGATTTCGGCAAAAATAAAATAATACCCACTGGATAGTCCTGACCGGAGCCGTTCTTCAACAAGCTCAACAGCAACCGGGATTTCAATATCATAAAAAAATCCGGTGGAAATGCAGATGGACCTTACGTTTTCTATATCTTCTTCCCGAACTTCAGTTCTGAAAATAAGGGGATTTTTTTCTGTCATGATGGGTTATATTTCTGTACTATTAATTGGGTGTCCCAACGCATGCTCTACAATTCTTTGAACGATCTCACGGATTTTCATCCCTGACTTTTCACAGGCGGCCATGAAACCACCCGATCCCGAAAGACAAGGATTTGCGTTGATGTCGATCACATAAGGTTTTCCCTGCAAATCGATCCTGAAATCCAACCTGACATAACCCTTTAATCCCATTTCATTCCAGCATTTTTTACAAATAATGGCCATCTGGTTCATGGCCTTTTCATCGAAATTGGCGATCTCAAAGGTTCGCCGGGTATTCAGGTATTCAAATGATTGTTCTTTCCATTTAGCGGTATAGCCCATGATTTTTGGTTTTCCTTCGGGGAAATCAATAAAGGTCATTTCAGCAAAAGGAAGGACTTCAGGCCCGTTGGGACCGGCGATAATGGAGATATTGAATTCACGGCCCTCAATGAATTCTTCGATAAAATAAAACTCTTTGTCCATTTTCCGGATGCTTTCAATGGAACCAGCATCGTCCCCATTAAAAACGCAATGTTCATCCAGGCCGACGGAACCCTCTTCCCAGATGGGTTTCAGAATATATTTTTTCCCGGGGTTGATTTTTTCAGGTTTATCCAGTTCGATCCATCCCGGGGTGGGGATGCCAAGTCGTTTCATCTCTGTTTTTGCCCGCACTTTATTGGCTGCAAAAAACAGCGGGACCAACGGAGAACCGGTGAAAGGAATCTCCAGATATTGATAGAGGGCAGCCGGAAAAAAAACAAATTCACCGCGGCTGTTGATCGATTCAACCAGGTTGAAGATAAAACAGGGATTTAGTTTTTTAATGACATCCAGCGTTTTTTGAAGGTTCAGGTCAACCTGCCCTTTTTTCACGCGAAATCCCAGTCCCTTCAAGGATTTCGATACGATATTTACCTGTTCCAGGACATCCAGCTCATCGTCGGTTGCGGTTTTGGGCAGGCGGTTGTATAGAATTAAAGCAAGGTTGTTCATGGGGCGGGATTTTGGGTTATGCTATCTGATCCGGTTGAAGGCTGAATCCATAATAATCCGGATAAGTTCATGGAATGTGATACCCTGAAGCCGGCAAATAATAGGCAGATCAGAATGGACCGGATTAAGGCCAGCCAATGGGTTGACTTCAATAAAGCCAGGTTCGCCCCTGGGATCAAGACGAAGATCTACCCTTCCTGCATCCCGGCAATTCAATGTGATCCATGCATCCAGGGCCACATTGGCACATTTTTCGGCAAGCGTATCCTTAACGATCCGGTAATTCACCCTTCCCTGATAATCATCTTTATTAAGGTAAGAATAACCATGGGCTTCGGCTTTTTCAGTGAACATAACCTCCATCACACCCAGTGACCGTGATTCTTTGCCGGTTCCTGCGATCGCAACCGTAAATTCACGTCCGGGAAGAAAAGTTTCGACAATCAATCCCGACTGATATTTCGGGAGCAATGACAAACAGGTTGTCTCCAGTTCCACCGGATTGTTTACTTTCGAAGCGGCATCAATTCCTTTCCCGGTTCCCTCTGCATTGGGTTTAACGAAAAGCGGATAGGGGAGGTTGACTTTCCCGATATCATAGCCCTCCATGACCAATGCAAAATCGGGAGTAGGGATCCCGGCATCCCGGACGACGCGTTTGGTCATGGCTTTATGCAGTGTCAGGGCCAGTACCATCGGATCGGAGAAGGTATAAGGAATGTTATAAGCATCTAAAATGGCCGGTACCTGGGCTTCGCGTGCAATACCATACAATCCTTCGCTGATATTGAATACCATATCCCAGCGGTCGCCCCTTGCAATCCGCGTGACCAGTTGACGGACATGGCCAATCCTGTCGGTTTCAAAACCAAGAACCTGCAATGCCGCTTCCAGGGCATCAACAGTTTCTTCTTTATCAAATTCAGCAGTTTCTTCTTCGGAAAATCCCTCCTTCAGGTATTCCGAACGCAGGTCGTAGGTGAGTCCTATGATCATACTGTCAGGTTGAATAATCAGGATAGCGGAAAAGTTTATCCTGATAGTTTTTCAGGAGAACGTAACCATCCTCCTTTCCGGTAAAATAATCTGGTAACAACGGAATTTTTCCGCCGCCACCAGGAGCATCCACCACATAAGTCGGAACAGCATATCCAGAAGTGTACCCGCGCAATCCATGGATAATTTCAAGGCCCTTTTCAATGGTTGTCCGGAAATGTGCAGAACCAACCACCGGATCGCATTGATAGAGATAATAAGGACGTACCCTGATCTTCAATAAGGCATGCATCAGGTTTGTCATCACCCGTACATTATCGTTGATCCCCTTTAGCAGGACAGTCTGGCTTCCCAGCGGGATCCCTGCATTGACCAGCTTTTCGCAGGCTTCACTCGTTTCGGGTGTGATCTCGTCAGCATGGGTAAAATGAATGCTGATGAAGAGGGGATGGTATTTCTTCATCATATTAACCAGGGGACGCGTGATCCGCTGGGGTAAAACTACCGGCACTTTTGTCCCGATCCTGATGATCTCTACATGAGGGATGCTTCGTAATCGTGAAAGGAGATATTCCACATGCAAATCGGGCATGGTTAGCGGGTCGCCACCTGAAATCAGAACATCGCGGACTTCTTTATGCTGTTCAATGTAGTTCAACCCTGCTTCCCAGGCTTTCACACCGATATGGCACTTGTCTTTGGCCACCATCCGGGTACGTGTACAATACCGGCAGTAGGTGGAACAAAATCCGGTGACCAGAAATAGGACCCGGTCAGGATAACGATGAACGATATTGGGAACCGGACTGTCATTCTCTTCTGACAAGGGGTCGGACGCCTCACCCGGACTGACCAGGAATTCATCAAATACCGGAACCACACTTTTCCGTAAAGCCTGTTCCGGATTATTCCTGTCGAGCAGGCTGATGTAGTATGGAGTGATCCGCAGGGGTAAAGACTGGCTGTTTGGGCCATCGGGCTTGACTTCATTATCCGAAAGCATGATATACCTCGAAAGTTGTTCAATAGACCGGGCGCTGTTCTTGATTTGCCAGTGCCAGCTATTCCAGTCTTTAAGGGTTGCTTCGGGAAAAAAAGTTTGTAAAAATAAAAGGGAACGTTCGCTGATCATGTTTTTATCGCGATCGTTCCTCGATTTTAAGTATTCATCTAAAAGGGATGCTTCGTCAATGAAGGTGGGTTTACTTGGAGGTTCTTCTTCTTCTGGTACTTCGGGACGGAGAGTGTCCTGTTTCTCGTTTGGCATTTTATCCATTGTAAGGGTTATCGTTTTTAAAATTTACAGTATATGCTACGATTTTGAAAAATTGAATATGTTGCTTAATATCAATATTTTAATTGTTTTTTTCTGGGATGGGTCCCTAAAAAAAATTTACGCTGCAAATAGGTAACATTTTTATGTATTTTTGACACTTACGAACGATTATTTTTCAACAAAATTGTGTTAATAAATACCCTCTTATGCAACTTTTTTTTCGTCAGTTTGGAAAAGGCAAACCGGTTGTCATCCTGCATGGCTTTTTGGGCCTTTCTGATAACTGGGTCACGTTTGGACGTCGGCTGGGGGAGAAGTATTCCGTTTATATCCCCGATATGCGCGACCATGGCCGGTCGCCCCACAGCGACTGTTTTGATTTTCCTTCCATGGTAAACGATCTTCTGGAGATGACAGGTGCATGGGGTTTGAAAGAAGTCAACCTTATCGGGCATTCATTGGGCGGGGAAACAGCTATGCTTTTTGCTTTACAAAATCCGGAGAAAGTAAAAAAGATGGTTATTGTTGACATGGGCCTTCGGAAACCGTTTACAAACCATGAACATCTCATGTTGCTTGACGCGATGCTTGCTATAGATTTCAGCAAGGTCAGTTCCCGTGGAGATGTCGATAAGCAATTATTACCTTATGTCAACAATGAAAAGTTGCGCCAGTTCCTTTTAAAAAATGTCTGTTGGCGTGACCGCCAGACCATGGACTGGCGATTGGACCTGAAATCCATTAATGAGAATATGCCAGCTCTCTTCGAAAGGTTAGATTATCCAGGTACATACCATGGACCGGTGATGTTTATCCGGGGAGGCCGGTCAGATTATATATTGGATGGGGACATTCCTGAAATAAAAATTAAATTTCCCGGAGCTATCATGGAAACCATTGAGAATGCTTCACATTGGGTCCAAGCTGATGCACCCGGGGAATTTTATACTTTGGTAAGAAATTTTTTAGACGGTGATCAGTAACGTTTGATATCGATTTTCGAAATGGCGGTTTTTACATCAAGATAGATCTTGTTTTTTCCGCTTTTAAAATTCTGGGTCTGATAAATTCCATCCCCTTTCTTTGTAAATCCATCGAATTCTTTGCTGATCATAAAAGATTCCGATTTGATCTGACAGGCTGATTCTTTTGGAATACTCACCTCAATGGAAGAAGCGCCGGCGTTAAAAGTCATTACAGTTAATGGATTTTTATTTCCGATTTTTATGTCGATCGAAGAAGCCCCGGCGTCTATCGAAGCAGTATCAATTTTATAATCGCGCAGGTCCATGTCGATTTCCGCAGCCCCGATGTCAAGGTTGAGGTTCCACGATGGTCTATCGTTCAACCTGATATTAACCTGGTTATCGGAAACCGAGTGACGGATCCTGCCTTTTTCCATGGAGAGAGTTATTTTTTTCCGGCCTTTCTCATCATTGGTAGTCAGTGAATAGTTCCCGATATCCCCGGTTTTACTGAACGAAAGCATATCGGAAGTGATGCCCTGGATTTTAAAATTACCCGCCGCCGCATCCAATTGCAGCAATCCCTTCATGGCAAGGGAATCAAAGGGGACACTAAGATCCTGATTTTTATAATTGTACGTCTGCTCTTCATCCTCTTCATCTTTGTCATTCCAATCCCCGTCATAATAATGAAAATTATGAAATTTCCACCAGGTTGACCGGTCCGAGATCCGGTTAAAGAAAATAATAGTGAGCGCCAAAACAACCACCAGGGCTGATATTTTTATTACGTCTTTGATCGGCAGGATGGATATTCCCCATAAGATCAGGATCAGGGGCCAAAGGCTCCACATAGCGCGCCAGCCAAATTCCAATATCCCGAAATTGTTCAGGATAAACAATATCCCGATGGCGATCAGGATAAATGCCCAAAAAACATGACGGTATTTCATATCCGTAATTTTAAAATTATTTATTTGTTTCTTTTTTCTTACTGGTAAAGGCATTGATCAGCAACCCGGTTCCGATTGCTACCAGGATAATAGGCCACAAATCTCCAAAATTGATCTCCGGGATCAATTCATCGGCAAGGAAAAGGGCTCCCAGGGTGATGAGTACCAACCCGCCTACCAGACTTCC
>JALNWE010000050.1 GCA_023231065.1 Bacteroidales bacterium
CCCGGTTCCGATTGCTACCAGGATAATAGGCCACAAATCTCCAAAATTGATCTCCGGGATCAATTCATCGGCAAGGAAAAGGGCTCCCAGGGTGATGAGTACCAACCCGCCTACCAGACTTCCGTGGGGTTGTTTCTTCTTTGGCGCTTTTTGAGGCTTGGCAGGATCAGTTCCATTATTTGACGCGGGGCCTTCCTCGTTTTTTGCCGTTTCGTAATACTCTTGTTCGCTGTTTGTTCCCGGTTCTGACCTATATGAGGGCTGAGGCCCTCCGGAAGGTTGATTCTGGGTTACAGGACCGCAATTGGGGTTTTCAGGGGTAACGATCCACAATACCAGATAAATTAAAAAGCCGCCGCCACCGGCCAACAGCAGGATAACAAAGATCAACCTGATCAGTAAAGGATCCATGACAAAATATTCTCCAAGGCCTCCGGCGACACCGGCGATTTTCCGATCAGTAATGCTTCGGTATAAACGTTTTGATTCCATGTTATTCAAATTTGTAATTGTGAAAGTTTAGACGGTTGCAAATAGAAAAGGTTACACCAGGAATAAACCGCGATTAACCGGCCAATTCATGGCTCTTTTTATAAATCCTTGAAGAAACAATAACACTGAATTCAAATAGGGCATAGAGAGGGACCGCAACAATCAACTGACTGAACACATCAGGACTTGGCGTAATGATTCCCGCTATTATCAGAATGGCAACAGCTGTATGTTTCCTGTATTTTCGCAAGTATTTCGGAGTTACGATCCCGATCCTGGTAAGGAAAAGAATGAGTACAGGAAGCTCAAACAGTAGCCCCATTAAGAGGGTCATCAGGGTGATGGAACTTATATATGAGGTTAATGCAATCTGGTTGGTTACCGTAGGACTCACCAAATATCCACCCAGAAAATTGATCATGAGCGGGGCGACGATAAAATAACTGAAAACCACCCCAAGAAGAAATAGTAGGGAGACAATTGCCACTGCCCCGCGTGAATTCCGGATTTCGGTTTCAGTCAGACCTGGTTTGATGAAGCGCCATAGTTCCCATAAGACATAAGGCAACGAGATGATCAGGCCAGCCACGAGCGAAATATTCAAGTGTGAAGTAAACTGTCCTGCAAGGTTTATATTGATCAGCTGAAAAGCCGAGGGATCAACGCACAAAGATGGCATGGAAAACTGACGCCCCAGGGCGCATAAAATCCGGTAGGTAATAAAACCCTTTGATTTCGGAGCTAAGATAATATCATCAAAAAGGATATCCTTGAAGGAAAAAGCCACAATGGATGCAATAAATATGGCGATTAAAATTCGCCAGAGTGTCCCACGTAATTCTTCCAGGTGCTCCCAGAAAGTCATCTCCTGCTGCTCTTCAGGCAGGGTAGAAGGGTGGTGTTTCATCCGGTGTTTTATTATGGGCAAAGGTAGAGAGAAATTTTTTCCTAAAATGTTATTTACCAATGATTAGTTGTATATTTGAATAAAACAAAAACCATGGCTGAACGCGAAATTCTCCTGGAACAGATGCTGAAGGTATTAAAGGATATCGAAACCAATACCTGTGATAAGCAATTTTTTCCTGAAACCAATGTACTGGAAAAAAAGATCGACCGGATCATCGAATTACATGAAAAAGAAATCGAGATCCTGAAAGCTTTTAGCAATGGCCGGTGTACCTGTAAAAAGCATAAACAGAAAAAAGAGAAAAAAGACAAGAAGTAAGTTCCATCAGGAGATGATCCGTATCTCAGATGTAATTACGACTGATTTTCGCAAAGTGGCCGACACACCACAATACTTTTCCTGTGATAGGGTAATTGCTTTTTGCAGTTGTTCCAGCGGCAAATCTTTACCCCTGAATTCGTAAATCAGATGGATCCGGGTAAAATGTTTCGGATGTTCTTCCGTAACTTCTCCTTCTACCCGAACATTAAAAAATTCCGGGCTAATATGCATTTTTTTAAGGATAGAAATCACATCCATACCTGTACAACCACCCAGGGAAGCCAGCAATAATGTCTTAGGCCGTGGGCCTTGGTTTGTTCCTCCAGCCTTTTCATCGGCGTCAAGCAGAATGTTGAAACCATTTGCTTCAGCTTTAAAAACCAAACCTGAAATCCATGATACACCAACAGATTGTGTTGCCATAAAATTCGTTTTATGTCCATTTGAAAATCAGCCAGATGATGCCAAACATTCCGGTTAAATCAGAAAATGTCCTTTATTAACAATACTTATACAATAACAAATGTAATAAGATAACGATCTATTTCTTACAATGATCTGTTTTTTCTTACTTTTGGTAAATTGAATTTTCCCTGCCATGGAAAAATCGCGCCTGATATCAGTAGCTGCAAAAGGGCAAATGACCTTGCTTGGGATCATTATCTGCCTGCTGATCATCGCCGGAGGGTTCACTTTCTTTTCTTATGAAAAAAGATCCGTCAGGGATGAAAAACACCGTGAGATAAGGGCTATTGCGGCCCTGAAAATCAGCCAGATCACCCGGTGGCATAAAGAGCGCAAAAGCGAAATTAAAGCAGTTACGAACGCCCCTTATTTTGTCCGGGGCATCAAGGCATGGACTCTTGATCCCGGAAATAGTAAGTTGAAAAAGGCCATCCTGGCCCATCTTCAAAATATTGCCACTTCATTTAGCTACCAGGAAATCCTGCTTACCTCACCAGAGGGGAAAATTTATCTTTCATCCCTGGGCAATGATTCACCCACGGATCCGGTTGCCTCTGATTTCATAGCCAAGGCTGCCAGCCAAAAAAAAATTTCTTTTACTGATTTTTATTATTCTCCGGTAGAAAAAAAAACGCATTATGATGTTGTTGCGCCTATGATGGATGAAAAAGGGTTAACCGTCGCGATGCTCGTTTTCAGGATCGATCCCAACCAATTCCTGTTTCCTTATATCCATTCATGGCCTACCCCAAGCAAAACATCCGAAACCAATTTATTGCGCAAGGACGGAGATAGCGTGCTTTTTCTGAGCGATGTCCGGCACCTGAAAAATACGGCGCTGAATCTGAGGATTTCGTTAACGAACAAGGAGGTTCCCGCCGTTTATGCCATAACGGGCCATACCGGTGTTTTTGAAGGCAAAGATTACCGCGGGGTTGAAGTCTTGTCCTGGGTTGGCCCTGTACCTGGAACGCCCTGGTTCCTGGTTGCCAAAGTTGATAAAAAAGAGGTGTATTCCGAACTGCTGACACGGGCCGTTTTTATTACTGTCATGGTATTGATACTGATCATTTTGACTATCGCTGCAATATCCTGGATCTACTATTTACGTCAACGTGATATTTACAGGGAATTATTCTTCAATGAAAATAAACTAAGGGAATCACAGGAGGAGTTTAAAACAATCCTTTATAGCATTGGCGACGGTGTCATCACCACTGACAAAAATGGATTGATCCGGCAAATGAATCCCGTCGCGGAAAAACTTACAGGCTGGAATGAGAATGAGGCAACTGGTCTTCCGCTGGATAAAGTCTTCCGCATCATTCATGAAATTTCCCGCAAGGTGGTTGAAAACCCCGTCGAGCTGGTTTTGAAAAAAGGTATGATCGTGAGTCCGGTCAATCACACTTTATTGATTTCGAAAAGCGGAAACGAGATCCCGATTGCCGATAGCGGCGCCCCCATTTTAAAAGAAGGAAAAGAAGTTTCCGGAGTTGTCCTTATTTTCCGCGATCAAACAAAAGAACGAATGGCGCATGAAGCCTTAACGGAAAGGGACCGCCGATATGAATCCTTTATAAACAGCAGCAGGGATATGATTTTTATTAAGGATGACCGGTTTCGCTATATTGTTGTTAATGATCAGATCGCGCGATTTCTTAACCGGTCAAAAGAGGATATGCTGCTTAAGACTGATTTCGAACTGATGGATGAAAAAGAAGCCGCAGAATGTAAATTGACGGATGAAAAAACCATACACAGTCTTTCTCCGGTGATCACTGAAGAAATATTCGGGGATAAAATATATGAAACCAACAAATTCCGGTTGATCCTGTCGGGCAACAGGATCGGGATCGGTGGTATAATGCGCGATATTACCGCCAGCAAAAATATGATGTCAGAGTTGATAGAAGCAAAAAACAAAGCGGAAGAAAATAACCGCCTGAAAACAGCTTTTCTGAATAATCTTTCTCATGAAATCCGCACTCCCCTTAATGGCATCGTTGGTTTTACCGAACTGATCAACGATCCTTCAACCAATATTCTTGACCGTGTCCGCTTCGGAAAAATAGTCAAAAAAAACTCAGACTGGTTACTGGCCATCATCACGGATATTATCAGCATTGCTACCATCGAGACCGGGCAGGAAAAGCTTAATGAGTCGCCAACTGATATCAATAAACTTTTTTATGATCTGTATCATCGCTTTATCCTTGTTTTAAATGACAAGCCGATTGAGCTGTCCTTCCGGAATGGGCTCTCCCAGGAAGAATCTGAAGTGATCGCCGATGAAGGCAAATTGAAACAGGTGATAGCGAACCTGCTTAGCAATGCCATCAAATTTACCGAGAAAGGCGCTATTAAGGTGCAGTGTAACCTGGATGACAGGCAATTAAAATTTTCCGTAGAGGATACGGGAATCGGGATTCCGGAAAATCTTCAACAGGTTATTTTTGAAAAGTTCAGAAAGGGTGAAACCGATAATGATAAAATCTATCAAGGGAACGGATTGGGACTTGCAATTTCAAAAGCTTATGTTGAATTGATGGGTGGGACGATAATAGTAAAGTCAAGGCCCGGAGAGGGAAGTTGTTTTACTTTTACGATACTTCATAGGACTGTTGAACTTGAACAATCAAATAGGATAAAACATAAAATGATTAACGAAAACGCTCCATCAGCGACCACAAAGACCATATTGGTTGTCGAGGATGAAGAAAGCAATTATTTATTGATTGAAAAGATGCTGTTCCCATCTGCATTCCGGACTATTCATGTAACCAATGGACAAGATGCCGTGATGGAGTGTATGGGCCATCCTGAAATTGAGCTTATCCTGATGGATTTAAAATTGCCCGGGATGAGTGGTTATGAAGCCACCCGCAGGATCAAAGAAAAATTTCCACACTTGCCCATTGTGGCCGTAACAGCTTATGCTTTGGCCGGCGATCGTGAAAAAGCGTTAAATGCAGGATGTGATGACTATCTACCTAAACCATTTGACCGACGGGATTTAATGGAAATGATCAATAAACACTGGAGAGTTGAATCCTGACAGAAAAGGTTTGATCCTTTATTGAAGCCTGAACCAGAATTCAGGCTGAAGGGCATTTTCGGTGGTGTACTTATACCGGAATTCGTTGGTGTGCTTGTTATAGGTATAATCTTCTTTCCACATCTGATAATTTTCTCCAACCTGCCGGATGGCATTAATTACAAAGTATAATTCTTCATCCGTCATGGTCGGGTGCAACGACAGCCTTACCCAGCCTGGTTTTTCGGAAAAATCGCCATGATTGATCTTTTCAGTGATCATACGTGATTTGTCATGATTTACATGAAGAAGGTAATGACCATAGGTGCCTGCGCAAACACAACCACCCCTTACCTGGATCCCGAAATGGTCGCTGAGCAGTTTTACAATCAGGTTATAGTGAATAGAATCAATATAAAATGAAATAACTCCCAAACGGTCTTTTATGTTATCAGCTAAAATATGAAGGTTCGGAATAGTGGGTAACTCCCTGAAGGCAATTTCAACCAATTCCTTTTCCCGTCGATGAATATTTTCCACCCCCATCTGATTTTTTAAACTGATGGCCAATGCAGTCCGTATGGCTTGTAAAAATCCGGGAGTACCACCATCTTCACGTACTTCAATATCGTCAATGAATTTATATTCCCCCCACGGATTGGTCCAGTCAACCGTTCCTCCTCCAGGTTGGTCCGGGGCAGGACTTTCATACAGTGAAGAGTCGAATATCAATACCCCTGATGATCCGGGCCCACCCAGGAATTTATGGGGGGAAAAGAAGATGGCATCCAATTTTTCCATTGGGGCTGAAGGATGCATATCGATGGGATCATAAGGAGCTGAAGCAGCAAAATCAACGAATGCAAGTCCGCCGTATTCATGCATCAGGCGCGCCATCTGATGATAGGGAGTACGGATCCCTGTGACATTGGAACAAGCAGTAAAGGATCCGATTTTCAGTTTCCGGTCTTTATACTGTTCCAGCGCATTTTTAAGATGGGAGAGGTCAACCAGTAAATCTTCTCCAGGTTCAACTACAACTACCTCAGCTATCGTTTCGTACCATGAAGTATGGTTCGAATGGTGTTCCATGTGTGTAATGAACACAACCGGCCGCTCCGATTCATTCAGACATTGCTTATGAGCAATCATCCCGCAGGTTTTGAGCCCCAGGATCCGCTGAAATTTTACCACGGCGCCTGTCATCCCGAATCCGGTCGTCAAGATCACATCTTTTGTCGCGGCATGGACATGTTCCTTGATTTTTTTATGGGCCAGGCGATAAGCCTCGGTCATCAGTTTGCCATTCTCGCTGGTCTCAGTATGGGTGTTTCCTAAAAAGGGCCCCAATTTCCCTGAAATAATGTCTTCGATGGGTTGATATAATCTGCCACTGGCAACCCAATCGGCATATACCATTCGCTGAAGCCCATAGGGTGAACAATAGGTTTGGTTATAGCCAATGGTTTTTTTTCGGAATGGTTCAAAATACTTTTCTGTACTCATAATTTTTTCCGGCTTAATAAAAACGGACGAATTTATGGAAAATATCCGGATCAAATCAAGGGAAATACCTTCTTCCCTGAACTATTCTGAACAGGCAGATGCTATTTATAATGAGGTATAGGCCTTTTAAGAAGGTGTTCCCGGACTATGTAAAAATTACCTGTGTTTGCAGGCCGCCACATTTTTCGTAAAACTGGCCCACGGTCAGGACATCTTTAACCCCTTCCCAGAGATCCTCTTTTTTAAGTTTGAACATGTCCATGGCCAGTTTACAGGCATATATTTCTCCGCCACCTGCATCAATCATTTCCAGAAATTCTTTAACGGGTGGAATATCGAGTTTATCCATCTGGCCCCGCATCATGGCCGAAACCCCAGCTTCAACGCCGGGTAACATCCCCAGAAGGGTTGGAAAAGCCAAACCGCCTGGCATACGCATGGCCGGGTTACCTACCGTACTGGTATGAAGGGAATTCATTGTTTTTTTAGTGATGGCATCAAGACCAAAAAAGGTAAAAAAGATCTTGGTCTCAATACCTTCCATCACGGCTCCGTTGCCCAGTACCAGGGAGGCATATACGTCTTCAATCGCGCCTTTTGCACAGATTATACAGACTTTATTTAAAGGATGTCCTTCGTTTGTCATTGCTTTGGTTTTTAAATTATACACAGGATGCGGGTTTGGAAATGCCGGCAATTTTAGCTGCTTTTTTCATTGGTGCTCCGGGGAACAAGCCGTAAAACCCCTTGATATCAATGATCCCTGAATTACCAACCGAACGGATGGTCATGGTTTCATTCTTTGCAAAACGGTCACGTATAAAATTCAATACCTCGAAATGTTTATCGGTAAGTTGAACGTTTTCCTCCTTACCGATTTCCAAAGCGATTTCTTTTGTCCATTGTGCAGGATTGGTCAAATACCCTTCTTCGGTAACATCTACTGTTACTCCTGCAATGATTTTCTGTGCCATAGAAATGTTTTTTGATTTTTAATTTAAGATTTCAGGTTATAGTTATTGGCCATCGGCCGAAAAGCATTTTATATTAAAGAGTGATATGGGTCATGGCTTATCGATTTCCCGGAGAAGTCTCAGGGAGTATGACAACGATTTCCGGATCTCCGGGGATCTCATTTGCAAAATGATTTTCCATAAGGGAATATTGTCTGTTTTATCATCCATCTTTATTTCCCTGAAAGCCCGGGTGGCATGATTTAGCCGGGCAAGCATTTCCTGGTCCGTCAAATTATGTATGATCCCGTCAAGGTTTTCCATGTTCTCTTCCATTTTCCGGATATCGCTGGCAGGAAAAGTTTGGATGAACTTATCCAAAAAACTGAGAATGGCTGTAATATATTCAAAATAACCTTTCTGATCCAGCTCATTCATCTTGTTCACTGCATCCAGTCCCATTTGATGGATGACAGGTGAAACATCTTTAATGAAGTCCCTGGCGCTTTCCATCAGGTCCAACATTTCATGGAATGTATCAAGGTTATGCAGAAGTTTGATCAGCAAGGATGAAACCTGTCCATGTCCCAGTTCGACCTGCGATTTATCTAACAGTATTACTGTTTGCCGGAAAGCATCCTTGGCCACAATGCTCAGATCGGCAAAGAGATCCGCCATCTCTTCCCTGTCCCTTTTTTGTTGCTCTGCATTCGAAAGGAGCAGATCAAGTTTCCGGTTGATCTCGTTGATTTGTATTTGGACGTCCAGATCTTCCATTTTATTCCGATTACATTTTTTTACCAGCCATTGTCATCTTCGAATCGATGGGCATTTCTTTCCCTTTCAATAAAATATGCCAGTAGATCCAACGGAACATCACTTTTCCGTAATGGTTCATCCGTGATTCTTTTAATAATCCGAAAGGGCCGACGCCCGGGAAGGGGAATAATCCGGGTAAAGGCTCCGTGTCATAATTAAAGTCAATCAGTGCGCCTTTTCCAAATCCGGTTTCAATGTAACAATTGGAATGGCCGTCAAAGGAACCGGTAAGGGGTCTTCCCTCGATGGCACACATCAGGTTTTCGTTGAGGACGTCGGCCTGGAAATGCACCACTGAACCCGCTTTGGAGGTGGGGAAATTTCCGGCATCGCCGATCACAAAAATATTGGGGAACTGTTCGTTCTGAAGGGTGTATTTATGGACTTTAATAAAATCCATCTCATCGGCTAACCCGCTCCTGCCCGCCATCGGATCTCCCTTATGGACCGGGACTGTTACCAGGCAATCAAAGGGAACTTCCCGTTCATCATAAGAAACCAAAACTTTTTTCTCGTTGTCAACCCTTTCCAGATAAAAGTCAGGAATGATGTGTATGTTCTTTTCTTCCAGTAACTTTCCCAGGACTTTAGAGGCCCTGGGTTTGGTGAATGCTCCCGAAAGCGGGGTTACATAGCTGATATTAACTTTGTTCCTAAGCCCACGCTCCACAAAAAAAGCATCGGCAAACATGACAAATTCAAGGGGGGCAACCGGACATTTGATGGGCATATCTGCAATGTTCAATACCAATTCACCACCCGGCCAGGTTTTAAAAAAGTCGCATAAAGCCATCGCACCTTCGATGGTATAGAAATCGAAAATTTGTTTGTGCCATAAAGGCCCAAGAAGTCCCGGTGTCTCTTCCGGTACTACCCGGGTTCCCGTTGCGATGATCAGAAAATCATATTTTAACGCCTTCCCGTCATTCAAAACAACCTGATTATCAGATGCCCTGATGGTGTCAATTTCCTGAAAAATCAATTCAACCCCCATGGGCAGAAAATTCGCTTTTGGCTTCATGACATCCTCTCTGGAATACATTCCAAAAGGAACAAAAAGAAACCCTGGCTGGTAATAATGGGTCTTTTGATGATCAATGATCGTGATCTCCCACTCATCAAGCGAAAGCAATTTTCGAATTTTGTTGGCCATGATGGTGCCTCCTGTCCCGGCGCCTAAAATGAGAAGTTTTTTCATGCAAGGGTTTGTTTAATAGGGGTTAAAACAGGACAAATATAAATAAATACATAAAACAATATGTATTTCTATGATAAAATTAAAAACTTTTCACGCATCAACTCTATCATGTTTATAAAACTTTTCAGGAAAAGAGAATCCTGCTTACATGGCTATGCGAAAACCATGAAAGGTGGAATAATGAAAAAAATTCTGTTAAAACAAGAGGAACTATGCGATTCGTTGGTTTCAGCATAAGGGAGAAGCAATCAGGGCTTTTTCTCAGTCGTGTCAGATGGGGGCGTCTTGTCAGTCGGTTTATGAGGATCTTCGTCCATCCCATCAACTCCATCTTTGAAATTTTTAACCCCTTTACCGAGCCCCCTCATTAATTCAGGAATTTTTTTCCCACCAAAAAGAAGGAGAACTACCAGAGCAATGAGTAGCAGCTCTGTGGTCCCCAAGCCAAATATTAATAATATACCTAGGGTCATGATGCGGGATTTTGATTCATAATGATATACAAAGGTACAAAACTCCACCGGAAATTGTCAATGAGTTTTAAAAAAGAGGCAACAATCGCCATAACTCAGGAACCGGAAGCCGTTTTCCAGGGCAAACCGGTAAGCATCTTTCCATTTATCACCCGTCAGGGCAGCAACCAGCAACAACAAGGTACTCTGCGGCATGTGAAAATTGGTGATCAGTCCGTTGATTATTTTAAAATTATATCCGGGAACGATGATCAACTGTGTTTCTCCATGTAATTCATCCAATCTGTTTTGATCCAGGTAATGCAACAACGCTGTTAAAGATTCATCACGGGTGATCAGGCCCGAGCCGGGAACCTGATAGGGATCCCATTGCATAATATGAAAATTATCCCCGGTTTCTCCTTTCAGGATTTTCACTCCAAGCCAGAACAAACTTTCAAGCGTACGGGCGGAAGTAGTGCCCACCGCGATGACGGGCCGGTTCCGGCCCGATATGAGCCCTGCTATGGTCTGACGCGACACGATGATCTTTTCGCTGTGCATAATATGTTCCTGGAGGGTAGGAGAACTGACCGGTCGAAAAGTTCCCACACCTACATGAAGGGTTACCTTTGCAAACCGGCAGCCAAGTTGTTCGATGTTTTTCATGACCCGGTCGGTGAAATGCAGTCCCGCGGTCGGAGCGGCCACGGAACCTTCGTGCCTGGCATAGATCGTTTGGTAACGCCCCGCGTCGTCCGGAACCGTCTGGCGATGAATGTAAGGAGGCAATGGCACGGTACCGGCGGCATCCAGGACTTCGGAAAAAGTCATTTCCGGAGGCTCCCAGCGAAATGTAATTGCGAACCCCCCATCGCCCAGATTGCTGCCACGTTCAGCATACAAGATGCCCGGGCCTGACATCCCTTCCAATTCCATTTGGAGCAAGCCCGATCGCCAGCGTTTTACATTACCGATCAAACATTTCCAGACGCAACTGGCTTTTTCACGGAAAACGGCTTCCACTTCTGTCACCGGGGCAAGGGGTTCCAGACAAAAGATCTCAATGTGCGCACCGGTGTTTTTTTTAAAGATAAGCCTGGCCCGGATGACTTTGGTGTCGTTAAAAACCAGCAGACTTTCCGGTGGAATAAAACGACTAATCTCTGAAAAACGCGACTGGGAAATGATCCCGTTCCGGAGGATCAGAAGACGCGATTCATCCCTCTCGGACAAGGGAAATTGAGCTATACGCTCTTCCGGCAACGGATAATCAAAATCCTGAATACGGATCAAACCAGGATCAACCATGCTGTTTCACTGACCACATCAGTGTTTTTCAGAATTAAAAAAGTTGGGCTTATAGGTGATCATAACATAGGCAAATTGGGCAAATTTACTTTTCCCGACTTCAATTTTATTAAGGGTCTCCATGGTTGATGTAGGAAGAAAGAAACAATAAGCAGCGTTTAATTCGAGATTGGGGATTGGTTTATAAACATACATCAGGTCGATCTCGGACCCCAGGTCCGTTTTTACTTCTTTATAAGGCAGTTCGCCTTTTTTAAGACTGGTAACCCCAAGGTACCCATAAGGAATACTGAACCAGCGATAAGTTGCTTCAAGCGACATCTTATCGGTGAAGGACAGAGTGGCCCTTCCATAAAGGTCATTGAGGCCTGGGCTCATATTATCTTTAACAATACTGCCGAAAAGATCCATGTATCCGTATGACCGGTGGGAGGTGCCATAAAGGGTACTGAACCCTTTGACTTTTAATTTCATCCCGCTGGTATCCGAAAAATTGTTACCGCTCAACTGTTCCCATCCAACCATGAGTTTTAATTTTTTAATCGGTTGAAAACTAACCCAGGCCGTATAGAAATAGGAACTCAGTTTTCTCCCGTCGCGAATATGACCAAACTGGCAAAACCCGTTGAGGAAAAAACTCCATTTTTTCAATTCCAGTCCGGCAGTGCCTCCAATGGTTCCCCGCCCATACAGGGTATTGACAAAATCCTCGGTTGAAGATGTTTTGGTGGTCACAGGGAGTATGGTTGTCCCGATGATGGAATCATTCTGGTTATAAATATACAGGGTGTCATAAATGGTCTTTATTTTGGTTGTCGTGATCGAATATTTCTGGAAGGCATCGATAATCCCCAGATAAGAAAGGGTTAATTTTTTATCGAATACTTTAATGTTCCCATATAAATAACCCAGATACTTATAATTATTACGCATATTGTACGAGTTCAGGTAAGCGCTTGCCGGAGCGATGTTATTGACTGCAAACCCTAAATTTTCCCAGCATCCTTTTTCTTTCTGACCGATCTGGGCAATGACAATATCGTGGGTAGCTCCCCACATACTCCAGTTTGATAACCCAAACAAACGTTCGTCATCGTAAACCACTTCGGTACGTCCCACTTTAAGGCTAAAAGCCTTGGTAAAGTTGTATTGAAACCAGGCTTCAAAAATATTCACTGTGTTTTTTGTGATGGTGTCGGAAGAATAATAATTTTGTCCGAAAACCCAGGCGTCATTTAATGAGAAGCGGGTTGAGATCTTTTCGGTATTGTAGTCAAAGCTTAACCGGGCCCTCCCCAGGATAGTGGCATATGGGGTTTTGGAGGAATCGCGAAGCGACTGATAACCATCGCGAAATTCACCCCGCATTTTAAATTCACCGCCAATTTTGAACTGGGCAAACAGGTTACCGGAAAAGAAAATCACGAATAGAGGAAGGAAACATGTATGCAACAAGTTTTTTTTCATAATTAATTGATTTGTAATTAACTGATTAATAATATTTGCAAAAATAGGGAAAATAACCATACCGGTTAATTATCCGGGATTGTGAATAACAGGAAATAATCGGTACATTTGCAACAAAGGTTCGGCTTGAGCAGAAATCATTAAAAATGAATCTCCGTCGATATATACCCAATACTTTAACCACTTGTAACCTCATCTGCGGACTGTTATCGGTTACATTTACCCTGGAAGGGAATCTTGTTTTTGCCTCTCTCCTGGTTTTTATTGCTGCTGTTTTCGATTATCTTGATGGCTCCATGGCCCGGTTGCTCAAGGCATACTCAGAATTGGGGAAGCAACTTGATTCGCTGGCTGATCTGGTATCGTTCGGGATTGCCCCCGGAATCATCATCTTCAAGATGCTATCGGTGCATTGCGCAGGGAGCTGCAGTATGTTTGACAATTTACATATAACACCCTATATCGCCTTGCTCATTCCGGTTTGTTCAGCTTTACGGTTAGCTAAATTTAATATTGACTTGCGGCAGGAAGTCAATTTTATCGGGCTTCCTACTCCGGCCAATGCTTTATTCTTTGCTTCAATTCCCCTGGTATTGTATGTTCAGCCAGGTCTGTTCAGTATTCTGCCTTTGCCCGGGATCATCGCTTTCTTTTCCAACACCCGGATCCTTGTCATTTTAATTGTTTTTTTCTCTTATCTGCTGATCTCGGATTTCAGGATTTTTTCAATGAAATTTAAGACAATGAAATGGGAAGGAAACCAGTTGCGGTATATTTTTCTGTTAATATCGCTGGTCCTGATTTTCCTTTTTTTCATCAACGCGTTCCCCATCATCATCGCTTTATATGTTCTGATGTCAATTTTTTTCCACAAGGAAATCTGATGGGAGGGACGAAACCAGGTGGTTTAAAAAAGGGGCCTACCGCAATTCAAAGTTCTGTCCAAGATAAACTTTTCTTACATTAGGGTCGTCTGCCAATTCCTGACCTGTTCCGGCCCTGAGGATCGATCCTTCAAAAAGGAGGTATGAACGGTCGGTAATGGATAAGGTCTCGTGAACATTATGATCGGTGATAAGGACGCCGATATTTTTTTCTTTCAGCGTTTTTACAATGTGCTGAATATCTTCAACTGCAATGGGATCGATTCCGGCAAAGGGTTCATCCAAGAGGATGAATTTCGGGTCAACTGCAAGGCTCCTGGCGATTTCGCACCTTCTTCGTTCTCCTCCCGACAGGGTGATACCCAGGCTTTTTCTGACATGCTGGAGACCAAATTCATCAAGTAATGTTTCCAGCCTCTTTTTCTGTTGGTCTTTTGTAAGATGGGTAAATTCAAGGATGGCTTTGAGGTTATTTTCCACACTTAACTTTCTGAAAATTGACGCTTCCTGGGGAAGATAACTGATTCCCCTTTGGGCCCGCCGGTACATGGGTTCGCGGGTTATGTTGATATCTTCGAGAAAAACATCTCCAGCAAAGGGTTTGATAAGTCCAACAATAATATAAAAGGAAGTGGTTTTCCCGGCGCCGTTGGGGCCTAATAACCCGACAATTTCACCCTGATTTACCTCAATGGAAACTTCACTGACAACAGTTCTTTTATGGTATTTTTTAACGATTTTCTCTGTCCGGAGAATCATGGATCGCGGTTAAGCCAGTACAATAACGCGGCAAATGTAAGGAATTCCAAAGTTATGTAATATAAAATGAAAATCTTATCTTTGTTAAAAGTTTAAGAAGTCAAATGTAACTAAGTGACATTATGAAAAAATTTATTTTTAACCCGGGTTTTATTGCCGCTTTTTTAATATTGGCTATGGTTTCCAATCCGATATTGGCAAAAAAGTGGATTGTCAATGTTCAGAATTATTCTTTCACTCCGTATAACCTGACTCATGTTAAAGCGAAAGATACCATCGAATGGGTATGGCAGGAAGGAACGCACAGCACTACTTCTACTTCAATTCCTGAAGGGGCCGATTCCTGGGACAGTCCCATAACGCAGGCCGAACCGTCATTTATATATGTCCCTATGGTCAATGGCACTTATTTTTATCAATGTACCCAGCATGCCAATTCGGGAATGAATGGCACTTTTGTGGTTAGCGGTGCATCCGGAAGTGACGAGCTCGATGATACGGAAAACCTCGCTGTTTTTCCGAACCCATACAGGGATTTTTTAACCCTTAAATTGAGACCCGGAGTATCACCGGTGACAACGGTTCACATATACAGCGCCGGAGGAAATCTGGTCCGTGTTGTGGATTGTTCAAAGATGGCCGGTAATAGTTTCAGGATACCCGGGTCAAGCGAACTGGCGCGGGGAGTGTTTTTCTTTAAATTTACCGATGCTTCAAACCATGTGTTGATCCGGCGGATCATTCATGAATAAGCAGGAGGTTATAAAATCCCTTCCCTAAGGATATCGTGCAGATGAATGACTCCTATATATCTGCCTTTTTCAACAACCAGCAATTGGGTGATGTTGTTTTGCCGCATTAGATGAAGGGCCTGAACGACCAGGATTTCCGGATGAATGGTACGTGGCGCAGGGGTCATTATATCACCAGCTTTCAGGATATTGACATCGGTGTTTTTTTCGAGCATCCGGCGCAGGTCGCCATCGGTAATGATCCCCACTAGTTTTTTCCCTTTCAGAACAGCTGTAGCGCCAAGCCGTTTGGAAGAAATTTCTACGATCACAGTCTTAATGTCATCGTTGTATTGAACTTCTGGCGCCATATTATTGATATACAGATCACTGACTTTTAGATAGAGTTGTTTTCCCAAGGATCCCCCGGGATGAATCCGCGCAAAATCATCGGAAGAAAACCCCCGTGCCTGGAGTAGGCAGATGGCAAGCGCATCGCCCATAACCAATTGTGCTGTAGCGCTTGAAGTTGGGGCCAGATTATTGGGACAAGCTTCTTGTGGAACGGTGGTATCAATGATAAAATTAGCTTGCCTGGCTAAAAAGGAATGGGTATTTCCTACAATGGCGATCAGGGAGCTGCCATATTCCTTAAGGAGAGGGACCAGGACCTTAATTTCCGGCGTTTCTCCGCTCTTAGACAAACATATCACAACATCATCCTTTTGAACAATTCCCAGATCGCCATGGATCGCGTCGGCAGCGTGCATAAATATGGCAGGCGTACCGGTAGAATTAAAAGTAGCAACAATTTTTTGCCCGATGAGTGCGCTCTTACCGATACCGGTCACGATAACCCTGCCTTTTGATTCGAGAATCAGTTCAACACAATGTAAAAACTGGCGATCAACCGATTTTACAAGTCCTGAAATGGCTGAAGCTTCGGACGTTATCGTTTTGATTGCGACCGTTTTTAAATTATTCAGGTTTTTCAAAACGCTTTTTTTTAATAAAAAATTTGTTGGTTCAAGTGATTTGTAACTATATTTGTATATAGAGCAGCAATTTTATTAATGAATTTGCCTTGAACAAAAATACGAAAATTATTACGAGTCAAAAGATGACGGCCAAGAAGGATGAATTTAAGCTATTTGAAACATTAAAGAAAGTATTTGGTTATAGCAGCTTTAAAGGGAATCAGGAAGCGATCATACGGAATGTTTTAGCCAACAAGGATACTTTTGTGATCATGCCCACCGGTGGTGGCAAATCACTATGTTATCAGTTACCTGCAATGATCAAACCAGGTACTGCCATTATCGTATCCCCCCTGATTGCCCTGATGAAAAATCAGGTAGATTCCATCCGGAGCTTTGGGACCGACAATGATGTGGCCCATTTTATGAATTCATCGCTTACCAAGCAGGAAATCACTCAGGTCAAGCAGGATATTACCGACGGAAAGACCAAATTGTTATATGTCGCCCCCGAGACCATTACCAAAGAAGAGAACATCGAATTTCTTCAGGGAATAACCATCTCTTTCTATGCTATCGATGAAGCGCATTGTATTTCGGAATGGGGACATGATTTCAGACCGGAATACCGACGGCTGAGGCCCATTATCGATGCAATCGGCCAAAAAGTACCTGTCATTGCACTTACTGCAACCGCCACTCCCAAAGTTCAACAGGATATCCAGAAGAATCTCAACATGATGGATGCCTCTGTTTTTCTTTCCTCTTTTAACCGTCCGAATCTTTATTATGAGGTTAGGGCCAAAACAAAAAATGTTACCAAGGATATCATCAAATATATTAAGGGACAACCTGGTAAATCTGGTATTGTCTATTGTCTGAGCCGGAAAAAAGTTGAGGAACTGGCTGAGAGTTTTGTCGTCAACGGGATTAAAGCATTACCTTATCATGCCGGCCTCGATGCCGCAACCAGGCGACAGAATCAGGATAAATTCCTGATGGAAGAAGTAGAGGTTATTGTTGCTACCATTGCCTTTGGCATGGGGATAGATAAACCCGACGTCCGGTTTGTGATCCATTACGATATGCCCAAAAGCCTGGAGGGATACTATCAGGAAACCGGGCGCTCAGGGCGAGACGACGGGGAAGGGAACTGCATCGCTTTTTACAGTTATGACGACATTCAGAAGCTTGAAAAATTCCTCAAAGGCAAACCGGTAGCCGAGCAGGAAATCGCCAAACAACTGCTCATGGAAACCGTTTCGTACAGCGAATCATCTGTTTGCCGGCGGAAACAACTCCTGCACTATTTTGGTGAAATTTATACGGAGGAAAATTGTCAGAATTGCGATAATTGTATGCACCCTAAGAAAAAATTCGAAGGGAAACAATATGTTCAACTGGTACTCGAAACCGTTCTTGCCGTCAAACAACAATTCAAGAATAAACACATTATTAATATTATCCTGGGAAAGAACACCGCTACCATCAAGTCGTACAAACACAATAAACTTGGAGTTTTTGGTAAGGGATCCGACCGGGATGAAAAGTTCTGGAATGCCGTGATCCGGCAAACACTGATCGAGCGCCTGCTGACAAAAGATATTGAAAATTACGGGTTACTCAAGATCAGCCCCGAAGGGACCCAGTTCCTCAAACAGCCCTATTCTGTTATGCTCGTGGACGACCACGATTTCGAAAATCCGGAAGAAGAAGAACTTTTTGAAGCCCTGGGCGCTAAAAGCAGTACAGCCGATAAGACCTTGTTCTCCTTACTGAAAGACCTGCGGAAAGAAATTGCCAGAAAAGAAAAATTACCTCCCTTTGTCATTTTTCAGGATCCTTCACTGGAAGATATGGCCATCCAATATCCGGTCACTGTGGATGAACTTAAACAGATCACGGGTGTTGGCTCCGGGAAAGCCTTGAAATACGGCAAGCCATTCCTGGAGCTGATCAAGGAATATGTGGAGGAAAATGAAATTATACGCCCCATGGATATGGTCGTGAAATCGGTCATTAACAAATCAGGATTAAAGGTATATATCATCCAAAGCATCGACCGGAAAATTGCGCTTGAGGATATTGCTTTGGCTAAAAATCTTAACTTTGACGAATTATTAGCAGAAATAGAAAGCATAGTCGGTTCCGGTACCCGGATTGATCTCAATTATTATATCGAAGAGTTCATCGATCCGTACCACCAGGAAGAAATATTCGAATATTTCCGGAAAGCTGAATCCGATTCCATCACTGAAGCGCTCAAGGAAATGGGTGAAGATGAATATACGGAAGAAGAGATCCGCCTGATGCGTATCAAATTCATGTCGGAATTAGGAAATTAAACCCCAAACATTATGCAAGACGAAAATGTTGTGACTCCTGAACCTACTCAGGATATAGAGAAATTAAGTGTTCCTGAAAAAAAACCTTTCTTTCATTTTGATTTTAATACCCTTTTGGGATTGATCCTTTTAGTCGGTCTGATCGCGCTTTATATTCTTTTCTTTTTTTCCGGCAAATCGAAGGATAGCGGATTACAAGTCGCCATGCAGAAATCATCCGGTAAATCGTTATCGGTTGTTTTTGTCAACATCGACAGCCTTAATGCAAAATACGAGTATGTGAAAGTGCTTAGGAATGACCTGGAATCCACAGGAAAAAAACTTCAGGTCGAGGTGCTTTCTGAACAATCAGCCCTGGAAAAAGAAGCAGCTGAATTCCAAAAGCAGGTATCAGCCAATACGATCAGCGAAGAAAAAGCCAAAATCATATATGAAGAGCTGATGCAGAAACAACAAGCATTAATGCAGAAAAAAGATCAATATACACAGCTTGTCGCTGAACAGGAAATGAATATGAACCTGAAACTGGTTGACAGCGTCACTGCATTTCTGAAAAGGTTCAACCGTTCTTACGGATTTGACTATATCATGGGATATAAATCCGGAGGGGAGATCCTCGTTTCTAATGATACCCTTGATATCACGCGTCAGATATTGGATGCTTTGAACAAAGAATACGCTTCCCGGAAAAAATGAGAATATCGTTCCGATTTTGGATGATGGTCTTCCTGGCTGGTACCCTGCTGTTTTCATGTGGTGATCCAAAAGTCATCAAAGAGATACACCCGATTACCCCATCCGATTCACTGATCCCAAGGGAAAAAATGATCCAGCTTCTTAGGGATGCCCATATTCTTGAAGCAGCCCTGGTGCTGAAAAGGAATGAGGGAAATGAACAAACCAATTTAGCCGGTGAGTATTATCAGGGGCTTTTTAAAAAGTATGGGATCAGTCGGGAACGGTATGAGGCCAACCTACAGTTTTACCGTCAGGATCCTGAAGGGTTCGGGAAGATGTATGAGGAAGTAGTCCGTGAGCTGACCAATCGTCAGAAAAGCAACAATCAGGGGAAATAGTTATTGTTTGGTGTAGGTTGCTGTTGCATCGATCCGCGTTGCTCCATCATTAATGGTATAATTCCAGATGATTTTGGAATTACTGTAAATCCCTCCGCCATTGACAATCCAACCTTCTCCAATGGTCTGGTCCGGATCAAGTGTAATGGTCGTTCCGGATATCAAAGCTCCGGCTGGTGTCCCGGAAGAACCAGTATTGGCAAAATTATAAATAAACACGCCACTTTCCGAATTGGGGTCAGCAGAGATGGTCACTTCATACGAGAGTTTTGTCCAGACCTCACTGACGCTCCATTTCCCAAGATATTTTGCCCGCGCATTAGTCGGGTCTGAGTTGTTTCCTGTGTCTTTGGCACAACTTACAAACAAACATGATAACATAAATAAACACGGGATCGTGAAAGAAATTGATTTTTTCATGGTTGGTTCTTTGATATCAAAGGTACGGAAAAATCAGGAAATTCATAGACCAGCAGTTTCCATGATCCGGTCGGCCAAACGACTGGTCCCTAAACGGAACAGCTCAGGGTTGAGCCAGGTTTCCCCCAGCGTCTCTTTTACCAGCCAGTAATAATTCAAAGCTTTTTCGGGATCGGAAATTCCGCCAGCAGGTTTAATCCCGACTTTTTTACCGGTTTTCAGATAATGTTCGCGGATCACCTGGAGCATGATAAAAACAGCTTCCTCTGTAGCAGCCGGTGAGATTTTTCCTGTACTGGTTTTAATAAAATCGGCGCCGGCCCCGATGGCAATTTCACTGGCTTTAGCTATATTCTCCGGTGATTGAAGCTCACCGGTCTCAAGGATGACTTTTAAAATTTTTCCCCTTGTAATTTCACGCATAGCCTCGAGTTCGCGAAAAACAGTAGCATATTCTTTTGCAAGAAAAGTACCCCTGGAAATAACCACATCAATATCGTCAGCGCCTTCCTGGACAGCGAACCTGATTTCGTCGAGTTTCAATGACAAAGGCTGTTGCCCGCTTGGAAAAGCGGCAGCTACTGTGGCTACCCTGATGGGAGTCCCTTTTAGCGCTTGCCGGGCAGTTTCAATAAAAGGAGTATAAATACAAACCGCAGCCGGGTAAGAGAGCCCTTTTTCTTTGAACATCAGGGCTTTCTTACAAAGCTGTCTGATTTTTTCTGGATGGTCAGTGCCTTCGAGAGAGGTTAGATCAAGGAAAGATGACAATTCTTTCAACTCCATTAACAGGCTGGTTATGGGGGGACGGGTTGCAATAAGTCTGGATAAATCTTCAGAAAGCGTTGAAAGCGCGATCTTTGGGAACAAAGAAAATGAAAACATAAATCTTTTTTGACAGTCGATTAGAAACTAAAGCTGATACCCAGACTGGGCATCAGTGGCATCTGGTCAATCCGGGTATAAGATACGCGGTCGAAGTAGAAAATATTTTGCTGGTTCAGGGCATTGGTAACACTCAAGCTGATTTCAAGCTTGGTCGTTTTTCCCAGGTTGAAGATCTTCTTAAGATTAACATCGAGCCGGCTGTAATAAGGAAGCCGTCCCTGATCATAATTACCATAAAGAATGCCCAATTCTCCGTTACCGGTGACATAGCTTGTCCCCATGTTTTCGAAGGTCAGCATTTCATAGAATCCCCCGGTTTGTGTAAAGGGGAACCCTGACCCATAATTATACCGCACATCCAGTTCCCAGGTTGACTTTTTCCCGAAATAAAGGGTTCCAACCAGGTTCAGGTTATGCCTCCGGTCGTAAGGGGGTACAAAATCCATTTTGCCATCATTACGGTGGATGAACCCGAGTGAATAAGTGGCCCATAAATGGATCTTTTTCCAGTCAAACTTC
>JALNWE010000051.1 GCA_023231065.1 Bacteroidales bacterium
CCGAAAAGTCAAATCTTTCATTTTACCGCGAAGACGCAAAGACACAAATATATCATATCCAATTATTTAAAATTTTGCGCCTTAGCGACTTGGCGGTAAAAAGTGGTTTTCGGAGTGGACTCATGGATTATATACAAAGGAAGCAGAAATGGGATAATGGTCAGAAAGGTCAATTTCCATTTTTTTATATTTCACTGCTTTAAAACGATCTGAATAGAGGATATAATCAATACGGAAAGCCGGGAAGCGCCCCGCGTATGTACTCCCCAAAAATTCATTTCCGGCGGTGACATAGGCATCGTTAAAATTTTCATTCAGCTGGTGATAGGTATAGGATGGTGGAGTATCGTTAAAATCGCCAGCAATGATTACAGGGTAAGGGCAGGAGGCAATGTGATTTTTAAGGTTATCTACTTCCTTTGCCCGTAAGATGAACGCCCTTCTCAGTTTCCAGAACATTTTTTTGGTTCCCTCTTTCAGGGGTGGTTTTTCCTTCATCGGGTCTGTCAGGTTGGAATAAAAGGAATAATCATCATTCCCAAAGCGAATGGATTCGAGATGGAGGTTGTAAATTCTTATGGTGTCATGGTGGTGGATAACATCGGTAAAAATGGCGTAAGCGCTTTTGTCCGGATATTTAAAATAGCCGGTATCAGCGATCGGGAAACGGGAGAAAATCATGATGGCGTCAATTTTTTTCTTATCCCAGAAGTTGCGATAATTTTTAAAATAGAAGTATTTCATACCGATCGTTCGTGAATATGATTTCAGGGTTTCGGTATAATCCGGACCTTTCATATAACATTCCTGAAGGCAGATCACATCAGCTTTTTGAGATAAAAGAAAAGAAGATATGCTGTCTTTGATCTCGGAAATACTTTCAGTCCGGTTATTTCCCCAAAAGAGGTTTACATTGTAGCTTATCAGTTTTAATTTTATACCAGATTCCGCTTGTTTTAAAGGCCAGTGAAAAGGATATGCTGCATGGAGGATATTCCATCCAAGGAAGATCGATATCAGGGATAAAAAAATATATTTCTTCCAGGTTATAAGCCATAGGACAACAAAAATGACATTGCAAAGGAGGAAGATTGGATAAGCAAGACCAAAGAAAGCAAAATACCAATTTTTTGCAGGGCTGATATAGGCAGAAAAATAGGAGACCAGCAGGGGAATTATCACCAGTATATTAATGATAACTAATATTTTAATAATTCCTGATTTCCTTTTTCCCATGGGCCTGAGTTGTTACGATCAGTTTTTGTTGGAGGTTTTAAAAAGAAAATCTTTTTCTTCCTTTGTCAGGCTATCATATCCACCCCTGGAGATTTTTTCCAGAATTTTGTCAATTCTGTTTTCTTTCTCTTTTTTCCTGATATTATATTCATCATCGCTAAATGGACGTCCATAATTGCCTGATGTTGTTTGGTATCCATTTGACTTTGATGAAAATTTAGTTTTAAAATTTGTAAAGAACGAAGAAGGGTCCCTGGAAATGTTTGAATTTCTCAACGCCAGTGCATAAATCAGTCCGAACAATGCCCCACCGATATGTGCCAGATGACCGCCAGCATTACCTGTAGGGATCATGAAAAAATCAAAGACAAAAAGTATAATGGCCAGATAGAGAATCCTGACACGTCCGAAAAATAAAAGTTGGATGGAATAGGTGGGTGCATAGAAAGAAATTGCAGATACAATGGCCATCACAGCAGCTGAAGCGCCAAGTGCAAAAGCATCGCGTACAACAGATGAAAAGACCGGGAAAAGATTAAAAGCAAAGATATAGACGAGTCCACCGGTAATTCCACCCAGCAGGTAAACAGTCACCAATTTACGCGAGCTCAGGAATTCTCTGAAAATCCGGCCAAACCAATACAGCCATAACATGTTAAAAAGAAGGTGCCAGAACTCAATATGCAGGAACATATAGGTAAACAGGGTCCATGGTTCTGATAGAAGTACAGGCAGGGAGGCTGGGAGCGCCAGGTTGTGAAAAACCCAATTGATGGCCAGTGAACCATCTGGTTTGTTATACAGGAATAAGATCACTTTTATCAATTGGATCAAAATCCAGACGGCGACATTGATGATGATAAGGGACGATAAGGCCGAACCTTGCCGGAAAAAGCTCAGAAATTTATTGAATGGGTTTGGGTACCGGGTATTTGAATAATCCATCATGGTCAATTATAGGAAGATTTCTTTTTCCAGTAAAGGATCAGGAAGAATCCAAAAACCATTCCTCCAAGGTGTGCAAAATGAGCAACATTATCACTGGGATTATTAGATATTCCCGAGATCAATTCAATAGCGCCATAGAGTATTACAATCCATTTGGCCTTGATCGGGAACAAAAAATAAATATATACCAGCATATTAGGGAACATCATGCCGAATGCAAGCAGGATACCATAGACAGCTCCGGAAGCTCCAATGGTCGGGATATCCATGTGTAACCTGATCAGTTGATCAGTATATTCTATGGACTGTGCCGTAAAACCAGGGGCATTTTTAGCCCGGCTCCATTCCTGGATGAATGTCCTTACGGTTCCTTCAGCTTCATAATACTGAGGGTAGTAGTGGCGCACAAAAGTAACAAATCCATCCAGGGAAGGATTCATGCTATAAGCAGTAGCTGCATTCTGGATGGAAGAGATATCCAGCCAATTAACAAAAGACTGAATAAAGGCTGCTCCGATGCCTGTGACCATATAATAGATAAGGAACCGTTTAGGGCCCCATACATTTTCAAGCAGGTACCCAAACATCCAGAGGGCAAACATATTCCAGAAAACATGCCAGAAGTTAGCATGAAGGAACATATAAGACACAAACTGGTATGGGCGGAAAAGATCCGACTGGAAATAATGAAGTCCAAGGATATTAGCCAGGTCAATTCCGAATGCCGTGTTGAAGGAGATGGTAGCCAGGTAAAAAAGCCCATTGATGATGAGCAGGTTTTTCACCACGGGGGGAAGGAGCCTGAATCCGGTCGGACTATATTGGTTCTGTAGCATAATTCATAATCAGTTAGTGCTTGAATTTCTGCAATAGTTCTTCGAAAGAGAGGATCACCATGGTCAGTTTCCCGTCTGGTGAAATTTCCGGTACCTTGCAGGCAAACAGGTTTTCAATGATTGAGCTGATTTCTTCGGGCTGTAATTTTTTACCCCTTTTGACAGATATTTTTTTTGCCAGGGAGCGGGCTAAAAGTTGCAACCGGGATGATTTATTGTCCTGGGTTGTTGATTTTAAGGATTCAAGGATGGATTCAATTAATCCTTCGATATCATCGGGTTCAATATCAGGTGGGATGGCAGTAACCAATACTGAATCCTTTCCGAATCCTGAAATATCGAATCCCAGGAAGGAAAAATGATCTTTCCAGGCCTGAAGAAGATGCAAGTCATCAGGGGTCAGGTGAATGGTGACCGGAATAACCAGTTGTTGCCGGGAGGTTTCCCTGGATACCGATCGGTCGATCAATTGTTCATACAGGATCCGTTCATGGGCATGTTGCTGATCAATAATGATAACACCACGTTTTGAATGGGTAACCAGGAAGGAATTCTTTATCTGAAAATATTTTGGGGGTTCCACAGCCTGTTCGGGATCCAGCAACCTGGTGTTGGTTGAAGGCAGGTCAACGTGTGGAATGGTTGACTGGTCTTTATAAAAATCGTTCATTGCCTGCACAGATGAGCGAGAAGCAGGGAATGAGAATTGGTTTTGAGGTTTGACAGTTTTTTCGAATGGATTGTAATCGGGATTGATAGTAATTGTAGGTTGTTTGATGGTTGTGCCGGCCGGTAACTCGGTAATATTCATACTTTGTTCAACTTCAAAATCAATGGTAGGGGACAGGCTGAATTTTCCAATGGATTGTTTGATTGCAGCATTGAGGATGGTATAGATGCTTCTGATATCCTGGAAATTAATTTCCGTTTTAGAGGGATGGATGTTTACATCGATGGTTTTTGGATCAACTTCCAAAAAGATAAAATAGGAAGGGAAGGAATCCTTGGTTATTAATTCCTGAAAAGCGTTTTCGATGGCATGATGCAGGTAAGGGCTTCTCATGAACCGGCCATTGGTAAAAAAGTATTGTTCTCCTTTTGATTTTTTTGCAAATTCAGGTTTTCCTATATATCCGGAAAAGTTGACCAATTCAGTTTGTTGTTCAACCGGGATTAGCTTTTGGGCATAAGATGGGCCATAGAGATTGATAATTCGTTGTTTAAGGTTTCCTGCATGAGTTTGGAACAATATTCTCTCCTGATTATACAGCGTAAAAGAAATGGCAGGGTTGACCAACGCGACGCGGAAGAATTCTTCGATGATATTTTTAAGTTCTACGTTGTTTGATTTCAGGAAGTTCCTGCGGGCAGGGACATTAAAAAAAAGGTTTTTAACGCTGATCGAAGTTCCATTCTGGCATGAAACCGGTGATTGACCTTTAAATTCTGTTCCTTCAACAATGATTTTTGTGCCAATTTCGTCCTCATGACGTTTTGATTTCAGTTCTACCTGAGCTACCGAAGCGATAGAGGCCAATGCTTCACCCCGGAAACCCAGAGTCCGGATAGCCAATAAGTCGTCGGCTTTTTGGATTTTGGAAGTTGCATGCCGTTCGAAGCACATACGGGCATCCCGTTCAGACATTCCGCATCCGTTATCAATAACCTGGATCAATGATTTACCAGCTTCACGGATAATAATAATGACATCGTTTGCGCCGGCATCGATGGTATTTTCAAGTAATTCTTTCAATGCTGAAGCGGGGCGTTGGACCACTTCACCAGCGGCGATCTGGTTAGCAACAGAATCAGGCAATAAATGAATGATATCAGTCATCATTGCAAAAGTACTTCATTTTTTCAGGAAAACAGTGAGGATAAGAAAAACAATAGGTGTTGCATGAACATAACTGAAGATGCCAGACAACATAAATTCACCCAGGGATGGCCCCGGAAAAACTAACGATATTACCTAAATATTGTTTTCAAAAACATTCTTCCTCTTTTCAGAGGAAGAATGTTTGGTTAGAACCTGGTTTTGTCCAGAACCGGGAACCGGAGTTGCAGGAGGAAAAATGATCCATAAAAAGCTGCGCTATAAAACGTTGTTCCCAGGAGATCGTTCATAAAGAACGAAATTCCATTGGTCGTATCGCGGAAGAAAGCAAGGCCGGCGATGTAAGATTCGGTCAGTCCGGCCATGGTTTGTGGATAGAAGGGACTTGCCTGCCATGCAGCAAAATTGGTTATCAGGAAAAAGATAACCGCTGAGGTAAAAGAGGCAAGAACTATCGAACCCACACTCACTTTATTTCGGATATACATTCCGATGAGAACGGTGATGGCAAAACTCAGATAAACCGCAGGCATATTGGCATGCAGTCCTATGATGAGATCGCTGAGCAGCATAGCTGCAATCGGGATCGCAAAAGCATATTGCTTTCTATCAAAATAGGTACCAGCAAAAAGCGCCATGGCTGCAATTGGTGTAAAGTTTGGCCAATGGGGCAACAGTCTTAAAACAGCTGCAACAAGAATGATTGTGAAAACAACAATAAATCTAGGATTAATAGATTTATATTTCATGTATATATATTTAATATGTCTGACAAAAATAATAAATCATTTCAACTAATGGTCACTTCCTTTTAAATTTTCTTCCTTATTTTTGAACCCTTTCATAACTCACAGAAAATCGTAATAATGCGTATTAAAATAAAGTTATCGCTGGTATTTTTAATTCCATTTTTTTTAATTGGGTGTGGAATGAAAGAAAAAACCGACCTTCTTATCATCAACGGAAGGATCTATTCTGTTGATAGGATAAATAGTATTTATGAAGCCATGGCGATCAGGGAGGGCAAAATTTGTGCTCTTGGAAAAACAGAAGAGCTGAAAGCAAAGTTCAGCGCTGGTCAGATTGTAGATATGCACAAAATGGCAGTTTTCCCTGGTTTTATTGATGCTCATTGCCATTTTTTTGGATATGCCATGAACCAGCGATATGTGGATCTTAACGGAGCAAAATCATTTGATGAAGTATTATCCAGATTGAAGAAGGAACAAGGCAAAGTTGCCGGACCATGGTTAACGGGAAGGGGATGGGACCAGAATTTATGGAAAGAAAAACGGTTTCCGGAGAAATCGGAGCTTGACCTGATGTTCCCGGGGAGACCTGTTCTGTTAATAAGGGTTGATGGCCATTCTGTTTTATGTAACCAGGCGGCTTTGGATCAGACAGGGATAGTATTTCAACACCATTTCAAACCGGGAGAGGTAGAGGTCAAAAATGGAAAACTTACCGGTATTTTAAGTGAAAACGCTGCTGATTTCGTGAAAAATATGATCCCGGAGCCTGATGATCAGGTAAAACAGCAACTTTTAGGGGAGGCTGAGAAAAAATGCTTTGCCGTTGGTCTTTGTACGGTTTCAGATGCAGGACTTAATAGTGATGATATCAGGTTATTACTTTCAATGCAGAAGGCCGGGAATTTGAGCATCCGTGTATATGCCATGCTCAATCCCAATTCTGAAAACCTGATTAACTATGTCAATCATGGTCCATTTGCAAGTAAAAGGCTTACAGTCCGATCGTTTAAATTATATGCAGATGGAAGCCTCGGAAGCAGGACTGCCCTGTTGAAAAGCTGTTATTCAGATGATCCTCTGAAATCTGGAATTCAGGTCATGCCAACCGATTCCATAAAAAAGATCTGTAAAATTGCATTAGCCCATGGATACCAGGTAAACACGCATTGTATAGGTGACTCGGCAGTCCGGTTGATCCTTGAAATCTACGGTTCATTCCTGAAAGGAAAAAATGATCTACGTTGGCGAATTGAGCATGCACAAGTCGTGGATCCGGCGGATCTGCATCTTTTTGGCGATTACACGGTCATTCCCTCGGTGCAGGCAACCCATGCGACTTCTGACATGAAATGGGCGCAGGAGAGGATTGGCCCTCTCCGGATCAAATGGGCTTATGCTTATAAAGATCTTTTGGATCAAAATGGTTGGATAGCCAACGGCACTGATTTCCCGATCGAAAACATTTCTCCTTTGCTAACTTTTTATGCCGCGGTGGCAAGAAAAGATATTCATGGATTTCCTCGGACTGGTTTTCAGGCAGAAAATGCGCTCACGAGGGATGAAGCTTTGCGGTCCATCACAATCTGGGCAGCCAGGGCCAATTTTATGGAATCCGGGAATGGAAGCCTTGAAGTCGGCAAGAACGCTGACTTTGTGATTTTAAATCAGGATATCATGCAAATTCCATTACCGGAAATTCCATTGACGAAAGTGACCGGAAATTATATCAATGGCGTGAAGGTGTTGTAGATTTTACGCGTTATTTAAATGCGTTTTTCACAAGGAATTTCCCAAGGTAATCTCCGGCACGGTCATAGCAGCTTTGGATCCGTCCTCCTGTATCATAATCGTATCCCATCATGAATACACTTTGTAGCCCTTTCATTTCGATCGATGCAAGAATTTTGTCGGGAGATGCAGTTTCAACCACATCTACCATCATATCAATATAGGCATTTTTTCGGGTTACGCCGACATTGAAGCCAGGCTCCGTGAAAACGGTATGGAGAACAAGGGTATATTTGGCATCTGGTGTATTTTCCTTAGCAGTAACTCCTGCATCTTCAAGTTTCGCGTTGAAGTTTTTTTCAAACATAGGCTGGAAACGTTCTTTCCGGTCATTTACCCATGACGCGGCCCATTGATCGCCGCTTCCCGGTTGCTTCTTATTCATATCTTCGGTTCTGTTGGCAACATATTCCTTTTCGTTTTTATATTTACCCACAGCCATGTTAGAATAATCGTACTGAAGGTTGAGAATGGTCTGTCCTTTTAACATGCTCACATCGCCTGACTTTAATTTCTGGGCGAAAATGTTGCATGCAGAGAGCATAAATATGCTCAGAAACAACATGATACAACTCTTTTTCATAGATCAATAAGATTAATGGTTAATGGTTATTTCAGATAAAATTAGGATATTTAAATACATGAAGAACTATTTTTCACGTTTATCGATAAATTTAATTGGTTTCCTTACCGAGGCGGGTAATTGTAATCTGGCAATCTCTTCAGCAGGTTGAAATTTAATGGTTGGGGCAACTCGTAGTTTGGCGCGGAAGTGATCTTTGATATCTTTTTCCTTTTCCTCACCCGATTTTTTACTTCCGATATGGATCAAGATCTCGTCGGTACCGATTTCATTGGTGGTGACTTCGACGACATAGTTCGCAACAAAATCGATGTTGTCAAGAATGTCATATAGAGCCGAAGGGAACAGCGTCGTTCCTTTATATTTGATCATCTGGTTTTTTCTCCCGACAACAGGCCCCAGGCGCATGGTATTCCGGCCGCATGGGCAGGGTTGGGTATCATGTTTGCAGACGTCCCCCGTTTTAAAGCGAAGCAGGGGCATCCCTTCGACTCCAAGGGTAGTGACGGTTACTTCGCCGAGTTCACCTTCATGAACCGGGTTGTCATTATCATCAAGAAATTCAACAATAATGAGTTCAGGGTGATGGTGACCACCTTTCCCTTCCTGGCATTCGGCAAAGGAAGTTCCCATTTCAGTTGAAGCATAGGTGGAAAAAAGTTTAATTGGCCATTTTTCCACGATTTTACTCCCTAACGTATTCAGGGACAAGTCAGTTTTTCGCAAGGGTTCGCCGATACAAACAGCCTTTTCAATGCTGCTTGACCGGTAATCAATGCCATGAAGTTCAGCATATTCAATAACTTTCAGTATAAAAGAAGGAACGGCAATGATGGCGTTTGGTTTAACCCGGTTAATCGTATCCCATTGCAGCTCAGGTATCCCGTTTCCAACACGGACAATACCTGCTCCCATCATACGTATACCCAGAAAATAGGCAAGACCTGCCATAAACCGCCGGTCGATGGTGGTCATTAGCTGATAGACATCCGTGGGTGAACCATCCGAACAGGTAAAGGAAATGGCTTCGTTATAGGCCAGCCTGTCCAGATCATGGTTTGTCATGGCAAAAGTGACGGGATCGCCCAGCGTACCAGAGGTTGTGATGTAATCAATGATCTGTGAGGGGGGGACACATAGAAAATCCTTATTTCTCTCCTGAAGGTCTTTTTTTGTTGTTACAGGAATGTTGATAAGGTCACGGGTATTTTTTATCCGGCTTATATCAATTTTATTGGTGTGGAACTGATCACGATAAAATGGCGAATGATCGTTCAGATAGGCGAGGGCTTCCCGGAGACGCCGATCCTGATAGTCTGAAATTTCCGTTATGGAAGCATTTTCAATAGCAGGGAAAAAAGTTTTTTGAGTCATTCTATTTTAAATTAGTTGCAATCAGAATTTAACGCCGAATAAAATACGAAAAGTATCGGCATTAATTGTTTGGTCAACTCGTTCTTTTTTCAAATTATCGTATGAAATAGATCCGAAATTATATTGAAAAGAGAGGACCATCACCCTATAGCGAAAGCCAAGGCTCAATTCCTGGTGGAAAAAATCCATCCCGTAATTTGAATACTGGGATGATGTATAATCGTCCCATTCGCCATAGTATACCGCAAAATTGGCATTGATCTTATAGGAAATATCAACCATAAGCCGGTCAATTGGGTTAATGGTAAAGAGGGGGCCTATTTTTTGTCCGAAATTGTAATAATAATTCTTCCATCTGTTGGAGGTTTCTGATGAGGATGTAGTATTGAACCATACATTTAGAAATGTAATATCCATGCCGGCCCGGAGATGATTATTGGCAAAGGCAGGGCCAAAATAGATCAGATAACCCATATCGAGAGCCGCTCCGATTTGAGCTGGCTGGTATGGAAGATAAAGTGTGCTTTTATAGCTGGTAAGCGCTGGCGCTATTTGACCTTCAGCGTATGATCCGATCGGAATCACCGGTCCCAGTTTTAAATAGAAACCACTATTGATATAGTTATCCCGCTTCGTAGCGCCTGTTTGTGCTTTTACAGGATAAAGTCCTGAGAAAAGAAGGATTAACATTACTGTGATGACATTTTTCATGGTTTGAGGTTTTGGGTTATTACATGGATGATCAAATATAATAAAGTTTAACTTCAAAATCAAATTCATGGGAACGCCAATCAATGGTATCCAAAATGTTCCATGTGGGTTTTCATTTTGGAATAAATCCATGCTGCATCCTGAGGGGAAAGGACAAATTCATTTTTATAGAAGTTCCGGGCCTCCTGATGATAATCATCGATATTTCTTTCAAATTCAGCGGTGAAATCAAGTCCCAGTTCCTTGTAAATACCTCTGATCGCCTTAACGGGATTTTTTTCGAGTTCATCGAATCTGACTTCAGCTCTTGAACCGGATGGAAGTGTTTGAAATTCATTCCTGATCGTGGTCAGTAGCTTGTCCATCATGGTTGTGACTTCGGTGATGGAAGGCCGGCATGCGTTTTTATTTAAGGAATTTTGCTGTTGAAGGATATCCCACATATGGATAGTGGAAGGTATTACCTCATAAGGATGACGATGAATATGAATAAATTTAGCTTCAGGGAATGACTTTATCAATAATGGAATCCGCATGGAATTAAAAGGATTTTTCGAAACAATTCTTTTTTTACCTTTATAATTCAGCTTTTTATAAAATAATTGAAGTTGATCTATCCAATAATTTATCTGATCATCTGTTGGAATAAATTTATCAGAACCGGATAAAAAGTAGGCTTGTGATTTAGGAAACACCAGGTCTTCCAATGGTGAGGCCCCAGTTGTCCGGTAAATGGCATATTCATCTTCCTGAGGTTCATCCATTCCAAGTCTGACCTTGTCCATTGGTCGATGTTCAGATACCAGATATTTAAAAATCGGGCGATAATAACGATATGAAGTCAGGAGGCTGTCAGGAACTGCCACCTGAAACAAGGTTGGTGCAATCAGGTTAGGGTCTTTACTGAGAAATTGATGCAATAATGTAGAGCCGGTCCTCCAATGTCCAATAATGAAAACCGGATTTTTCGGGACGGGGTACATTTCCAGTTTTCGAGCAAATTTTCTTTTCTCGACAAGTGCAAACAGGGAGGACCAGCCTGAACTTTGGAGAAGGAACAGGAGCCTGAAGGTTGTCTTAGGGGTTAGTGAAACCGGGTTTCTGGAAAGAAGATGAAGAAGATTGTTGAGTTTTATACCAGCTGTAAGGTAAGAATCTTTCAATGGATCATGAATTAAATATTCAGATTTTCCTGTTATCAGTTATAAATTGAGCAATGGAATTTATCGAACGTACGACTTCACGGGCAATATGCTGATCTGTAATCCTTAATCCATATTTACGCTGGATGGCCATAATAATCTCGATGGCATCTACAGAGTCGAGGGTCAGAGTATTTTCCCCTCCAAAGAGTGGTTTTTCATCATCGATACTATTGATATCCACATCAGTTATGCTCAGGGTATTTATAATCAGTTTTTTGATTTCCAGTTTTAATTCTTCAGAGGGTGTTGTCATTTCGTGAAATTAATGTTTTCAGTTAATTGCCTTTGACAGGTTTTTAAAAAAATCTTCTTCGACATCGGCCCGGTCATGGATCATATCGCCCAGCTGGCGGAGTTTTTCCTGTCCAAGGTCCCTGTTTTTACCGATACGCGCAGCAAATAAGGATATTTCGCGCCAGCCATCACCTATGATCATCAGTTGTTGGGAAAGATCTTTCAGCTGAGGTTTATGGATTATTTCAGCAGCTTGTTGAAGAAAAGTGGCATATATAAAGCGGAAACCGGCGCCTCCGGTACCCTGGTCTTCAAGTAGGATGTTGATCTTCATGATCTCGTGTGATAGGTGCTCCGTATCCCTCGCAAATTCAGGCCATTCAACAACTTTTTTTGCAAACATACGAATCCCTTTAACACCAAGAAACGGAATCGGGATACTGAGCATATTAAAACAAGCTTTTTTGATCCCTTTTTTAATGGCAGATTCAAAATCAATGGTTTGAGGAATTGTTTTACAGTGGAACATGAATCCTTTTGGAGACATATTTCCGCCGGCAAAACGTCCTTTTTCCAAGGATCCGGTATCGAGCTGCATAATTGTAGGGAAATACGCGTCGCTGATCACGTAATTATTTCCCTCTTTTCCAATGACGGTCATGAAATGAGCATTGATATGAACCCTTTCCCAGGAAGGGACGTAATCAAGATAGAAGAAGTCAACCTGACAAGCCGTCGGGATATTTTGCGGGATTATTTCATCCAGTTTAGCCATCCCTTTATCCGGTGAGTTGAAGGTATAGGTTGAAAACTTTACGCCAAGTCGTTTCTCGATATTTTTTCGCATTTGTCCGGGTTTGTTCCTCACAATGAAAGTCGGGAAAGAGAAGGCTTTCGTTTTATGGAAGTATCCGAAAAAGATACCGCTGGAAATGCCAAAGACAAGGGGTTCAGATATTTCAAGGCCGGCATAGTTCAGCAGGGACGTTAGGGTCCCGGATTCGCAATGGGCCGCCATTTTATGATTAAAATTGGGAATCGTCATTTATTTTCTTTCCTCGATTTTTGTCAGCACAACATAGGGATTTTGAGTAGCGGACTGGGTGACGGAAATATTTTTAGCTTTATTTTCAAGAATTACATTCGATTGAAATTCATCATTGGTAAAGATCAGGGTAACCTGTAAAAGGTTAGCGGCAGGGATGTTGAAGACGGAGGCATAGTGGTTCAGCTCATCAGCAGTTACCTTTCCAAAGCTGACCGGATCAAGGTGTTTTTTTATCCGCGATTGCCTGATACCCGAACGGGCAGATAATTCCTGCAGGGTAAGATCTTCCATAACCATATAAAATCTGACCGGACTTATTTTGCCAGCGATCAATTGTCCCCTGAGTCCTGCTTCAAGGTTTTTTCTTTTATGCAGGAAGTCATTCATGAAATTGGCTGAAAGATAGGAGCCGGTTTGGATGGGGCCATATTGTCCATCTTCTTTTTCAACATAAAGAATGATCTGTTGATCAGGATAATCAATAAACCCGTCTTTTTCTTTCATGAGATGCGAAATAAGGATCTAATTTCTTTTGCAAAAATAGCAATGCTGATCGTCATTGCAAAACCCAAAAAGGGGATGAGTAAAAATATATTATGAGGATTGTGGGTTGTGGGAATAACCACATTGTTGCCCTTCGATCAGACAGATCGGGGAAATGGTTTTATAGATCCGGGCTGGGGTAAAACCTGCTTGTCCAAGAAGGTTTTCAAACTCACTTCGAGTTCGCTCCCTTCCGCCAGGCATGGTAGCTAACATCTGAATATCCAATAATTTTGACAATTCCTGGCGCTGGTCATCGTTCACGATCATTTCGATGATTAAAACATGGGCATGAGGAGGCATTACCGAGTGTATGTTTTTTAGCAAATCGATGCATTGTGCATCATTCCAGTTATGGATGATATTTTTCAGGATATAAAGATCAGCGCCGGAAGGGATTTCTTTGAAAAAGTTCCCGGTTATGATGTTAACTCTGTCGCGTACCAGGTATTTTTCAAAAAGAGCAGGAGCCATTTGAACTGTTTCTTTCGTATCAAACAAGATCCCCCTGACTGAGGGATTTTCCCTGATGATGTTGGCTAACAGGAAGCCCTCTCCACCGCCAATATCCGCGATGGTCTTGTATTTTGAAAACCGGTATGCATTCATAATTGGAGAGAGGCCAATGTCGGAGAGGTTGGACATGGAATGATCAAAAATCGCGGATTCTCCTGGATTATCTTTCAGGTAGTCATAAATTCCCTTGCCATACTTATCAGCAAAAGCATCATTCCCTGTTTTTACGGCATATTCCAGGTTACTCATCAGGTTCCAGTTAACTGGTCCCAGGTGGTGAAGAAGCATATAACGTAATGATCCTGGCTCATCCAGTAATCCTCTGGCTAAATTGTTCAATGCAAATTTACCGTCGCTCTTCACTTTAAAGATACCTTCTGCGGATAATGCCCGCATGATACGATAAAGAGAAGGGGCATGGGACTGTGTTTGAACGGCTAACCCTTCAATGGACAAAGGCGCTTTTTTCAGGAGTTCCGCGATATTCAGTTTTGCAACCACATAAAGGGAAGGGAGCAGCCAGAAATGCTGAAATTGCTCGTAAAGCACCACGTTTCCGGGAAAGAGTTTTTTATTCATATCGAGTAACATATTCCGGAAAGCGTTCAGCCCTTTGACAAGCCAGACGGGAGGAAGATTTTGAACGGGAGGAGGATTATCCATAGTCATCATATTTTAAAACTGTATTCGCCAGGTCCCCATTGGAAAAAAGCCCATGGTAAAAAAATATCTGATCTCACCTGTTTCAGGATCAATCCGTTGAAGGGATACATTGGTGTAATTTGTTCTGTACTGAAGATCAAGGAGAAATTCAATATTGTATCCCGGAAGATTCCGTTTGATCCCAAAGCGGAAAGAAATTCTTTTGTACTCAGGGTATCGCGGATTATATCCCTGATCCCAGTCATAAACGGGTTCTGCCGTAAGCATGGTAGTATTCACATTATATGGAATGTAAGGATTTCCTCCTGCCCATGTTGCCCTCAGACCGAATGACATTGTTCCCCATTGTCGTTTACCGATGATGAATTCGTAACCTCCTGCGGCATTCAATGCATAATTAACGTTAAAAGCAGAGTTCCGGATGATCTGATCATATCCCTGATAGGTTGAATTAAAAAGGGATGCTGTGAACAGAAAAAAATAGTGTTTTTTAAAAAAACGCTCAAAGGTACATTCTATCCCGTAATTATATCCCTTTCCTTTATTTATAAGGCTGTCGGCATATTGCCGGTCCAGGAAAAAGTCATGTCCCTGATTGCTCAGGGCATATTGTGGAATAGCCTGTTTTACAGGGATATCCCATAAATATTGATAGTAGATCTCTGTTTTAAAGCGCAGGTTTTCAGTCAACTGGTAATTATATCCCAAAGCAATTTCAGCGCTTCGGGTATTATCCAGTTGCCTGTTCGGTTGTAAAAGGCTTCCATCCGGTAGACGAGAAAGGACGAAATAGATCACGTGGGGTTGGATTTGACTGTAAAGGCCCGCACCGAAATTTATCGAATGTTTTTTATTGAAGTTCCAGTCGAAACCCATCCTTGGTTCCAGTGACCATGAGTTGTTGAGGGATAGCCATGATCCGAAGAGTCCTGTTGTTGCGCTTAAAACGTCATTAAAAGCATGCTGCCACTGAACGAAGCCCCTGGCCATCTGCATCTGTTCGCGGGAACCGGTATTTACAAGAAAAGAGTTTTCATACATCATACTATCGGCAAATGCCATCTGGTAATAATCGAAGAATATTCCAGTGTTCAGGACATTTTTAGCATTGATTTTTTTTGTCAACTGGGAGGAAAAGGAGTATTTTATTTCGGAGGAACGTTCCCCAGCCCATGAAGACGGGTTTTGATGGATAAAGGAAAAAGTGTCAATTTTTGTTCGGGTACCGGAGGCAACGGCATAAAGCATATTTTTCCATTGAAGATCTTTTTGAAAGAAAATCTGATGTGTGAGGCCCAGTACACCCAGGTCCGATCCGTTCGAGAGATCCTCGCCATAGTCTGGGAAAAGCCAATTTTCCTGACTTTTCCGGCTATCGAAAAGCTCGATGAAACTAAGTCCGCCAATGCCTGTAATGGTAAAAGTCCCTGCTTTTTTTGTCGGGATATTAATTTTCAAGTTAAGATCCTGATATTTAGGGACGATACCGGTGTTGATGCCAAACCAGTTTAAAAATTGCAAGGGGGAGTAACGATAGGAGATAAGGTAAGATGCCCTGGATTTCTTAGAGAAGGGGCCTTCGGCCCCGAATTCCAACCCATTCCATCCGATTTCGAACCAGTATTCCCGTTTTTCAGTATTTCCGTTACGCATTTTCAGGTCAAAGATCCCGGCTAAGGTATTCCCGTATTGGGCCGGGAATGCTCCGGTGAAGAAATCGGAATTAGTAAGCAGGTTATTGTTTAATATCGTAACCGGTCCACCTGTGGTTCCCACAGTTGCAAAATGGTTAGGATTTGGAATTTCCATATCATCGATTCTCCATTGCATACCTATGGGGGAATTACCACGGACAATGATATCGTTCCGGTTATCGATTCCTGAGGTCACTCCGGCAAAATTAGCGGCCATCCGCGCCGGATCATTATAACTACCGGCGAAACGGAACGTTTCGTCAACGCTGAATGATCTGACGCTTACGGTGGCCATTTTATTGATGGCTTCATTTTTCCGGTAACCGGCCCTGATCTCAACTTCGGGAACATTCAGCGCAGTTTCATCCATGAAAATGACGGTCATGGTTTCTTTTCCGGTTGTGACAATGAGTGGATCAGTGATTACCGGGGAATATCCTATATAAGTCACTTTGAGTTGATATTGTCCGATCTTAACGCGAGGGATCCGGAAATGACCGGAGGAATCTGCGACCGTTCCGATAACGGGATCGGTATCCGGAACAATAATGGTAGCGCCAGGCAGGGGAGCCTGTGTCTGATGATCGAGAACGGTCCCGGTGATGGTTGAAAAAAGGATCGTTTGGCCTTTAAGGCCCATACCGCAGAGTATGTCAGCAAACAACACGACGAAACAGATGAAAATCCTTCGATTCAGATGCACCATGATTATTTTCAGCATGTGCAATTTATGAAAAATCAAGTCAAATACGCATTTCACAACGACAGACCGATAAAAAATACGAATTGTGATAAGGTTTCCTAAATGAATCTGTTGAAATGATAAAGCGTATTTTTTCCAAAAAGAAAAGAAATGATACACTCAGGACTGCATCATGGCGTCAACCTGGTCAGGTGAAAGCCTTGTCCAATGAGGATTGATAAAGTTTTCGCCATCCCATTCAAAATTGACCAGATCAAATGTTTCACCGTAAAAAGTCAATTTACTATGCAGATCAGGGGTATGTTCAATAAAGATGAATGATGATGGGTCGCCATGCTGATCACGCATAATTTTTGTGGCTAACCGGGCGACCCATTCAGTTACTGGCGTTCCCGGATTCAGGCGGTAAATTTCAGTCGCAATGGCCAGCAGTTTACCGTCATTCCGGTTAATAATCTTTAATCCGCATCTGGAAGGACTGTCCCATTGCCCAAAGTAGTCATAATAGCAGTCCATGTATTTGTCAAAGTCTGGATGAGTCTCCATTAGTAAATAGTGAAATGGTGAAATAGCGAAAGAGTAAATTTTATGCAACTTTTTGTACTTTCTTCCCAAAGCTCAGGTCGGCCAGGTCACGCCGGCGTGGTGTATAAGTGCCATCAGCAATTTCGCGCGATACAACAGTGTTGATCAGGTTGAACATTTTCATAGTCTGGGGTTCGTCCTTATAGAAAGTATCCCATGCGTATTGATACAATTCAGCAAGACGTTCTGCTGACATGTTCTTGGGATGGTAAACCACTTTTCCAGCATTATAGTGATTCCAGTCAGTGTCGAAAATACGTCCTTGTTTCAACAGGTCGCTGTAAGCTTTGGTGTGTGGAAAAGGGGCCAGTACAGTAAATTCGGCCAGATCCAAGTCGATTTCAAGCAGGAAATCGATCAATCGTTTGATATCGTCTTCAGTTTGATTATCAAGGCCCAGGAGGATGGTCCCTTCCACGGCGATCCCATATTCATGATATTGTTTAATGCGGTTCCTGATATAATCGGAAGTATCGAAGACAGCCTGATAGACGTACCATGCGCCAGCCTGAGCGGCCAGGTCCAGAACTTCATCTTTGTCTTCGATGGTGTGGCTAACCCATTTTTTTTTGAGTGGGATCATGGCTTTAAACAGATCCTTTTCCCATTGGGTGTCGAGGGCCAGGGAATTGTCAACAATGAAAAGGCGGTTGTTGTCCATCTGTGACAATTCTTCGACCACCCGGTCGATCGGGCGGGGGCGGAATCCGCGGCCACCCAGATAACGAACGGCACATGGATAACAATCATAGATACAGCCACGGGAGGCATGGAAGAGGTCTACCATCCGGAATCCTTTATGGTAGTATAAATCTTTTTTCAAAATATCCCTCCTGGCCGGACCGATAAGTTTCATATCGGGAGGGTTATTGATATAGTTATAGACTTTTTTCAGTTGGTTCTTATGAAAATCCTGAAAAACCTGGTCCAGACGGCCTTCCACTTCTCCCAGAAATACTGAATCGGCATAATGCATGGTTTCTTCAGCATGGAGCATCGTGGAAATTCCACCAAACATCACTTTCTTTCCCAATTTCTGGTATTGGCCGGCAATTTCCCATCCCCGTTTTACCTGGGTAGTAAGCATCATGGATATCCCCACAAAGTCAGGACTGTCATCAATCACAAGATCTTCAACGTTTTCATCGGTGAAATCGACTTCGACATTTTCGGGTAATGCAGCTGCCATAACAATAGGGCCATGAGGTGGTAAGTTAAATATAGTCTGACCTTCCAATTTTTCCCAGCGCGGATATATCAGTTTGAACTTCATTCTTTATTTTTTTTTATTTTTATTCCTGCAATCTGTCATTTTCTTTATGATGTTTACCTTCTCATTCCACCGGGGGACTATTTTTGTCAGCGCTTCCTGATATGCTGATCCGGCTTCCTCCCATTGACCATGTTGGAAATAATAATCTCCGAGAAGGGAATAGACCTCATAATAGCCGGGGTTTGAATTCCTGAAAGCATCAATAAAAGAACCGGAAAGCGGTGCGGGATCATCTTTCCGGAGCTGCCTTTTGATTATATCCCGCATCTCTTTAAAACGGAGAAATTGCGTGTAACCGAATGAGCCCAGGAATGAATCCGCGGGAATGGCCATCGCTGAATCAGTGATTTCCATCTTCCGCTTTAACCCGGCAAATTTATGAAAAATTTCATACAGGTCATAACATACATATTTACCCAATTGCCAGGGAGAGGTCGATACCCATACTTTTAATTGTGAGGGCTTGAAAATGATGGAATGATGGGCTATCAACTGGTTGATGGCTTTTTCATTTCCATAACCCGGATCAACGTTGTTAAGTCCTTTTTTATCGCGAAGGATCACTGCAACATCGTTGTAATCCATGGGACTTTTCAAAGAAATATCCTGAATGAGCCTTTTATAGCGATAAAGAGAAGCATTTTCAACTTTATCACGGATATTCCGGGGATCAGAGGCAAAGGCTGAAGATTGGAAATGGTTGGTGCATGCCATATAATCTTTGGTAGGGAGGACCAACGCCAGTCTGTAAGGTGATTTTTCTATGATCCCTGCCATATTTTCCTTTCCGGAGCCCACCAGAATTGATTCCGAAACAAAAGTTTGTTTTTTTCTGGCAATGGCATAAGCTTCATTCAGGGTTGATGCATACTGAAGGATTTCGCGCGTAACAATGGAAATGGGAGTACGGGCAGCGTATGGAATATCCGATTTGGCTGCATTAATGGTAACCGTGAGCCCTGCTTCATTCATTCCTGACATTGTGCCGATCATTCCTCCCCAGGTAACCATCATGAACCCATAACCTTTATCAGGTTTCTCAAAACAGATGATCTTATTTTCTGCAAATTCTTCTCCCATATAAAAGTCAAAATTGCGCCCGATGATCAGTTCATGATCCTTTGACCGATCACCCCATACCCCGAAACTGGTACAGCCCACCAGGCTTAGATCCTGTAACGCGTGACCGATATCATGCGCGGAATGATAATTGAGCATTCTTTGGTACTTTGAGCCGATAAAATCAAACTGGCTGGAAGCAGATAATGAAATACCATAGATCTCAAGTTTGTATTCTTCAGGGATATACTCATCCAGATGGCGGTTAAACCAATAGATGAAATATTTCAAAAAACGAAGGTAAAAATCAGAAGGGACCATGGTTTTGATCTGATCCACAAAAGCTTGTTCTTGCCCTACGATGAGAAATTTTGATAATTTTCCATTGATGACACCCCGTTCAAAAGGTTTTCCCTCCAGGTACATTTCCCAAAGTCCGCTATTGCTTTTTTTCATCCAGTTATTTCCTGAAAAATAGAAATCAGGTTGTGGATTTTGGACGATCGTTGCAGTGTCGACCTTGCTTCCCGGATCCGGTGGGATGATTGTTGTGATAAGATGAAAGGAGACACCCAGAATAAGTACAATGACCACGATGACTGAAAGGATCCAGGCTGTTCTCTTCATTCTCCGGTTTTTTTTATGACCCATGTTTGATTTTCTTTAACAGGTAAGGTAATCCGAGAATTTCACCACAAGTAAGGACAGCGCCAATAGTAACGCCCAAAACACCATGTAAATTTGTATTCTGTCCGGTGAAGAAAAATCCGGGAATTTTGGTTTTAGGGAAGATGGTTGTCATCAGAGGATCGGTATAATCTTTCCGGATCCCATATAATGCTCCGTCGGGAGTTCCGGTATAATCATGGTAAGTCAACGGGGTTGCAGCATCCATCCAATCGATTGAACCTTCCAGTCCGGGAAATTTTTTCCCAACCAGGGTAAGGAGCTTTTGTGTTTTTTCTTTTTTAAAAGTTTGGTATTCTTTTCCTCTGTTGCCGGAAGTTGTACATTTCCAGGCGTTTACTTCTCCGGGGTGCATATACGTAATGATGGTGATGGTTTTCGCAAATTTTTGATCCGGTTTATGACAAGGTGTGGAAAGCATGTACATCGAAGGCCATTGGGATCCTGTTGTTTCTCCATCCAGCCAGACATTCTGGTTGACATGACCATAAATGTTATAATTCAGATATGGGAATGAATCCGGTTTAGCCCCGATATAGAGGATAAAGGCGGAAGGTGTATTGAGAAGACCTGAGATTCTTTTCTGAAAGGCCGGCCGGATCATTGAATCGGGGAACATGGCAAGGGTTATGGCCGGATGAATTGCAGAAATGAGTTTGGATCCCTCAAAGAGTTCATTTCCAGAGGTAGTCAGAATAAAATTTCCGGCTGATCTGGAGATTTTAATTACTTCTTTATTGGTAAATACTGCGCCGCCCTGATTTTCAATACTCTTCACCAGTTGCTCGGCAATCTGATTGCTTCCCCCGATGATGCGGCAAGCGCCTGAGATAAAGGAGTGGCTGATCAATCCGGCAATA
>JALNWE010000052.1 GCA_023231065.1 Bacteroidales bacterium
AGGTGGGCCTGACTCTAATTTTCCGGATGCCGGAATAGCAGAAACCCGGTTTTACTTACCGTTTTGTATATTGATTTTCATAGTATTTCTGGTAATCCCCGGAGGTCACATTGGCCATCCATGATTCGTTGGCAAGATACCAGTCCACGGTTTTTTCAAGTCCGTCTTCAAACCTGAGTGAAGGTTTCCAGCCTAATTTCTTCTGAATTTTTTCAGAATTAATGGCATAACGAAGGTCATGACCCGCACGGTCTTTAACAAAGGATATCAGGTTCTCGGAAGTCCCGGCCGGACGGTTTAGTTTTTTATCCATGATTTTGCATAAGAGCCGGATCAGATCGATGTTCTTCCATTCATTATGCCCCCCGATATTATACGTTTCGCCAATTGCAGCGTCATGGAAGATCAGGTCGATAGCGGCTGCATGGTCCTCGACAAAAAGCCAGTCGCGAATATTTTCCCCTTTACCATAAACCGGGATCAGCTTATTGTTCTTGATGTTATGGATTGTGAGCGGGATGAGTTTTTCAGGAAACTGATAAGGGCCGTAGTTATTGGAACAGTTCGAAATGACCACCGGTAATTTATAGGTATGATGATAAGCCCTGACCAGGTGATCAGAGCTTGCTTTTGAAGCAGAATAAGGACTACGGGGATCATAAGCTGTTGTCTCATAAAAAAATCCCGTATCGCCCAATGAACCGTAAACTTCATCAGTCGAAATATGATAAAATAGTTTCCCCTCCGGATCTTCCCATGTCAGGCGCGCAGCATTGAGGAGATTAACCGTTCCGAGGATGTTGGTATGGATGAACTCCATGGGATTGCTGATCGAGCGGTCGACGTGCGATTCCGCGGCAAGATGGATCACCCCTTCAAACCGGTATTCATTAAAGAGGACTTTCATCAATTCCCCGGCAGTGATATCGGCTTTGACAAATTCGTAATTGGGCTCCCGCTCAATATCCCTGAGATTGGCCAGATTTCCCGCATAAGTCAGATTATCAAGGTTCACGATTTTATAGTCCGGATATTTTTTCACGAACCTTCTCACGACATGAGAGCCAATGAACCCTGCGCCGCCGGTGATAAGAATTGTCTTCATATTAATTCCCCTGTTTTTTTTCATGTTCGGCCTTTGCAGCCAGGGCTTTTTCCCATTTCCAGGCTGAATAGGTCATTTCATCCAATGATTTTTCGGCTTTCCAACCCAATTCCTGATTGGCAAAGCTGGTATCAGCCCAAACCTTTTCCACATCACCTGGTCTCCGGTCAAGGATCTTATAATTTAATTGTATCCCTGTCGAACGTTCAAATGATTGGATGACTTCCATTACCGAAGCCCCCTTGCCCGTTCCAAGGTTGAATGTTTCAATTTTCTTTTTCCCTTTATTGGCGATCATCCTTTCCACGGCTACCACATGCGCCTTCGCCAGGTCAACCACGTGAATATAGTCCCGGATTGCAGTACCGTCAGGGGTACGATAGTCGTTGCCCCAAACCCTTAAGAAGTCGCGTTTACCAATCGCTGTCTGGGTGATATAGGGCATCAGGTTATTGGGGATCCCCAGGGGAAGCTCTCCGATCATGGCAGATTCATGGGCTCCGATAGGATTGAAATAGCGCAGGAGTATAGCCCGGATATTTTCATTTTCACTGGTTTCCGTGATGATTTCTTCCGATATCTGTTTGGTATTCCCATAAGGGGAATTAGCTTTCTGAATGGGGGTTTCTTCCCTGGCCGGTAATTTCTCGGGTTGCCCGTATACCGTACAGGAAGAGGAAAAGACAACATCCCGGATCCCATTGTTGATCATCTCCTGAAGGATATTGATCAAAGAAACAAGATTATTCCGGTAATACATAAGGGGAAAATGAACCGATTCCCCAACCGCCTTGAAGGCAGCAAAATGAACAACGGCGCTAATGTCGTTATGCAGTTGAAAAAAATCTTCCGTTTTCCCCGGATCGGTGAGGTCAAACTTCTCAAAGAGTGGCTTTTTACCGGTAATTCTGGCAATATTATCAAGTACTTCGATGGATGAGTTGGACAGATTATCTACAATGATAACCTCAAAACCCTTGTTTTGAAGTTCCACCACGGTATGCGACCCGATGTATCCCGTTCCTCCGGTTACCAGTATTTTCATATCTGCAAAATGAGTGTCGATGACGGAACATTATTTAACATTCCTTGAATTTAAAACGATATTTCTTTTAAAAACGGATGATAATCTCCCTTTAACCCGATGGGTTTTGCATTTCTTATATGGTGAACAATAACAATGCTTTGTTTGGCATCAGCCAGGCCAAAACCACGGTTGGATAAAATATCACGGTACATCTCGGTATGAAGATCGGTAAATCCTTCACTAAATTCAATATCCTGCCCTTCCAAAGTAAGGGAGCGGTATGTTCGTTTCCCTTTTTCCCGGATATTTTTTGGAATGTCATTATAATCAATACTGAGGAACCAACGGATCCTGGCTTTTTCAAGCAGTAAAAGCCCGGCAGCTTTGTTTTCTTTTAACAGATGGACTTTGTTATCCTGAACGCCCCCGAAAATCCATGATAACATATCAAAAAAATGGACCCCGATATTGGTGGCAATGCCCCCGGATTTGGCCACATCGCCTTTCCAGGAGCGATAGTACCAGCTCCCGCGTGAAGTGATATAGGTCAGGTCAAGATCATAGACTTTCTCCGGCGGCCCTTTTTTGATCTGTTCCCGCAAAGCTTTAATGGCAGGATGTAACCGCAATTGTAAAATGGTATAGATTTTTTTTTCTGTCTCTTTTTCAATTTCTTTCAGGGCATCCAGGTTCCATGGATTCAATACGATGGGTTTTTCACAGATGGCGTTGGCATCATTGCGTAAAGCCAGTCGGATATGCGAATCGTGCATATAGTTGGGGGAGCAGATACTAACGTATTCCACCTTCATCGGGTTTAAATGATTTTTGGAGATGGACAATCGCCGTAGCTTGTCAAGATGACGGTCGAAACGCTCCGGTTCAATAAAAAAATCTGCATTGGGAAAATAACTGTCAATGATACCAACGCCATCATAAGGATCCAGGGCACAGACAAGCTGGTTACCAGTATCCCTGATGGCTTTCATGTGCCTGGGGGCCACATATCCCGCGGCGCCGATCAGTGCAAAATTAATGGGTTGAACTGCTTGTGGTATCATCCTTTTTCAATTTAATAACCCGGCCTTCTGTTGTAAGTTTGTATTTTTCATTGCTTTCAGGACAAACCGCTATTCCTTGTTCATCAAAATGAAGGCGGTGCCCATATTCGCTCATCCAACCCACATGACGGCCCGGATTACCAACAATCAGGGCATAATCCTGAACGTCTTTGGTAACCACGGCGCCGGCCCCGATAAAAGCAAACGCGCCAACCTCATTTCCACATACGATGGTTGCATTAGCGCCAATTGTAGCGCCTTTGTGCACCAGGGTCTTCATATACTGATCGCGGCGAAGAATGTGGCTGCGGGGATTGATCACGTTCGTAAAGACCATGGAAGGCCCCAGGAAAACATCGTCTTCACAGACCACTCCCGTGTATATTGAAACGTTATTTTGAACCTTTACATTTTTGCCCAACACGACATCGGGGGAAATAACAACATTTTGTCCAATATTGCAATGTTCACCAATAATACATCCTGACATGATGTGGGTGAAATGCCAGATTTTTGTCCCCTTACCGATCCGGCATCCCTCATCAATAACAGCTGTTCCATGTGCAAAATAATCTTTTTCCATGGTTAACGATTTACAAAATCCAGGACATTTTGTGTAATGTACATCAACTGTTCTTCATCCAGTTCCGTATGCATGGGTAATGAGAAAACATGGTTGCACAAATATTCGGTTACCGGAAAATCACCGGGTTTATATCGGGGATCAAGATAAGCTTTCTGCAGATGCAGGGGAACAGGATAGTATATCATGGCCGGAATTTCACAGGATGCAAGATACTCAATTAATGCCTTCCTGTCAACCCCTTTTAAAACCATAGTATATTGATGAAAAACATGGTTCGAATTGGGAAACCTGCCCGGAATCTTCAACTTAGGATGCTGGCCAAAAGCTTTGTCATAAAATTCGGCTGCTCCCCTGCGTTTTGCCGCATAGGAATCCAGGTACGGTAATTTCGCGTTCAGGATTGCTGCCTGAATGCTGTCAAGGCGCGAATTTACGCCCACGTAATCATGATAGTAACGGACCGTCATTCCATGATTTACCACAATCCTCATTTGTTTAGCCAGGGCATCATCTTGGGTGAAAATAGCGCCACCGTCACCATAACAACCCAGGTTTTTCGAAGGAAAAAATGAAGTACAGCCAATGTCACCGATGGCGCCGGCTTTTTTCCGGATCCCGTTTTTAAAAATATAATCAGCGCCAATGGCCTGGCAACTGTCTTCGATCACATAAAGGTTATGCTTTTTTGCAATGGCCAGGATCTCTTCCATCGGGGCAACTTGCCCGAAGAGATGTACCGGTACGATCGCTTTTGTCTTAGGTGTGATAGCCCGTTCGATAGCGCAGGGGTCTATGTTATAGGTATCAGGGTCAACATCTACCAGAACAGGGGTCAGCTTCAGCAGGGCGATGACTTCGGCGGTCGCGATAAAAGTAAAAGAGGAAGTGATGACCTCATCGCCAGGTTGAAGGCCTAAAGCCATCATTGAAACCTGAAGCGCATCGGTTCCGTTGGCACATGGGACCACATGTTTAATCCCCATATAATGTTCAAGGTTTTCCTGGAATTTCTTTACCGCGGGACCGTTAATAAAAGCGCAGGAATCGATCACATCCCTGATCGCCGTATCGATATCATCTTTTATGTTAAGATACTGACTGCGTAAGTCAACCATCTGAAGTTTTTTCATTCTTTTTAAGTATTAAGTCTGTTATAAAGCAAATATGTGCAAAATTAAAATTATTGCTCTTTAAGGGCGAATTATTTTTAATTTTATAATCAATTTAATAATAAAGGACTACCCCGAAAACCACTTTTCACCACCAAACCGCTAAGGCGCAAAATTTTAAACAATTGAATATTAAAACGGAAGACCCATGAGGAAATTTGCTGTAATATTAGCCGGATGCGGTGTTTACGACGGCGCCGAGATACAGGAAGCTGTTTTGACATTGCTTGCCATTGACAAATTGGGTGCATCTTATCAGTGCTTTGCACCCGATATTTCTCAGTTCCACGTTGTGGACCATATCACAGGCAAGGAAACAAACGAAAAGCGGAATGTTCTTGCCGAATCGGCCCGCATCGCCCGCGGAAACATTAAACCCCTCAGCGCGTTCTGCCCCGGCGATTTTGACGCCCTGATCTTTCCCGGTGGGTTTGGTTGCGCAAAAAATCTAAGTACCTGGGCTTTTGAAGGGGATCAATGTAGGGTAATACCCGATGTTGAAAAAGCGGTCAAATCAATGTTTGAAGCAAAAAAACCGATCGGGGCCATGTGCATTGCCCCGGTGATATTGGCTAAATTATTCAAGGGATCGAATTTTACAACAGGTAATGATCCTGCTTCTGGCGCATTTATCCGGAAAATGGGAAATAAATATTCACCCACGGGCCATGGAGAGGTGATCGTTGATAAAATCAGGAATTTGTATTCCACCCCCTGCTATATGCTGGATGCCACCATCAGCCAGATTGCCGAAGGAACGGAAAATATAGTCAAGGCAATGATAAATGGATAACAATTATCCCCATCCCTTATCCCCCATCTCCCATTTCTTATCTCTATTCCCTACCTGTAAGTTTTCACCTGAAGTTCTCCCCTGAGGATCATCAGGCCGTTAATGGCGAGGGCACGCATTTCGTCCTCTCCAGGGTAAACATGAACGGGGGCGATTTTTTCGATCCTTTCGGTGATCCAACTCACAAAGACTTTATCGTATGCAATACCTCCGGTGATGAGGATATCGTCAACTTCACATTTCAGGACTGTGTACATCTCGCCGATACATTTCGCCACCTGATAAGCCATAGCGCGATAGATCAGGTCAGCTTTCGGGTCCCCTGCCTCTACCATCTTTTCAACTTCAATGGCATTATTTGTCCCAAAATAGGAAACGAGACCGCCCTGCCCGTTGATCATCCTGTAAACTTCTTTCTGGGTATATTTTCCGCTGAAACATAACCGCGCAAGCTGTGCCACGGGTAGTGTCCCACTCCGCTCGGGACTAAACGGGCCTTCTCCGTCCAATGCCTGGTTCACATCAATGACCATTCCTTTATAATGGGCGCCGACTGAAATTCCTCCACCCAAATGGACCACAATCAGATTGAGGCTTTCATAAGGTTTATGGATCGATCTGGCGAACTCGCGGGCTACCGCCTTTTGGTTCAGGGCATGGAAAATAGAGATACGTTCAAACAAGGGATGACCTGCAACCCTTGCCAGATCACTTAGCTCATCAACCACAACGGGATCGGCAATATAGGCCTTTGCATTGGGCATCAGTTTTACCAAATCGCTGGCAATCAGCCCCCCCAGGTTGCTGGCATGTTCACTAAGCGACCTGTTCAACAGATCATCGATCATGGCATCATTAACTTCATAAACACCGGATGGTATGGGCTTCAGCAATCCACCCCTCCCCACCACAGCCTGGATGTCATCCAGGTGAATATCAGCTTCCTGCAATTGCCTGAGAATTAATTTTTTGCGAAACTGAAACTGATCGGTGACTTTTGCAAAAACGGCCAACTCTTCGGGTCTGTGTTTAATGGTTTTCAGAAAAATGGGCTCAGTATTCTGAAATACAGCAATTTTAGTAGATGTAGATCCTGGATTGATAGCTATAATCCTGATTTTATCCATTCTGCAAAGTATTAATGAAGGTTTTGGTTTTTTATCCTTTGTTTGCTGTGTTTTATACCATAGGAAAAATAAATGATAAATCCGATTGCCATCCAGATCACGAGACGTAACCAGGTGTCAAGGGGAAGCGCCAACATTTGAATAATGCAAATCAGGGCTCCAAGAAGCGGGATAGCAGGAACCATTGGGGTACGGAACGGACGTTGTAAATCAGGTCTTGTTTTCCTGAGAACAATGATGCTAACACATACGATGGCAAAAGCCAGCAGAGTCCCTATGGAAACCAGTTCTCCAAGAATGCTGATCGGGAGGACACCTGCCAGGATTATGGCCACACCGCCAGTGAGTAAGGTACTGATATATGGTGTTTTATATTTTGGGTGTACTTTTGAAAATACCGGAGGCAGCAAACCATCTTTCGACATGGAGTAGAAAATCCTGGGTTGTCCCATCAGCATCACCAGAATGACAGAACTCAATCCGGCAATAGCCGCTATTTTGACGATCGGACGAAGCCAGAACATTCCCTTTCCCATAGCATTCACACCAACAGCTACCGGATCGGCAACATTGAGGGTCGTATAACTTACAATACCGGTAAGGACGATGGCGACCAGAATATAGAGGATGGTTGAAACAGTCAGTGATCCCAGGATCCCGACGGGCATATCCCGTTGCGGATTTTTAGCTTCCTGGGCAGCAGTTGATACCGCATCGAAACCAATATAAGCAAAAAAGATCACCCCGGCGCCCCGAAGGATCCCGCTCCAACCGAAATGCCCCCATTCACCGGTATTTTTTGGAATAAAAGGATGCCAGTTTCCTGATTGAACAAAAGCAATTCCGATAGCAATAAACAGGATGATCACCGTAACCTTGGTGATCACCATGATATTGTTGAAATTGGCCGATTCCCTGATCCCTACCACCAATAACAGGCATAATATGGCGATGATGAACATGGCCGGCAGGTTTATGATGGCATGGACATGAGGTAAGGTGTCAGCGCTGATGCCCTGTGCCGACAATCCATTTACCAGGTTATCTGTTAACTCCTGCCACCCGACTTTTGGTACGTCAACCAATATTGACCCTGTGGCAGCAGTCAGGGCAGTTGGTATGCTGAGGCCAAAATCATTCAAAAAACTGACAACATAGCCTGACCATCCGACCGATACCGTAGAAGCTGCAAAGAGATATTCAAGGATCAGATCCCATCCGATAATCCAGGCTAAAAATTCACCCAGGGTAGCATACGAATAGGTATAAGCGCTGCCAGCGATCGGGATCATGGAAGCAAATTCAGCGTAACATAAGCCCGCGAATGCACAAGCAGTTCCGGAAATTATGAAAGAAATGACAATGGCCGGTCCGGCATACTGAGCAGCAGCCTGACCGGTCAAAACAAAAATCCCGGCGCCAATAATCGCTCCAACCCCAAGCGTGGTCAGGTTAAGCCTTGTAAGGGTTTTTTTTAATCCAGCTTTGTTATCTTTAGCTTCCTGAAGTAAATCACTTAGGGATTTGGTAACAAACAGATTTCTGGCCATAAGATGAGATTGGTGGAGTGACGCTATATAGCAGCGGCCATAATAATACTGGCTTGCTTTGATTCTTCTGTGTCAGAACGGGAAGTAAGGACAATGGGGGCCGCGGCGCCCAGGATGACAGCAGCTAATTTGGCATTGGCCGAAAACCCAAAGGCTTTATACAGTATATTCCCTGCTTCAATATCCGGAACAACCAGCAGATCTGCATCCCCAGCAACTTCACTAACAATTCCCTTATGCTTTGCGCTGGCAGGGCTCACTGCATTGTCGTATGCCAGTGGCCCATCAATGATACAATTTTTTATCTGGCCCCGTTGGCCCATTTTCGATAATTGGGCGGCTTCGAGGGTAGCAGGCATGGCTTCATTGACCATTTCGACAGCGGCCAACACAGCTACTTTTGGTCTGGCATACCCAAGTTTATTCATAAAATCAACAGCATTGGCAGTGAGCGCCACTTTAGTCTTGAAATCAGGAGCCGGAATCATCGCGGCATCTGTCAATCCCAACAACTTATGGTAGGTGGGCACTTCAAAAAGAGCAAAATGTGAAAGGACATCCCCTTTGCGGAGACCAATTTCTTTATCCAAAACCCCCCGCAGGAAAGTCTGGGTCGGAACATTTCCTTTCATCAGGATATCAGCTTCCTTGTTGCGGACCATCTTCACTGCTATCTTGACTGAATTCGTATCCACTTCCTCGTGGATAATTTTCATGTCGCTTACATCGAGTTTAAATTTCTTCGCGATTTCATTGATTTTCTTTTCATTCCCAACAAGAATGGCGTCAACAAGACCCATCTTATGAACAGCACAGATGGCTTCGAGACAATGTTCGTCATGTGCAACAGCTACCGCCAGCTTTTTTTTCTTTCCCGATTTAGTAGCCAAAGCGTTAAGATCAGTAAGTTTTGTCAAACAAGTAGTCACAGTTTTTTCCGTGGTCGTTGTCATGTCTATCTTTCCTCCTAAATTTTTAATGTTGTTAACTGTTTAACAATTGAATATCAGATGGCAAACCTACATGAATTTTAGCAAACTGGCAAGCGCTTTCTAAAATAATTGATCCGAAATTTTTTCTAACTTTGCAGCAACTTGTAAAACTATGTGATATGGAATTACCCTTTTCTGAATCCTATAAGATCAAGATGGTTGAAACCATCAGAAAAAGCAGTCGCGAAGAACGCGAAAAATGGATCAAGGAAGCTGGATATAACCTTTTCAACCTGAAAAGTGAACAGGTTTTTATAGACCTGCTGACTGATTCAGGGACCGGGGCCATGAGTGATAAACAATGGTCCGAATTGATGCTGGGCGATGAAAGCTATGCCGGGGCTTCTTCTTTTTACAAAATGAAAAATGCCATCAGGGAGCTTCTTGGATTTGAATATTTTCTTCCAACCCATCAGGGCAGGGCAGCTGAAAATGTCTTGTTTTCGGTGTTGATCCACGAAGGAGATATCATCCCTGGCAATTCGCATTTTGACACAACAAAAGGGCACATCGAATTCCGTAAGGCATCCGCAACAGATTGCACCATTGATGAGGCGTTTGATACAACCATAATCCATCCTTTCAAAGGCAATGTTGACCCGGAGAAGCTTGAAAAGGTTTTGAAAGCCCAGGGGAATAAAATTCCATTCATTATCATTACAATAACCTGTAATTCTTCAGGAGGGCAACCCGTTTCAATGGCCAACCTGAAAATGGTCAGGCAACTTGCTGATAAATATGGGAAAATGGTTGTTTTTGATTCCGCCAGATTTGCTGAAAATGCTTACTTCATCAAGATGAGGGAAGCAGGTTATCAGGATAAGACAATCCGTGAAATTGTCCTGGAAATGTTTTCCTATGCTGATGTGATGACCATGAGCTCAAAAAAGGATGCCATCGTGAACATGGGCGGGTTCATCGCAATGAACAGCAAGGAGTTATATTCCAAAGCAAGCGTTTTTAATATCATGTTCGAAGGGTATGTGACGTATGGCGGAATGTCGGGTCGGGATATGAACGCATTGGCCCAGGGACTATATGATGGCACTGAATTCGAATACCTGAATACCCGTATCAAACAGGTGGAATATCTCGGAAGCCGGTTGATGGAATTCGGTATTCCCGTGCAGCAACCCATCGGTGGCCATGCGGTTTTCGTGGATGCAAAACGGTTTCTCCCCAATCTGCCCAAGGAACAATTCCAGGCTCAGACCCTGGCAATTGAACTATACCGTGAAGCCGGAGTCAGGGGAGTGGAAATCGGCGCTTTATTGGCTGACCGGGATCCGGTAACGCGAAAAGACCGTTATCCTGAGTTGGAGCTTATGCGACTTGCCATACCTCGTCGCGTTTATACCAATAACCACATGGACGTTGTAGCTGCTGCCCTGAAGAATATCTGGGACCGCCGTGAAACCATCACCAGGGGCCTTAAGATTGTTGAAGAAGCGCCCATCATGCGTCATTTTACCGTAACCCTGGATCTCGCCTGATCCTGAACTTCGTTACCTTCATTTACGCTAAATAAAATCGAACCATCTTCAACCCATGAGTTTTTTCGAAATCTTTCTGATTGGAGTCGGCCTGTCGATGGATTGTTTTGCCGTATCCCTGGGATTTGGGGCAAGCCGCCGGTTTATGTGGAAAGATATTTTACTCATGTCTTTCCTTTTTGGATTTTTCCAGGGATCCATGACTTTTATCGGGTGGTTGGCCGGGAACAGCATACAAACCCTGATAGCCGCCCTGGATCACTGGATCGCATTTGGGCTCCTGTCTTTCATCGGGTTAAAAATGATTTGGCAATCGGTCCGTGAAAAAGAGAAAAAAGAGATCATGAATATCCGGAAATTCTCTGTTTTATTGACCGCCTCCATAGCGACGAGCATCGATGCCCTGATCACCGGTGTCGGATTTGGCTTCATCAAAGTCAATATCATGCTGGCAGCCATTGTAATTGCCCTGACTACTTTTCTGATTTCGGTTATTGGCGCTAAACTGGGAGAAAAAACCACTTTTATCCCGGCCCGGTGGGCTGAACTTTTTGGAGGGCTCGTCCTTATCGCGATCGGTATTAAAATCGTCCTGGAACACTTGTCGGTTATTTAACCTTTTCTGTCACCTGCTACACGGTTGACCTCCACCCGATATTTTATTACCTTTGCACTTATAACCATTTCGAGATGGGCCACATCCGCATAACCAAGGAATTTAGATTTGAAGCAGCCCATGCCCTGTGGGGACATGATGGCCCCTGCAAAAACATTCATGGCCATTCCTATGAATTGACCGTTACGGTCATGGGCGCTCCGGATACCAACCCCGAATCAGCCAAACTGGGTATGGTGATGGATTTTGGCGATTTAAAAAAGATCGTTAACAACCGTATTGTCGACCAGTTCGATCATGCTTTACTTTTAAACAAAAACCAGGGGAATGAAGCAATACATAAAGCAGAAGAACCATTTGGTAAAGTTGTATTCCTTCCCTATCAACCAACCAGTGAAAATTTTCTCCTCGATTTTGCAGCCAGGATAAAAGAAGCTTTACCTTCCGGGGTGAAGCTTCACAGCATACGGTTACGCGAAACCAATAGCTCTTTTGCAGAATGGTTTTCAGAAGATAATTAGCTTTTTTTGCTATTTTGTTTTTTCGCTTTTTTCTATCAGGTGGACATCTGTATAGAAATCCTCTTCATCCAGGATGATGATATGAGAAGAATCCGGTTTGATATGCTGATCATACCAGGAGGGTAAAAAATTGTCATTCCCCTCAGAATGAGCCGGGGGCGCGACCCGTAAGAGGTAATGACCGGGTTCCACATCAGGAAATTGAAAATACCCGTTTTTATCGATGGTCACCGTACGATAATGGTCTATTGTATCAAACGGTAAAACTTTGTCTTCAACACTGAAAAGGATAGCGGTCCCGCCACACAACCTGGATTCATCGGTATAAGCATGTCCGCGGATAACATGACGATCATGCGTTGTGAAATACAGAATGGTCAGTATGAGAATAATGGAAGCTGCTGCAAGGGAAGTAAAAGTATTTATTAGCCAGGGAGACGGTTTTATAAAAGCCTCAAAACGATCCCAGAAGCCTTCAGCTTTAGGTTCCGGGTGGAGATCGTTTTGAAGCTTTTCCCAAACTTGACTGGGAGGGACCGGAGAAAAATCAGAGAACGATTTCCTGAATTTCTCTTCTATGTTATCAGGTTTTTCCATCTCTTTTATTTATCACTGATCCCAATTGCCGCCAGCCTCTTTCTGATTAAAACCTTTGCCCGGTGTAAGTGGCTCTTGGAAGTGTTTTCGTTAATACCCAGCATTTCTCCAATCTCATAATGACTATATCCTTCCACGACAAAAAGATTAAAAACAGTCCGAAAACCCACAGGAAGTTCATGAATTATCCTGAGCATTTCTTCTGTTGTCAATATAGACAGTGCATCCTCCGAAAAAGTTGCAGATGAGACTACTTCATTCAGGCCAACTTCCAAATTATTCTTTATATGAGCGGTGCAATAATTGAGGGCAGTCGTTACCATGATCCGACGCATCCATCCTTCGAGCGATCCATCTCCGCGAAAGTGATGTAGTTTACAAAATATACGAATGAACCCCTCTTGCAACAGATCCTCTGCATCATCAGCATTACTCGCGTAACGCAAACAAATTCCGTACATGGTAGGCGCATAGCGTTGATAGAGTAATTTCTGAGAAGCCGCCTCCCGCTTTAAACACCGGGATACCAGGTCCAGCTCTGCATCCATAAATAGCAAATTGTTCGGATTCTGAAGGTAAAAGTAAATCTTTTTTTTAATACCGGGCAAGAAAGATTTAGGTCCATGCCTGCCAGGCATAAATTTAAACAATGCTAATCCGTGACAGGTTCAATCTTTCTGAAAATTTTTTAAAAAACTGACGGCCTTTTTCACTCAGGATCCCTTGAATATGGTAAACGAACCCTTCATTCAATATTTTGAATGAAATCAGTTCTTCCTGCGTAAACAAATCATTGGTAAGAATGCTTTCTGTGCTATGGACATGCAATTTGGCAATGATTTTCGCATTCAGCTCTTTACGGTAAAAGCCCTCTTTCTTGCCTTTTAAAATATTATCATGGACCGATTCGAAGAAATGTTTGCGACGGATGTATTTTATCTCCATAAAAAGATCCGGATAGTACTTGTGTATGTCATATTCCATAGCGGGATTATATTCCTTCAGAAAAGTATGGATGATCTTGTATAACTCAAATAATTCCTCGATGGCATTCAGGTTTTTATGTTCAACCGAAGATATAAAACCGTAACGCGAGTCCTGTTCCCGGAGCAATATCTGTCGTACAAGATCTTCCTTGTCCCGAAAATGTTCATACAGCGTCTTTTTAGATATCCCCAGCCTTGAGGCTACATCGTCCATCGTCACGCTTTTAATCCCATAACGCTGATAAAGTTTTTGGGCCTGCTCAATGATTAACCTTTCTTTTTGATCCATTTTGCAAAGATATGAAGTTGGAAACGTTTTTACCCTGTAAAGTTTTTACCTTCCATCACTACAGCTTATCTATGGTCCACAAGTAACCATTGGTATAAATGTGATTGTATGTATGACCTGAAAATGAACTTGCTATAGGATTACAGGCGTTGTGCCTTGCGGGAATCAGGAAACAATATAATACAAAACCGAATGAGTGTCGTAATAATCCGGAATTTTAACAGAGGTTAACTGAATTTTTTAAAATTAAATTTCCGTTTTTGCTTTTCATAATATTCAATTCCCTCTGGATTGGCAATTCCCCGGATAAAGTTGTCGAACATAACTTCAAAAAGCGTTTGAAATGAAAATTTATCGGCAGGAAAAAACTCCGGATTATGAAGATCGATCAGACGCCTGATATACAGCCTTGCGATCAGCTCGATACTCAGGTCGTCGCGGTACATCCCCTGGCTGATACCTTTCTGAATGTTGATCTGTATCTTTTGATAGATGAATTCGATGCGTTCATCAACATGCTTGTGGTAAATATCAGGGTAATATTTTTTCAGGTCAAAAGTCATAGCAGGACTGACATCCTGAAAACGATCGCCTACTTCACGACTGACAATGAGAAGGATATCAATGGCATTGACCCCTTCGAAATTATTCTGGTCAAATATGATCTCAAAATTCTGACGTTCCAGTTCCAATAATTTTTCAACCAGTTGGTTTTTACTGGTTACATATTGGTAAAGCTTCTTTTTCGATATTCCAATATCCCGGCAAATGTCATCCATTGAAACACTTCTGACACCATATTTATAAAATAATTCCCTGACCCGTTCTAGAATATCAATAAATGAAGTTTCCATCCTGATCGTATTAATCATTGTTAATGCATTGAATACAGGCGATATCTACCAGGTAAAAAAAGTTACCCTGGATTTTATAGGTGCAAATATAGTAAAAGGGATTTAGCAGAAACAAAACAAGGTTAAAGAGTTTCTCTATAACAACAACATATTTGTCTGATAGTCAATGATTGAGCCCACTCCGAAAACTACTTTTCACCGCCAAGTCGCTAAGGCGCAAAATTTTAAATAATTGAATATGATATACAGGATTTTTCAGTAAGTTTGGCTGTTTATATAAAGGGAATATGCGGTTTTTGCTATCCATTATTTTTGTAATCAGCTTCATGTCAGGTTATTGCCAGATCGATAACTGGACTACCTACTATGAAAAATCCGGAAAAAAGGAAACCCCGCGATACCGGGAAACCGTCGATTTTTGTCGTCAGATGGATGAAGCTTCCCCGTTTATCACGATGCAGTTCTTAGGAAAAAGCGCCCAGGGAAGGGATATTCCCTTTCTGATCATCGACGGGAAAGGATTGAAGGATCCGGAAGCCATCCACCAGGCAGGAAAATCCATTGTACTGATCCAGGCGTGCATTCACCCAGGTGAACCAGAAGGAAAAGATGCGGGGCTTATGCTCATCAGGGACATGGTATTTGGGCATCCGGAATCCGGAATACCGGAAAACCTTTCGATACTTTTTATCCCCATTTTCAACGTGGATGGCCATGAACGGTTCGGGCCCTATAACCGGATCAACCAGAACGGGCCAACGGGGATGGGATGGCGGGTCACGGCGAATAATCTTAACCTGAACCGCGATTTTCTAAAGGCAGATACACCCGAAATGCAGGCTTGGTTAAAACTGTTTAACCGTTGGCTACCTGACTTTTTCATCGATACCCATACCACCGATGGCGCCGATTATCAATATCAGCTTACCTATTCCATGAATATTTTCGGTGACATGGATACGGGATTAACCCGGTGGAGTAAAGAGATTTTCCTTAAAAATATGACAACCGATATGGAAGCTGCCGGGATCCCTGTTTTCCCCTATATTGAATTCCGTAACTGGTTTGATCCGAAAAGCGGTCTGGAATCAGGCGTTTCGCCCCCCATGCTATCCCAGTCTTATACTTCTTTGCGCAACCGGCCAGGTTTGCTTATAGAAACCCATATGCTGAAGCCTTACGATCAACGGGTTAATTCAACCTATCAATGTCTGAAAATTTCATTGGAAATTCTGAATAAAGAAAATGAAAGACTTTTCGCCCTGGTTAAAGCAGCTGATTTCTATTCGGCAAATCCTGAATTCCGAAAGATTGATTTTCCGTTACAATTCAAAACAGCCTTAGATGACAGCAATATGGTTGTTTTTCGCGGTATCGGCTATGATGAAGTGAAAAGTGAAATCACCGGAGAAACCTGGTTCAGGTATGGAAAAAATGAGGTCACTTTTTCTCTCCCCTATTTTGATAAAATGGAACCGGTTACGAAAACAAAATTGCCCGAAGCTTATATCATACCGGCTGAATGGGCAACGGTCATCGGGCGCATGGCGGATCATGGCATTAATATGTACTTGCTGAAAAAAGATACTGTATTCACCGTAAATACCTTTCGGTTCAGGGATCCCGCCTGGCAATCAACACCCTATGAAGGCCGGCACAGGATGACGCATATTGAATTTCAGGAAGTTGCTCTCGAACGGAGCTTTCCGGCCGGATCGGCGATCGTCCCGATGGACCAGCCCTGTGCCCGGATCATAGCCCATATCCTTGAACCGGATGGAAACGGATCTTATCTGTCCTGGGGGTTTTTTGATGCCATTTTCGAACAGAAAGAATATGCCGAACATTATGTTATGGAGCCTATTGCACGGAAAATGCTGGATGAAGATCCTGCCCTTAGATCAGAATTTGAGAAAAAAATGAAAGAAGATTCCACATTCGCCAATAATTCAAATGTTATCCTGAACTGGTTTTTCAGTAAAACTCCGTACTGGGACAAAAACAAGGATCTTTATCCGGTGGGGAAAATTTTTGATAAAAAGCTTACCGATCAGTTGATTAAAAACCAAGCTGTTGCCCGTAAACTCTGATCTCCTGGTTTGTCCCCCCGATAATTCCTATAATGACCGCATCAGGTGCACCATGTTTGTGAAGGTCATTCAGTAAGAAAATTCCCGTGGCGACCTGACGTCTATTACCGGAATGGTTTTTGACTTGGTCGAAAAATGGCCGGATCAATCTGACGTATCATTGACAGAAATGTGCGATGTGTCAAAATTAAGTCCGTTTTCATAACCAATCAAAGGTTTTGTTTTTACATTTACATTTTAAAAATAATTCCGGATTAGTCATGAAAAACCGGAGATGGATTATCCCGCTTCTCCTTATATCTGGGCTCATTTTTATTATGGCCCTTCGTCAACTTTCGGATCCTGATTTCGGATTTCATCTGAAATATGGTAAGTGGATTGTTGAAAACCACCAGATTCCTTCCAAAGACCTTTCCACATACACGGTACCCGGTCACGAATATGTTGATCTGCATTGGTTGTTCCAGGTTATTACCTATGGGGTATATAAGCTTACAGGTTATAACGGAGTAAGCCTTTTTTTCTGTTTTATTACCTTGTTACTTTCGCTGTTGCTGATCATCAGGAACCGTGTCGGCCATATCCCTCTCCCCATTACTTGTTTTCTGCTTCTTTTCTCTTTTCTGTTAATAGATTCGCGCTTAGCGCCGCGTCCGGAAATGTTCAGTTTTCTTTTTCTGACCCTTGTAATATTTATCCTGGATATTTATCGCGACACACACCGTACTTACCTTTACCTTTTACCGGTTATTTTTTTGTTCTGGTGCAACATGCATTCCCTTTATATACTGGGGTTAATTGTTTTGGCGACATACCTATTCAGTCAGTTATGGTATGAGCGGAAATTTGATAAAACATTACTCCTTTGGTCCGGTACAGCGCTCCTGGTTTGTTTTTTCAATCCCTTTGGGATCAGGGGATTCGCATTCCCCATGGAGCTTTTAAGCCGTTTTGATCCCCGTAATGTGTACAACCAACACATTCAGGAATTCATGCCTTTTTTTGCCCGGCCCCGGTTTGTCGCCCGCGATTATATCTTTTTGTTTTCATTAGCATTGACCCTTGTATTGATGATCCTGACCTGGCGGAGGCGTAGAGTCCATGAAATTATCCTGATTGTCGTATTTGCATTTCTGGCCATCAATTCCATCCGGAATATCCCATTGTTTGCCCTGGTCGCGTTTCCCGTTTTAAGCCGTTCCCTGTCAGAGCTTAAACCCCGGTTATCTTCCCCTTTGAAAAAGACCCGGCTGATCTTTTATATAATCATGATCATCTTACCGATAGCTGTGGCTTCCCGCGTCCTGACAAATTCCTGGTACATCGATAATAATTCATTCAATAAAACCGGAATGGGGGTAGATGATCTGCATCAGCCGGCGGAGGCGGCAGCATTTCTTGTGAGGAACCATCTTGATGGGCGTATCCTGAACAGCCTTGGTTTTGGAGGTTGGCTCTCATGGACAATTCCACAACCTATCTTCATTGACGGAAGGCTGGAGGTGATGCAGGATTCTTTATACCGCGAAATCACTTCAAGTTGGGAAGGAAATTTATCAAAACTCATTGACCAGCACAAACCTGTCCTGATAATTTATAATTACCTTAAGTATTATCCGTGGACTTTTCAGCTTAAAGAGATGCCGGATTGGCGTCTCATTTACGTTGACGGGATTGCAGTCATCTTTGCTTCCCGGAATTATGCCCCTGAAATTCCAGCAGTTAACCTTTCTACTATCCCCTCAAAAGAGATGGCTTCGCCCCCTCAGAACTTTGTTTCCTGGATGAAAGGATTTTATAGGCCAACTGATTACCAATCTTTAGACGAAATGCATAAGGGATTGTTCCGTTTTCAGATGAGTGGTAGTTTAATCGGAAAAATGAATGCCGGGAAAGCTGTCATCATCTTTAACCGGGCCAACGAAAAATATAAATCGGGCAATTTTAAGGGTGCTATTATAGGATATGATTCTGCCATCACACTTTATCCTGAATATGCTAAGGCTTACAACAACCGGGGAATTATACGCGCTTTTGAACTGAAAGATTATTCCCGCGCTAAAATGGATTTTGATAAAGCCCTGGAATTATCACCTGAATATGCCGATGCCTGGTTGAACCGCGGGATTGTCTGGTTTTATTTACACAACCCGGAAGCGGCATGCAGCGACTGGAATCATGCCAGGCAACTTGGGAACCCGCGGGCAGCAAGGCTTATCGAATTACATTGCAATCGCGAATAATTCGTACCTTTGAGCGCTAATTTCATGTATCATAATGAGCGATTTTATCCATCACGAATGTGGTATCGCCCTTGTTCGTCTCCTCAAACCGCTTGAATTTTACCTGGCCAAATATGGTACTGCGTTTTATGGCCTGAATAAGCTGCACCTTCTTATGCAAAAGCAGCATAATCGGGGACAGGATGGAGCAGGGATTGCAACCATTAAATTTGATCTTGAACCGGGGAATAAATTCATTAACCGGATCCGTTCCAATGCAAGCAACCCGATAGAGGATATTTTCCATAAAGCGGGTAAAGCTGTTAGGGAACTTGAGGAATTGCATCCTTCCCGGTTGAACGATATCCAGTGGCTTAAACATAATATTGAGATGTTTGGGGAATTATACCTGGGTCATCTCCGATATGGCACTTACGGGAAAAACAATCTTCTCAACATCCATCCCTTTATCAGGGAAAATAACTGGATGACCAAGAATTTGGTGCTTGCAGGTAATTTCAATCTGACCAATGTTGATGAGCTTTTTGAGAAATTGATCGACCTGGGACAATATCCGGTTGAAACCAGTGATACCATTACGATTCTTGAAAAAATTGGTCATTTTCTCGACGAAGAAAATGAAGAACTTTATCGGAAATTCAAGGAACAAGGGTATCCTAAGCGCGATATTACTTTTCAGATCGCTAAAAACCTGAATGTTCAGAAAATATTGCGGAGGGCTGCCAAAACCTGGGATGGCGGTTATGTTATTGCCGGATTGTTCGGGCATGGCGACTCCTTCGTTATGCGCGATCCCTGTGGCATCCGTCCTGCATTTTATTACCGGGATGACGAAATTGTTGCCGTAACATCGGAGCGTCCGGTTCTTCAGACTGCCATGAATGTACCGTTTGACGCCATTTCTGAATTACAACCCGGACATGCTTTGATTATAAAGAAAGACGGGAAAGTAGCTGAAAAGGAATTCAGGAAACCAGAAGTCAAAAAACCTTGTTCATTCGAAAGGATTTATTTTTCCAGAGGAACAGATAAAGATATTTACAGGGAACGGAAACGGTTGGGAAAGTTCCTGGCCCCGGGAATATTGAAAGCGATTGATCACGATATTGAGAACACGGTTTTTTCTTATATCCCAAATACGGCTGTCGATGCATATTACGGACTTGTTGAAGAAATCGATGATTTCTGTGACAAGATCAAAATCGATAAAATACTGGATGCTGGTAAAGCGCTCGATAGGGACAAGTTGGATGCGATTTTCAAGCTCAAACCCCGGTCTGAAAAAGTAGCGGTGAAAGACGTTAAACTCCGTACTTTCATTACCCAGGACTCCCAACGTGATGACCTTGTTACCCATATTTACGACATCACTTATGGCAGTATACGGTCCGGAAAAGATAATCTGGTAATTCTGGATGATTCCATTGTACGAGGGACAACTTTGAAGCAAAGTATCATCCGGATCCTTGACCGTCTTGGCCCCCGCAAGATCATCATTGCATCTTCAGCGCCCCAGATCCGTTATCCGGATTGTTATGGGATCGACATGACAAAATTGACTGAGTTCATCGCCTTTAAAGCAGTCATTGAATTATTGAAAGAAACCCGGCAGGAAGAAATCATCAATGAGGTTTACAGAAAAGCAAAATCCCAGGAAAAATTGCCAAAGGAAAAAGTCGTCAACTTTGTAAAAGAGATCTATCAACCTTTTACATCAGAACAAATAGCTGATAAAATCGCTGAACTTGTCACCCCTCCATCCTGCCACGCACGGATCCAGATTGTTTTTCAAACCATTGATGATTTGCATGAAGCCATCCCGGAACATCAGGGCGATTGGTACTTTACCGGAAATTATCCTACCCCCGGCGGAAATAAGGTCGTTAATAAAGCTTTCATCAATTATATTGAAGGAAGCGATTCAAGACCCTATTAATCTATTGACTATTGACAATTGACTATTGACTATTGACT
>JALNWE010000053.1 GCA_023231065.1 Bacteroidales bacterium
GATCTTGGGCATATTTGCGGAATTTCAGGCGACACCACTGTCGCCAATGAACCATCTGAATTGATTAAAATGAACATGATCATGAATAGTCAACCCAATACTTTCAGCAATTACCTTACTTTCGGATATGGTATACGACATCAAAACAGTACGACATTATTCATCTCAACAAATACCGATTATCCATCCTATGATAAAGATACTTTAAACATCTATCTGGCAAACCGGCCACATCTTAATGCTGCAATAGAATCATTTGTTGGAAATGTTTTCCTGTGGGATTCAATTCCGGATTATAATCCAATGGGCAGCAGCGGTAACAGGTGTATCGAAACGGATCCCTTTTTTATCAATGCAAATGACAGTATTATTTTTGCCAGGTATCAAAATATCACCCCTGCCCAATATTGTATTGGAGGAGGCGCTGATGTTAACCTGGGGAATACGGCGCCGGGGTATTATTCTTTTCTGGCCAATAATCTCATGGCCCCCAATACAATTTTCCCCTATCTGAACATTTCATTTGGGGAAATCATGGAGAAACGAACTACTGATAATCATTTTTCTATGTATGAGATAATAAAGGATGAAACGGTGATCGTTATGGATACCCTGGACAATTTCACCGCGCCTTATGTCGTATCGGAACCTGGACCCTATTCATTCTCTCTTTCAAACACCAATTATAAAATTGCGAATAAACAAGGACTTGCAGTTATGAATGCACAATTCGATCTGTCCAATACAAATGATGCTAATCCTCCAACCCTCATGACATTCCGGATTACAGGCTCCGATGGATTGACCAGAAATACATTTTCTAACACTGAGCAAGGGCGCTTATTGGTTTCCGGATTTGATTTTAATATGACGACGGGTAAAATGATAAAGCCCAAAGAGGTTAGGACTTATTTTAAAAAATATTCTGATGGTGGTTGGGCTGAAATTGCGTCAGTTGAACATCCTGAATGGTTCGACAGCAATACTTTTGGTAATTTTTATACCTGTGAGCTTGGAGAAGTTTTTGCCCAGTTTGTTACTGACGATTATTTGGATTTAAAAATCAGCATGGTTGATTCTGCCGGAAACGTAAACACGTATACCTGGCATCCTGCTGCCTATATAGAAAATACTGTCGGAATATCACAAGAACCCCGTAATGATGAAGCATACTTGCAGGTGAATCCAAATCCTGTTACAGACAATGGTATCGTCTCATTCAATCTTTTACAAAACTCGACTGTAAGGCTCACGGTGTACAATATAAAAGGACAGCTACAGGAAGTCATAGCAAATAAAACAATGATAAAAGGGATACATCAAATGAACTGGAATGTTTCAGAAAAATTGACCCCAGGCATATATATGTTAAAACTTGAAGCAAAGGATATCATAAAATGGGTTAAAGTTTTTGTGAACTAAAAGCAGGATGATATTGATAGGATGATATTGGCGGTTTGTTTGGGCCTATACTGGTGCGTGCTGTGCTAACTGGCCTGGTTTAGTCGGAATGATCAGGGAACCTCCAATTATATATCTTCGACCTTTTCGCTCAACGATTTGAACCCTTTACCGAGAATCTCATAAGCCTCCAGGACGGCAATGAATGCCTGGGGATCGATGCGGTTAATATATTCTTCGAGCATGTATAGCTCGCGGGGATTCAGAACAGTGAAAATGATCTGCTTATCATCGCGGTTGTACATTCCTTCTCCCCGCAAAAAAGTGCCTCCCCGTTTCAAGTCATTGATGATGCTGTTACGGATATCCTCATGTTTTTCAGAAATAATAAAAAGGGTTTTATCGTATGTAAAGCCATTCAACGCTATATCTATGACCTTGCCAATCACAAAAATTGTTATCCAGCTAAACAGAGGGATCCGCCAGTCGCCAAATACAAATAAACTGATTATTACAATGGTTGAATCAACGAACATCATCAACTGACCAGAGGGCAGACGGGTATATTTCTGCAGGATCATTGCAATTACATCGCTGCCGCCACTGGTTGCTTTCGCCTTGAAAGTCAATGCAACACCAACCCCGATGAAAACTCCGCCGAAAATACAGGAAACCAGCGTTTCGCCAGGTACAAGCGGCGCCGATCCATATAAATAGTAGAGTAAGTCGACATAAAAAGAGGTGAGTGTAAACGCGACAACTGTTTTAACGCCGAACCTCGGACCTAACAATTTAGTCCCAACAATGGTAAGTGGAATGTTGAAGGCCAGGGCGGTCAATCCGATCGGGGTCCCCAGAAGGTAGTGCAGCATGATCGATATGCCATAAACCCCTCCAGGCACAATTTTATTGGGACTGATAAACATTACATACCCGACAGAAACCAGGAAAGTGCCGATAGCGATCAGCGCGTAGGATTTGAACCATTTTGCTGAAAACAGTCTTTCTTTTTGAAAAACAGATGGTAAGGTTTTAGGTTTCATTCAATTAAAAATTTGAAGTTGAATATAGGGCTACTCTTGTAAAAATACATTTAATTATTGAGTCCATATATTTTGCCTAAATTTGACCCATGAAATATTGGCGTATTTAAAACAACTATTAATTATCTATCAGATCTTTATCGGGAGCTTTATACTAAGCCTTGTTCATGCTTTGATCCCAAATCATGGTAACCTTGGTAGTCATGTTACTACTCGTTTATCTTGGGATAAAAGGGATCCAGACTTTCAATGTGCATTTTCTCGAACATCACGAAAAGGGAATAACCGGTGTTGTTTTAGTTACTTTAGCCGTATTCACCTATTTTATACGATAAAATATCTTCTCCCTATTTCTCTCATCCCGTTTGCATCATAATTTCCGGGAGACTTAATACGATGATAAAAAAAAGTGATCCGGTGCAAACCAGACCACTTTTCTAATTCAGGCAATAAGAATTTTATTACCGGATCATAAAGGTTCTATTGATGGTATTATTATCGTCGGAAATGGTAATGATGTATAGCCCTTGAGGCTGATCGCCCAGTCTGACGGAATAAGCTCCGTTGACCACGACATTCTTTTCTTCATACACGGTCTTTCCAAGCGAATTAACCACCTTGATAGTAACAGGGGTGAGCTTGTTGTTGTCAAGCTGGAGCGTGAAACTACCATGGTTCGGGTTAGGATAGAGGACCAGGTTGGATGCATCCCCGGTTTCAATCATTCCGGTAGGGGCGTTAACCGATCCGTGGGTATAGGCCGGTTCAAATGCATTGCCGTCATAATCGCAGAATTCGCGGACCGTCAGCATATTGCTCCATGCGATGGCTGATCCTTCGCTGCTCAGCAACGAGAATTTCAGGTTGAACAGGATACCGTTACCGATCGAGATACCATTGGTTTCAGCAACCCAGACAAAGGTGATATAGCCAGGGACAGGGTTCCCAACGGTAATATCTTCCATACCGGGATAGATATTGGCGATATTTTCAAACTGTAATTTCGCGGCATCGTACTGGATCGTGAACTGGAATGCCCCGAGGTTTTGAATATCCGAGATATAAACCGGAATTGTAACTTCGCCGGGTACGGCATTGACAGTTCCGATGGAAAGGGCGCCCATGAGTGGAGCAGGAGTGGGGATCATCTTAGCGGGTGGCACATAGGACCCGTTGGCATCGCCAAAAGCGATCCCATTAAAATCCTGTACTAAATTACTGCTGCCCATGACGAATGAAGTATTGTTGAATAACCAGTCACCCGTTGGGAATGAATTATTGATATAGGCAATACGTTTTTTGAGCAGTAGTACATCGGAAGCCGTCACGTCACCGGATGCATTGACATCGCCGGAAGACAAATAAATGCCGGTCAGCAATTCAATACTGGCAATATGTTTGCGGAAAAGCAGGACATCCATGGCGGTAACTCCGTCCCATGGCTTGGCGCATGTAACATCAAATGTATAGGATCCGGCAGGGACAGGAGAAAACGAATAAGCGCCGGATGCGTTGGTCGTGGCAGTACCGATAATGGTACCGGCTCCGTTTTTAAGGTTGATGGACAGGTTGCTTAACGGCGTATTAGAGGTGTTGGCATACGTTACGGCGCCGGTCACTGACAATCCAGTATTACCAATAGCCGGGAAGATAATGTAATCGAGCCAGGCACAGTCGCTTCCTGCTGAATTGCTGCCATCCTTCTTGTATTCCCATTTAAAAGTATGGTTTCCGGCGGTCACAGGGTATGCAACCCTTGTCCATCCTGTTTCACCATACCACTGACCCATCTGGGTGGCATCAATGTAAAACCTGAGACGATCGAAAATGTTTTCGCAGGAGGTTTTTAAATAAAACGAAATGCTATCGGAACCAGGAACATCCATTGTCAGCATAAGTTGTGATTTCTGGTTATTGATGATATCCCCTGACTGTGCCGAATAGATCCCTTCATAAGGATCAACACTGTTGACGGTCCAGGGCTGGCTCCCGGAGTGGGCCCAGTCAAAATGGTTGAAATTACCGGATTCAAAGTCTTCGAGTGTCAGTCCGACTTTAGCGATGAAAGTTTTTTGAGCGGAATATCCGCCGGATGTCATGGTATAATTTATATCAGCAGAGGCTCCGACGGGGGCGCCGAGAGCAACAGTCAGGTTGAAAGTAGCCGTGGCTGTTTCGTTAACTCCGATGGCGCCAATGGTATAAGTACCTGAATTGATGGTGATATAGGGACTGGCGGATGTGATGGCTGCCAAAACAGCGGCAGCGTTGCTGTGTCCCAGGTTGCTTGTCATGATCGAAACGTCAACGGTTTCCCCTGCATCAAGCCTGCCATTCCCGTTGCCACCTTCGATATCATTAACAGAGATAGTTCCGATGCTGAAAACAGGCGCATTGGCAGTGATGGTGAACTGTGAGTTCCATACGGAATCCGCGGCTACTGCAACATTAAAAGTGATCAAATGCTGGTCAGGAATGGAATTGGATACGGTTAGGCCAAAGGCATTATCAACCGAAACGGTTTCTCCTGCGGCGATATTGCCAAAGTTCTCCGTGTTGTCGGTGATGCTGATATCGGGGTCAGTGGTACTGAGCGTGGCTACTGCATTGGATGCGGGCTGATTCCCAAAATTCTTTAAAGCCATTGTTAATCCGACGGTTTCTTCGGGATCAAGCAACTGGTTGTTATTCCCCAGGGGATCGTTGATCTGGTATGATTGGTAAACCACGTAAGGTTGATCGGATATTACGATAACCGATCCCTGGTGGCGGATACGGTTATGGCCGATGATGGAGACCGAGATGGGAGCTACCGTTACAATCGGTTCGAAGAGAATGGTCGCATCCCCATTAGCGTCAGCAATCCCTCTTCCGATGAGGGAGCCGTCCTGCATCAGTGCGATCCGCGCATAAGGAGTACCTGTCTGGAACTCCATCTGATCCATACCAACCGAAATAGTGACAGGATAAGTTGCCTGGAATCCCGTTGGGACAGCAGTCCAGATATCCATTGTGGGATCCCCGAACAAATTGGTCTCGTATCCGCACCATCTCACTACGCCATCCCCATTAATATAAGAGACATTATCTTCCTTTGAGTCTGAATTCATGTCGCCGATCAGATAGATATTTTCCCCGAACAAGGCATCGAAAAACTGGCGGTCAAAGAATTGGGAACCACCGTTGGTGCCTCCCGGGTTATACCACCCGTAACGTGCATTGGAAACGCCTGCAACTTCGGCAGTGGCAAGGGTTGTGATGGTTTCGGCAAAACAATCTTCTTCGCTGTAGGTGGAACCGGTACCCCGGTTATCAAACGAGCCATTATAGCAACCCTGGGAATAACCGATGACAAATCCGTGGTTGACGCCGTTGTTCTGGAAGTTGGAAGTAGTGATGTCGCTGTTGTACATCTTCATGTTGTAATCCACGTTGGAATGTCCCAGGTGATTAAGCAAATGAGCGCCATTGTTAAAGTTGCTGAATACATTTGTCTTTTCCCAGTTTCCCTGGCTTTCGTAAAGACGGGTAATAGAAAAGGTCAGCGGCATTCCTTCCGTTACATATCCGTTCATCGACCCGCCGGTCACTATTTCTTCTTTGTAGTCATCTCCGTAAGTCGATCCATCTAATTGTTCGCCAATCATTAATCCTTTCTGGATATCTGCAGTTACGGGGCTGGTCTGGTACAGGGTAAGTTTATTGAGCATATTCCCTAATTCGGTGGAATTATCCACGCACAGCCGGCCGATACCGACTTCATAATACAGGTCATCTTCGCCAGGTTCTCCCCATTTATTATTGTTGTTGGTATTCCATGTGCCATCAAGGCAGGCATAATACATATCCGAAGGGATATCGTCGTCGGCATAACCACTGCCGGGATCGGCGTACAGGCCGCGTTTGGGAACGATATTTTGAGGAGCGTTATCGACATCAGCGTCGCCGCCAAGGATCACATAGCTGATCCCGCTGTTCTGGTAGAAATCAATGATGCAGTTCCTGATCTTCATTTGGTTATCAGCCCCTGAATACTGGCTGTAAATTTCTTCGACAGTCTTAGTTGCAACTGCATAGCCGGTACTTTCTTTGTAAGCGATATAATCGCTGAAGAAAGGGAGTAAGTTGTTGTTTGTGATCAGGAGTATATCGTAGATCGGATCATTCCCGCTTTCGACGGTATTATATTCCCGGAGCAGGTCATGATTTTTAACAACAGAGAGGATATGGTTGTTGGTGGTTGCATCGGAGCGGAGGAAACCCAGCGCCTGGGCAGCCCGTTCAGTTGATTTTTCAACGATCCCAAGGGTAATGCTTTTAATAAATTTTACTTTTTGCAGGGAGGGGTAAAAGGTTACCGGGCAGAGATTAAAAGAGCCAATGGCATGACCGCGGAGAAAACCGGTTGACAGGGCAGAGACCTCCGTTGAAGGATATGCAACGGTGGAAGAGTAGATGTTTAAGGCAGGCGCCGGTTTATATCCGTCGGGAGCCCCGATGGATATGGGAAATTGCCTGGACGCGGGGCGGACGGAGATCCCGGCCTCCTCAGGATAATATTCGACTGCTATAACATTTACAGAGGAAATTTCTGTGCCCGGAGGCAATAATACGGATGCAGAAAACTGCGGTAGATAAGGAGTTCCTTCCTCGCCCATGTTAATACAATTCCGATAGTTGATATCGGTAAATCCATCGGCCGAAGTTTTAACTTCAGGTTTGTCAAACTGGTAAGTCAATACTTGCTTCTGCGCAAATCCGTGGAATGCGCAGAACATAAGCAACAGAGTTGTTACATAGGTAATTTTTTTCATGCTTTAAAAGATTGGAGTTTATTTTAATTGTGAATAATGAGATTTCCTTTGGGTACATGGCCAACCTATAAATTTTACTGGAGGCTGGCGCCATTTCCGGGGCAAACCGGATAAGCTTTTAGAATATATAGACAGTGATTGACAGACAAAAGTAACAAAAAATCTTTATGTATAGCCCTTCCACTTTTTATTTATAAGTTACAATTAATTTTTTTTACCTTTGCCAACCAATTCTTAATTTCTCATTCCTGATTTCTCATAGAATATGCCCGGGTGGCGGAATTGGTAGACGCGCTAGTTTCAGGGACTAGTATCCGTACGGATGTGCAGGTTCGAGTCCTGTTCCGGGCACAAATAATCAAAAGTAAAACCCCGTAGATCAATGATTTACGGGGTTTTACTTTCTCGAGGTGACGGTAAAAATTGATAAAATGATTCTTTAAACCCAAGGGTAAAAGGGGTTATTGGCAAAGCAATGCTGAAAGGCAGATTATATAAATTCGGTATTCCTTTCAAGTTCTTGCCCAATGTTAGTTAGATTCAACGTTGGCAAGGTAACAGGAAAACCGGCACCCGATAAGGTTGTCAGGGAAGCGATATAGGCTCTAATATATGGAAAAAGAATTGCAGGCGCATTTAGGAATAAATAGCTTTTCAATATTTCGTCCGAACTCTGACCGCTTAGAATAAAAATGCCAATCGAATCAATTTCAATTTTAAGTGTTTTGTTACTGTCCTCAATCCTAATACCTAAAAAAAGCTCAAATTTATTCTGTTCCTTTAGGTATTTGCCTTTGGGAATTATCTTGATTGATAACGATTTTGAAATTTTTACTTCTAATCTTTCAAATAAGGATCGTTCAATTGTAAAGCCTTGAAATTGAAAAGTAGATAATTCTGATTTAACTTGTTTCATGCGGCTAACCTGTATTCAAAATTACAACAAGGAACAGTTAATTGGTCAAAACCATCAAATTTAAATTGTTCCAAGCCAAAATCTAAATTCAATGAGATTTTACAAGGAATAATTTCAAATTCTGGATTTGTTACTTTTGTTAATGAGTCCTCAGAAACAAACATTACACTTTCTGGAAAGAATTTTTGATCAAACGAAAAAGTAAGATCTGCTTCATAAGTAGCATAATCTTCATTAGAATTAAAGTCTTCAAGGGGTTTAACTTCAACTATATGGGTTTGATCAATGATGTCATATTGATATCTGAAAGAGAGATGTGAAAAAATCTCTGCTATTCTTGATATTTTCTCAATTAAATATTCTTTGCTTTTCATAACCTTCATATGTGAAATAAATCTTTCATTTTTGAGAACACATCTGTTGAAATTACTAATGCCTTCCGTCCTTCTTCATGTGAGATTGCGATATCTTTATAATCAGAATCTAATCGAAATTTTCTAAGATCCTTTATTGATCTGGTAAAATAAAGATATTCAGTTGTCGAAAACTTTTTGACCTCAGTTCCAAATTTATTAATCGTGTACTCATGAATCCCAATACTCTTTGTGGCTTTTTGCTGCTTGATTCTAAATAACTCACTTTCCTGTTGTTGGTAATCACAAGCAAAAAAATCTTTGATTACAAATTTCATTCCTTGGAATGAAGAATAGTATGAACAGTGAACGGATGGAGCATACAAATTATTGTCAAAAAGGAGTTTTGCGGCATCTAGATTGGCTTCAGATTTTTGTCTGAGATTGCTCACGTGTAGTATTTGAAAGAGTGAGAACTCTTATACGGGGATGCAAAAGTACAAAGTTATTTACATCATATTAACAAAACAAGAAAAAATATTTAATCTAAACACAGATTATTGTCCGGTGTATATTCGTTCATTTTTGTTACAATGGATTATATTTCAAAATTTTAATTACAGAATTGTTGATTGATGCGAATAACTATGCTTCGACCAGGGCTAAAATGCTACCTCAATCAACTCCACAAACGCCACCCAACGTATCGTCGTACTTGACTGCCCGGTAACAGTGATCTTTAAGGCACCATAGGCTGTATCGGCGGTTGCAGTGACATCCCAGTCGGCGCCGGCCGCGAGGCCGCCATCAGATCCCTGGGTGTGGTCGAGTGTGTTTGCATGCTTCTTTGAAATGGCATCATTGTAATCGGCCTGTACCCCGAAAATCGCCTTCAGGGTGGAGCCGGTTTCGGCAAAGAAATTTATGATTCCGCTGGAACCGATCCAGGTGCGGATGATACCGGCTGCCGGAAGAGATGAGGCGGCGGGTTGTTTGGCGTAGTCCTCGTAATTAGTGGTGCCTGCTTTTAGTGACACCTTTAGCTTATACAGCTGGAGGGGTTTCTTTTTTCTTAGTGGACGGTCGGGCAGATTTTCATTGAACGGGTACCCGTTTTACCAAGATCAAAAAAAATCCAAGGCTGATCATGAAAAAAACGGCTAACATCATGGCCCCGGTACGCATTCCGTTGGTGATCACATTCTCTTTTATAGGTACAATCCTTTTAAAAGGTTCCTGGCGACATTTTCACGGATAATATATACATATACTAATTTGTACTTGTTTGAGGGTTCTGTTCATGCTATTTTTGTATATTAATTAAATGGTCATAGAAAGATTCACCAAAACCGAAAACCATGAAACGTACCGTCTTTATTTTATCCGTCACAATAGTTATTTCTCTATTTATATTACCGGGATGTAAAAAAAATCCGGATAGTAATCCTTCCGGTGAAAATGCCAATGTTAGTTCAATGAATGATTTACAAGTTCCTGCAACTTTTAACTGGAATATGACCAGGGATGTGGACTTGAGCATTGGTATGAATTTCCCGCAAAACACCTATCGGTATAATACCATCCAGGTATTTAATGGTGATCCGGATAATGCCGGGAAACTTGTTTTTACCGGATATGCAGGCAATGAAAATCCGTTGATTGCTAAAATATCCTTAACCACGGCTGTTTCCTCTTTGTACTTAAAGTTGATTCCTTCCAATGGTATAACCCATATTGTAGAAGTGCCGGTTAATGCCAGTATCAGTTATACCTTCACCCCACAAAGTGGCGTGAAAAGCACATTCAATGCAAATTCAGGTCCTGACTGTAGCGCCGCGGTCCCGCAGTTTACGCTGTCAGGTGTGCTTAATAAAACGATCAATGACGGGAATACCTATTATATAACCGGATCGGCTTCGGGATCGGTGGATGTGAAAAAGGGAACGCTCCAGATCTGTGGTTCATTTTCTGGTGTCATAAATATGGGGGACAACAGCAATGTCAGTACTGTTATTATTGCCTCCACAGGAACAGCGGTCCTCAGTTCCATGTCGAAGGATGATAATTCAACATTAACGAATTACGGAACATTATCCATTGCTGATAATTTTACCCCAAAAGTATTGGTTGAGAACTTTGGGACTATGACTGTTGGCGGGCAGTATTTAATGAACAGCGGCGGGCCGCACGATCCCAGCCTGGTGAATACCGGTGTACTCACTATAAATGGTGACTTTAACGTTCATAAGCAGCTCACAAACAATGGTACGATTGAGGTAATGGGGCAAATGAACTGTAACAACGGCCAGATACTGAATGCCTGTAAAATCATTACCCACCTTAATTTTCATTTGAACAGCTGTGAATTTACCAACCAATCAGGGTATTTAAAAGTTTATCAGGAGACTGATATCCAGGGGGGGCAGGCCTTTATGAAACTGATCGATCAGGCGATGATCTCCACTTATGATCTCAGGATGAATGGGGATATTATCGGACTCGGTATCAGGAACGAGGTCAAGGTGGCCCATGATTTGCGTTTTGATGGCCCTAATGTTGTAAACGGCCCTGTTGAAGTTGCCCAAACGGATGGTGTCATGGTTAGCGGGGATGCTTCTAACTTTGTCAATGGCGCAACATTTGTCAGCTTTGCCAATATAGTGAATACCATTCCTACCTCAGCATGTAATCCGGAAGGTTCAAATCCGACGCCACCGCCAATCACTGATAACTATACGACAGGCACCGTGGTTTATGAAGATCTCTGGCCGGGTAAAGGGGATTATGATATCAATGATCTTGTTGTTTATTATAAATATAACCTTCAGACAAACACTGAAAACAAAGTGGTGAATATTATTGCCAAGTTTTATGTGAAAGCAGCTGGTGCGGGATTAAAGAATGGGTTTGGTTTTCAGATTGACGGATTGACATCGTCAGATATTGGGTCTGTAACAGGTTATAGCTTACAGGAAGGCTATGTATCTCTCAATTCCAACGGAACCGAAGCCAATCAGGCCCATGCAGTCATTATTGCCTGGGATAATACAGACAATGTTATCCACAGCGCCGGCTCTTCCTTCTTCAATACATTGCCCAATGCACCCGTGGGGACAGCGGATACCATAACCATTACGGTTCACCTGGCGACCCCGGTACTGACTACCATCTTAGGTACAGCTCCGTTCAACCCGTTCCTGATCAAAGGCTTGAATCGCGCCATTGAAGTCCATTTACCCAACTACATTCCAACATCGTTGGTTGATTTAAGCTATTTTGGCACATTTGATGATAATTCTGATCCCGGTACCGGAAGATATTATAAAACAGATAAAAATCTTCCCTGGGCGCTTAACATCCCGGTGTCGTTCGATTATCCTTTTGAATTTATTGATATCACGCAGGCATACAATTATTTTGCTGCCTGGGCCCAGTCAGGGGGCGTACTTTATCCGGACTGGTACGGCAATACGATTGGTTATCGTAATGCTGACAAGATCTGGCATCCCTGATCAGTCAACTTAAAATCACCTGGTCATTCAACGGGGATCTGTCAGTTTTCCCTGAGGAATACCACTGATCTGTTTGTTTTTGGGGGAATTTATGAGTCATGGGAAATCACCCGTGACTCATTTTTTATCTGATTTTTTATCATGGTGAAGAAGGAAGACAATAATGCACTTCGTTGTGACCATTACGTCAGAATGATGATCTTTGCACCTGCTAAAATGAAATTCAACAAATGAGTAAAAGAGGCAATGCGAATGATCTGGGCCGTGAGAAGATAGGGAAGTTGCTCATACAGTATTCCGGTCCCGCCATCATTGCAACTGCGGCAGCCTCTCTTTATAATATCATCGACCGGATTTTTATTGGTCAGGGAGTAGGGCCGCTGGCTATTTCGGGGTTGGCGCTCACATTTCCCCTGATGAATATTACTGCCGCCTTTGGTTCCATGGTTGGTATCGGCGCCAGCGCCATGGTTTCAATCCGTCTCGGACAGCACGATCGGGAGGGGGCAACAAGGATCCTTGGTAATGCCGTCATGCTGAATATCATCCTGGGACTGGCTGTCGGTCTTTCTGCCCTGGCGTTTCTTGAACCGGTCCTTTTTATTCTCGGAGCAAGTAAAGATACGCTACCCTATGCAAAAGAGTTCATGCAGATCATTTTACTGGGTAATATTTTCACCCATCTTTATCTGGGGCTCAACAATATCATGAGGGCTTCCGGGTATCCCGGCAAGGCAATGACGATCACGCTTATCACGGTAGCAGTAAATCTGGTCCTCGCCCCTTTATTCATTTTTGTTTTTAAATGGGGTATCCGCGGCGCCGCCTTCGCCACGGTCTTAGCCCAAATTACAGGTACCGTGATCGGGACGCTTCACTTCTCGAAGATAGACAGTTTTGTACACTTCCTGCCAGGCTATATGAAATTAAAAAAGAAGATCATCAGGGATATTGTCTCTATTGGGATGTCGAACTTCCTCATGCTTCTTTGTGCCAGTTTGGTGACTTCCATTATGAATCTCCGTTTAAGAAAATATGGAGGGGACTTCGCCATCGGCGCTTTTGGTATCATCAACAGCATAGGCAGCCTTGCTGTGATGATCGTTATTGGTTTCACCCAGGGGATGCAACCGATTGCAGGATATAATTACGGGGCCCGGCAGACCTCCCGCGTTATCAGGGCCTATTGGCTAACCCTAATTGCCGGAACGGGTGTGACCAGTTTCGGATTTTTAATTGCCGAATTTTTTCCTGAGCTGATCTCTTCGGCTTTCACGACCAGCAGCGAGCTGATCAGCCTGGCCACAACGGGGTTGAAGTTAAACCTCCTCCTGTTTCCTGTTGTCGGGTTCCAGGTGGTTACTTCTAATTTCTTTACCTCCATCGGGAAAGCAAAAATCTCCATCTTTCTTTCCATGACGCGACAGGTGATTTTCCTTATTCCCTCCCTTTTAATACTTCCACACTTCCTTGGTCTGAATGGAATATGGCTGAGCGGGCCGGCTGCCGATTTATCCTCATCACTATTGACGCTCCTGGTGCTGTTGAACCAGATAAAAAGATTAAAAGCCAGTCAAAAAACAGCACAAACCGGTTCCCATACATGAAATTGTAAACTCATTATATAACAATGAGATGTACATGGTCAAATCATGGGACCTTCTATTTGATGAGGAAGGTGAACTTGTCGAAATTTTTCAAAGCGATGGCTGTTCCGCGGGCGACAGCGCGCAACGGATCTTCATCAACATGAACTTTCAGCTTGGTTTTCAGGTGGAGCCGTTTGTCCAGGCCACGGAGCAAAGCGCCACCACCTGTCAGGTAAATGCCTGTCTCAAAAATATCAGAAGACAGCTCAGGGGGCGTCATTTCCAATGCATTCATGATGGCAGCTTCGATTTTTGCAATAGATTTATCAAGGCAGTAGGCAATTTCAGCAGAGTTTACAAGGACTTCTTTAGGAATGCCTGTCAGCATATCGCGTCCGTGGACAGCATAATCAGGAGGAGGGTTGTCAATATCGGCCATGGCTGCGCCGACTTCAATTTTAATATTTTCCGAAGAACGCTCTCCCAATTGGATATTGTGCTGTTTCCGCATATATTCTTCTATGTCGGCATTGAATTCATCGCCCGCGATGCGGATAGATTTGCTGGTCACAATACCGCCAAGGGCAATAACCGCTATTTCGCTGGTGCCACCCCCGATGTCAACCACCATATTGCCGACAGGTTCAAGCACGTCGATCCCGATCCCGAGAGCTGCTGCCATGGGCTCATGGAGAAGCCGGACCTCTTTCGCGCCAGCTTGTTCGGCTGATTCTTTCACTGCCCGTTCTTCTACCGGAGTAATACCGGAAGGGATACCAATAACCATTTTAAGGGCAGGAGGGAACCAGGATTTACCCAGATCGATCATTTTGATCATGGCCCGTATCATGTGTTCAGTGGCCTGGAAATCAGCGATAACGCCACCCCGTAAAGGGCGGATGGTCTTGATGTTTTCATGGGTTTTCCCATGCATCATCTGCGCCTTTTTCCCAACTGCGATGATTTTTCCCGAACTCCGTTCGATAGCAACGATGGAAGGCTCATCAACCATGACTTTACCGTTATAAAGGATGATTGTGTTTGCAGTCCCTAAGTCTATTGCTATTTCTCTCGTGAACAAACCCATGTAATAAGATATTGAAACTGTTTTCCGTCTGCAAATATACGTGTTTATCTGTTCTAAAGTGATTTTGAAAAAGTGACATTTTACTGCAAGGCTTTCAGCGTTGCTGGTTCACCTTCTCCTCAATTTTCCCCAGGATTTTCGACAAGGCTTCACTGAGCTTTGTTTCGGGGGTAATGACATTAAAATCATCCCAGAAAGCATCATAACTGTTGAAGGGCCGGTCCGAAAAGATAACATTGGGTTTCATTATTTCCTGTTTTGGAAATTTTACGACATGTACCGTATCAATATTACAGGTGGCAAGTTCGAGGAACGTATTAAAAGTCTCAGAGGTTAAGTGATGTCTTAACCGGGTTTTTACCTGCAGGTCACAGCGCACATGTTGAAGATAATACCGGCCATTGAATGGCATAAAGCTGACGGAGTATTTTATTTTTTCGAGTTTAACGATCAACCTGGGGCTTTTCTTCAGCACGAGGTCTTCGGCAGCCAAATCGAGGAATTCGGGATTGATCTCAAAATCAGCGCCAAGTATAGCAAAACCCTCTTTTTCAATATAAACTGTCCCGGAATACAAGGCTTTTTTCAGATCGGCATTTTGCACAAAAGTGATGGCATAGGCATCTTTTGCATTATAAGATACAAGGTCGGAATAAGTATAAGTGTATTCTGGAGGCGGTGTGAGATCAAGAAAACCCGGGATGCATTTTACAATATCAAGTTGTAAGGCTGACTGCACGCCGGCTTTGAGTTTAAGGTAAACAGTATCGCGGGGATTTGAGGCCTGTATTTTTCTGGATTTCAGCAGTTTCACCTGGTCGTAATGCTCACTGACATCATAGGGCGATTTATATACCTTAAAAACCGCCTCCGAATAGCTGATATACTTATTATTTTTCTGTACGCCTTCGCGGTAAAAAGTTGTAAGATAAGCAGGATCAATGGCGTTGTTCATTTTTCGCTGTTCTATTGCTTTCTTAATAATCAGATCCGGATCGATGTAGCGGATAATAACCTCCTGAATGGAAATAATCCTGCGGTCAAGGAAAAAATCAACCTGTTGTCTGTTGAGCAACCGGATCGGGATGTGTTGGCTCATATATCCCAGGTGTGAAACCACCAGCGAGGTCCCTATCAGGGAAACCGGAATTTTAAGGGTAAAAAAACCATCGTTATTGGTAATAGTCCCGATGTTTTCCTCCATGATGCCAATCGTGGCAAACGGGATCGCTGTCTTATTTTGTTTATCGTAAATGTGCCCTCTGATCACAATATTTTTTATTGTATCATCATGGGATACAATTGGTTGTGCTTTATTTACAAGATATTCATCTTGTTTCGTTTTACAGATCAGGATATGTTTTCCAAGTACTTTATACTCCAATCCGGTATTTAAAAGGATGTTGTCGAGCACCTTTTTCAAGGATTGGTTATCCGCGTAAAGCTTAACGCGTTTGTCGCTTTTGACATTTTCGCTATCATAAATAAAAAAGCAGTCCGCTTTTTGCGAAATCAGGTTCAGCGCTTCGTAAAGCGTGGTGTTTTGTCGGGGGATCCTAATGGTTTTTTCGAGCAAAGGAACCTGACCGAAAGCGGTGTTTAGGGTAAAGGGTAAGAGGAAAAGCCAAAGGCCGCGTTTGCAAAACTTAATTCTGTTTTGCCCCATTTTTATTTTCGGAAAATACAACAGACCCATTGATGGTTTGGCTTTTCAGGTTCAGGGCAGCACAGATGAGCCCGGTCATGGTTTCGGCAGTTTCGTTTTGGAAAGTAACTGTCAGTTTATGTTTTCCGATCTCATCATCTGCTAACGCAAAGGTAGCGCTGAAATTCCGATTCAGGACCGAAATAATATTCCTAAGCGTTTCATCCTTGAAATGCATGCGTTGCTTATACCATGGCGTAGCTTCGTTTACAAGACACTTTGACTTCACAAGGTTATTATGAATGGTTGATATCTTTTCACCGGCTGTCACCATTTCGCTGTGCGAAGGGTCTTTATTTAAAGTAACTTTTACTTTCCCCCGGTCCACACAAAGTTCGAAGCCTTTACCAGGGTTTGTTTTCACGTTGAAAGCTGTTCCCAGTACCTGTATTGTCGCTTCCCCGGTTTCGATGATAAATGGTTTATCCGGATTGGGTGAAATATCGAAGAATGCTTCCCCTTTCAATTCAACATTGCGCGATCCGGGATCAAATTCCCTGGGATAAGAGAACAACGAATTCTGGGCGATATAAATTACCGAGCCATCACCAAGGGTTTTAATCAACGTATTTTCAGTATGGCCCGTGTTGAGCTGGACCATTTCAATAGCTGGTTTGCGGTTCATGCTCCAGTAAATAACCATGCTCAGGCCCAGCAGGATCAATACCATGGCAGCGATCCTGATAAAAACGGGAAATGATATCTTTCTTTTGGCAACTTCCCGCGAAGGGATCAGTTGCTCATCCTGAAGACGACCATACAGTTTATCCCAGGCTTCGCGGGTACGCGGGGATTTTATGTCTTTCTTTCTTTCCATAGCCGTCCATAGACTTTTCATTTTTTCAACACTGATTTTTTTCTCTTCCGAAACAGAGATCCCTTCTTCAAAAGCGCGTGATTCTGCTTCGCTCATTTCGCCACTCAGGTATTTTGCAAGGATTTCTGCCTGTAGCTGACTATCTTGATCTGTTTCCATGACGATTTTTGTAATTTAATTGTTTATCCTTACGCTTTCTCCGGTATATTCTTTCAATGATTCCCGGAACATCCTAAGCGCTTTTCCCATATCGGCCTCGACAGTTTTTACTGAAATAACCAGGATTTCAGCGATTTCACGATATTTCTTGCCTTCAAAACGGTTCATCCTGAAAATCCGTGAGCAACGCTCCGGCATTTGCTGGAGCGTTGCGTTTATTATTTGATCAAGGTCATTCAATTCAACATCCGGTTGCAAAGGGGCCGGCATGATATCCTGAGATTCGTTGAAAACCTGTTTTTCATATCTTTTCCGTATGGCAAGGTGTTCGAGATAATGAAGTGCGTTGTTACGGATTGATTGGTAGAGGTATGCGTTCAAAGATAACTTAGGCGTGAAGGTTTTCCTGTTTTTCCAGAAATGATAGAAAAACTCCTGGACTACATCTTCTGCCGTATCCATGTCGTTCAGGATTTTATCGGCATGACGGCACAAAGGTTCATAGTATTTATTGAAAAGCCGTTCAAATTCCCTGATGTCGCCACCCTGTATTTTTTTCTGTATGGAGGTATCAGTCAGGATCATGGGGAATTGGAAATTAGGAATGAGAAGGTGGATGATTTAGTTTTTCATTTTTTTAGCGAGTTTTTTGATGGCGTTTTCAATAGAATTATCAGGTTCGATGATGTTGTTTTCACCCCAGAAATTGGTATCTGTAAAATCCTGGACCTTTTCTTCGAATATCATATTCGATTTGAAAACCTCCTGATTCGCAAATTTAACAATATTTTCTGCCTTTCTGTCAGTAATGGCCATCTCAGACATCAGGGTATAGGAATTTTTAAATAATCGTTTTTTCCAGTCGCAACGGAATTTCAGATCGACGCGTACATAACTCAGATAGTATTTTCCGTTTTGCTCCTTATAGGTTACCAGATAGCTGGTGGAAGTCGGCATAAAGTGCACTCCCAGCGGCTTTTTCTGAATAAAAACGTGGGAGGCTTTATCTTCGTCCCTGAGGTCGAGGCTGAATTCAGCCCTTGTAATTGCCATGTTATCCTGCGAAATATAAAGTTTCCCAAAATATAGCGGTTCTTCTTTTATGACATTGGGCGCGAAGTTTATAATCCAGTTCAGTTTATTGTCGATATTGACAACAGACTCAAATTCGAACCGGTAGTTATCAAGGTTATCCAACGCGATGCTCAGGTCGGTATGTTTGACGATATCGATCAGCATCAGGACATTTGGCCCACCTTGCAGCTGAACCATGATGGTGTCGGCTTTTTTCACATTGGCTCCCTTACGGCCCTTGAAAATCCTTACCTGATCATCCTGTCTGGTTGTATAGGGGGCTTTCCAGATATCGATAACCGCTTCGGAAATGGAAAGATAATCACGGCGTTGCCTGATAGATTCCCGATAGAAGCCGGTCATCATATTTGGGGCTTCACTGTAATTCTTTTTGATTTTGTCTAAGGCCATTTCCACAATTCCGCGTGCATCCGCGGGTAATACAGATAACTCTTTCAGTTGGATGGGCTGAGATTCAAGCAGGAAGATTTTTTCTTTTCCGGTTGCTTCGCTGATCCTGAACTTTGTTGTAGAATAGCTCAGGTGTGATACTTCGAAGTATTCGGCATTGAGCGAGGTATTCACTTTCAGGATGAATTCACCTTCGGAGTTTGACACCGTTCCAATGCCCGTGTTGGGAACCGTGATGGTGGCGTACTTGATCTTATCCCCTGTTTTGGCGTCCTTCAATTGTCCGTTAATGGTAACAAATGTATTTTGTGCCAACGTTGTGCTATAAGCGGCAAAAAACATTAAAATAATGCCAATACGGATCAGGTTTTGATTCATTGTTTTCATAGCTGACGGTTTTTATAGGTTCATTTTTGATGGGTTACCTCTTTAAGATACCTCAGCATGAAAATACCCTATATATTTTTTGTGTTTTTATATAGATTAGTCCGCTTCAAAACTACTTTTCACCGCCAAGTCGCTAAGGCGCAAAATTTTAAATAATTGGATATGATACATTTGTGTCTTTGCGTCTTCGCGGTAAAATGAAAGATTTGACTTTTCGGAGCCGGTTCTATTTTTAAATTGCAATTTCGGTAGAAGATGGCGAACAAAATTCCTGTTTGAAACGGTAACAAACGCCGGCCTTACACCGGATCTGATCATCAATAACGCGGGTGTTGACCGGTATTTCCCTTTGTCGGAAGCTCCCGCTGAATGGCTCCAACAGATCTTCGATGTTAATTTTTTCGGTGCCTGCCGCGTTAATCAAACCTTTTTACCGGTTTTGAAAAACAACAGTAGCAGGATCATTCATATCAGCAGCGAAGCTTTCCGCCTCACGCTTCCTTTCATGCCATACCCGCTCACCAAGAACCTCGTTGAACGGTATGCAAAGGTCTTGCGGCAGGAATTGAAGTACCGGGGAATAGAGGTCGTTATTGTCAGGCCCGGCGCCATAGATACTTCCCTGCTTTCGGTTGTTTCAAGCCTGGATCAGGACAAAGGTCGCGGGGATGCGCCTTCAAAGAAATGGCTCATTGAAAAACCGTTTTCGGTTTTTGCCCGTGTTGCGGCAAAAGAAATTCCCCGCGCCAAAAGTCCTGAAAAAGTGGCATCATTTATTTACGGGATTTCCGGGAATCCGCATCCCCAAGCGGTGTATGCTATCAATAACAGCCTGAAAATAAGGATGGCAGCCTTGATCCCGTTCGGTTTGATGGAAAAAATTATCCGGAAAATACTTTCGTGATTTTGTTGTAATTTTCCTGAAGAAAATTTAATACATTTGTAGGAACGCTATCATAATTGCAGTCGATGTTCCCCTGCTTTGCATTATTAACCAATTAAACTATAACTTATGAAAAAGTTTTACGCATTCACATTCCTTGCTGTGTTTCTGGGCTTTTTGGTAAATGCCCAGGATAAGGGAAAACTGTATCAGCGGTTTACCACTGATTACGAAAATGGAAAAATGTTGGAGTATGGCGCCCAGCAGGCGCCTGTAGCGGGGCCAATTGC
>JALNWE010000054.1 GCA_023231065.1 Bacteroidales bacterium
ATTGATTATATAAATTTAAAAGATCATTAATTATTATCGTTTTATTATGCCTTTGAAGCGCTTTTTCCCGAGCTAATCTTCCATAATTAAAATACACTTCAGGATTTTTATCGTAATCAGCAATTATATGAGCCAATTCAAAAACACCATTTGAGGGTATCAATAATCCCGTACTGCCATTATCAATTAATGTCGCGAGACCTCCAACATTGCAAGCTATTACCGGTAACCCCAATATTTGAGCTTCACAGACACTATTTGGACTATTATCAATATATGATGGATGGACAAACAGATCTGCATCTAAGAGAAGCGTTGCAATTTCTTCAGGAGATTTTTTCCCAAGGCAAACTAAATTATTTTCAACATGAGAGATTTTTAACTCCTTTTCAAATTTTTTCAAGAATTGCGAGTTTCCGTCAATTCCAATAATATCCCATACAAAATTAATAGAAATACTCTTTTTGAGTAAGTCTGCCGTTTTAAAAACAACATCTATTCCTTTATAAATGGTCGGTGAAAGGGTGGAGACTATTTTAATGGTTTTTCCCTTTCTGTAATTCTCTTTCTTTGTCAAATAAAATATAGGCCGTAGTACTTCATCTATATGGAAATATTTGGCTTGAGGCGCCATAAGTAAACTGACATTTTTGTCCCACTCCGTATGTCCTACAAGACATTTTGAACGTGAAAAACAGATCTTTTCTCGTTCTGCCATATTACAAAATAGCTTATATCTATTTGATAGGGTAGTGCCAAGCAAATGTTCTTTTATAAAATTTATGCTATTAAAACTACTTTTGAATTTAATGGGTGGGAAAAAGGCGTTTTTGCATGGATTCAAAATTCCTTGCAACTGAATTATTATCGGTTTTGGTGTTTTACCTTGCAATAAAGCAAAAATCCCCTCTGTGCCAAAAATGTGTATGATGTCAGGGTTAAAGTCATTAACAATATCAAGTAGTTTTTTAAGGTAATATGCTTCATTTTCTTCTATTCCTAAATGGTTATTAATAATCCAACGCATCGGGTTTGAAGTGATAGATGTCCTTTTGATGGGGTAATAAATTACACCTTCTTTTTCCGCTCTTCCATTATCAGACTCATGCAGGAAAGAAATAGCAAGCTCAATCCCGCTTTGCTGCCTTAAAAGGGTTTCAAGTGAATAAATCCAACCCACCCCATTATAAGGATGTGTTTTTTGTTCGTAAAGGGAAGGTGTTCCTGTAAACCAGAGAATTCTCATTGGCTAAAATTCATTTAAAAGCGATAAGAATTGTATGATCTGATATATTATCCAAATTTTAAAGAGCATGATATCACAAATTACATGTCTCTATTATTTATTCCAAATTCCAAAGGCTTTACTGTCGATTATTTTTCTATACTGAATTTCATAAATCCCTAATGTTGTAAGTGCATTTAAAATAGGTGAATACATAATTCCGCTTATTCCAAATTTTGAGCAAAAGAACAACGCAAGCGGGATATGAATAAGTGAAAATAGCAAAGCAACGCAAAGTTGAATTTTAATCTTTCCAACACCATTAATAAAGTGGCAGTTAACATTATTAAACATTGACAACCCCATAAATATTAAAATTGCCAAGGATAGTCCGAAATTCACTTTTACCTTATCGCCAATCCAGATACTGAAAAAAAACTTATTTGCCAACAATGCAATTCCAAGTAAAAGGATCATTAACAAAGCAAGCTTTTTTAATTTTGAAATGCTTTTTCGTATCCACTCGAAGTCCTTCTTTATATATGAATCTGTAAATGCGCTCCAGTATGGTGAAAGGATGATTGAGAAAACGCTGGTGAAAACATTAAAATATTGATAAGTTACAGTATAGACAGTAACTTCACCAGGTCGAAACATTTGAGCAATTATGATTGCATTAGTCTGATAAAAAATAATTACTGTTATCTGAATAATAAAGAATTTTACTCCTATATTTAGTAATTGAGGCGCCTGATTAAAATCAACACTTTTTATTGAGGGGCGGTATTGCTTGTATTTTCTATTAAAGAAAAATATACTTGAAGCGCAAAGAACAATAACCGGCATAGAACTATATACAACTCCAAGGTATAAAAGCGATCCTTTGGTGGTTTTTGTTAAAATAAAAATTACTATAAGAGAAAGCAACCGTCCAACCATATCAAATAACGAAGCAAGCGCTGGTTTTTGATCGGCTGTTAAAATTGTAGTTATAAGTACTAAAACAAAATTTATGCAAAAAAAAGTGAATACAATCGTTGCTAAAATACTTAGCTCATTGTTTGAAACAACAGATACATCAGCATTTAGTATCGCGTTCCAATTGAGAAATTTGTTTACTACTAAAAATACTGCAACAACTGCTGCAATCAATATCGATAATATTGCATAAGTTGTACTTACATAAACTTTAGCTTTATCATGCTCCCCTTTTGCAAGCGCTTCAGCAAACCGGTTCCTTAAACCATTTCCTAATCCAATATCAAAAAAACCAAACCATGCAATTAAAGAACTTAGAGTCATCCAAATCCCATAACGATAAGGATCAATATAATTAATTGTCAAAGGGATGATCGAAAGACTAATTAAAATATTAGCTCCTTTTATAAAAAAAGAAGCAGTAATGTTTTTTTTAGCATTAATACTTCTCTGATTTCCTTTTGTAAAAAAATCAATTAGGGTTTGTTTTTTCAATAAACTAAAGTCCATATATCAATACTCCGATAAAAATCAAACAATGATTTTAACAATCATTTGTTCGAAAAAGTAATAGCTCTCATATTTGTGCAATTGGAGGTGTGGCCTGATTTTATCAAATCAATGATTCTATTTCCGTTGATACCTGCCTTTAGTGAAAATAACTCCAGTTCCTACAATTAATCCAACAAACAGCATTAGTAACACAATCTTCTTAACATTCGGTTTGTTACTTTGTTTTGCGACCGTGGCGGCTTTCAACACCTCGATAACCGGAACCTGGTCTTTTGCATCAATTTTTGCTTGCTCAAGCTGCTGAGAAAGAATATCGTAAACATCAAATTTTAAATCACAATCTGATCTGAGTTGCTTTAATTCAACACTATCAGTTAATTTAATGGTCTTCGGATTTTGTTTGTAAAAATCAGATAACGTTTCTAACGATCGATGATACTTTGTTTCAGCAACAAGGCAACTTACAGTAAGGGCTTCAATCTTTTTTTTCGCCCTGGGGGTTTGATAGGATTGAAGATACCGGACGAGCCTTTGAGCCACAGTATCAGTCAACTGACCGGTAAGGAAGGGATCTTGCATGATCATTCCGATTATAAGTATATTTTCCTCCCCGGTATCGACGTTGATCCGGTTGGCCAGCGCTTCGATATTTCCCTGGGCAGGGTTGGTTTTATGTACAAGTATCTCTAATACCGACATTGTATCCCATTTTGTTCGGGACACGATCAGATTGGCCTTCATGACTTCTGATAAAAATCCCGGACTTTTAATCACAGTCTGTAATAACCTGTGAGAAGGCGAATCTACCATTAAGCTCACCTGCGACTCATATTCCTTAATAATAATGGATGATTTGATTACGACATATAATATCCCCAGGACAGCAAAAATAGTTACAGTGATGAGCATAACTTTACGACACGCCCATATTTTTCGAAGAAGTTCAAGAAGGTCAATTTCGCCGTCCTTTACAACTTTTGTGTTTTCGGTTGTTTCTGTCATGATTTTCTAATAAAATGTTCAGCATTATAATCTGTTATTCTTACTTTCATTTCTAAAAACGCAATTTTGAGCCTGCTCAATCTTTATTTCTTATCGGCCCTCATGAAAAATAACCGTTGCAAATGTTTTCAGGATAATGGTCATATCCAGATACAAGGACCTGTGCTTGAGGTAATAAAGATCATGTTGAAGCTTTTCCATAGTATCGGTTACTGATGGGGAATGATAATTTCCCGAAATCTGGTCCCACCCCGTTAAACCAGGTTTTACCAACAAACGTGTTCTGTAAAATGGAATTTTTTGCTCCAGTTCAGCAACCAGTTCCGGTCTTTCAGGCCGTGGACCGATAAAACTCATTGAACCTGATAAAATATTTATTACCTGTGGGATTTCATCCAGTCTCGCTTTTCGTAAAAAAGAACCAACATGGGTTATTCTATGGTCGTTTTCTTTAGTTGGGGAGCCATCATTCGCACTTGTCAGCATGGTCCGAAATTTAAAAATTTGAAAAATCTTCCCGTTTTTCCCCAACCGTTTCTGAAGAAAAAACACCGGGCCCTTGCTGTTAACGACAATAGCTAATCCAATTAATATCCAAAAAGAGAAAGTAATCAATAGAATTATGGTTGCAAAAACCACATCAAAAATCCGTTTGAAGATATTATAATAGTTTTTTTGACCCTCTTTGAGATTTTCTAAAAACCAATTTTGCCCGATGGCTTCGACTGGAATTTTCCCTGATAATAATTCATAAAAATCAGGATAATTGTAAAAATCAATTTTGTATGGAAGACAACTGAACAGGGCTGATTCCATCCGCTGACTATCCCCGAAATCGTCGCAAATAACTATGGCCTTGATTTTTTCTTGATGTATCTCTTCATGAAGATTATCTATGTGTTCCGGATCTTTAAAAACAAAATACAACTGGAAGGGATTTCCAGGGTTTTTACTGATTTCATTTAAAAGCTCTTCTGTTTTATGATTATTACCAATTATTGCCAAGTTTATCTTTGGAATAATATTAATAAAAAAGGAGTGATAAAAAAGACGCCATAGGATAAAAAGCGCTAAAAACACGCCACTAAAAATAACAAGGTTCGTTTTAGGCGTTATGGCCGGCTTAACGATCAGATAAAAATAAACAACTGATAATACAACACTTATAAGAGCAGCGTTAAATGTTGAACGAACAAATTTTATATCACTGATTTTCAGGTTCAGATTATATAAATCCAAAATATAAAAAATTAGGATCCAGATAAAAAACACGATGGAAAAATTGGGCCAATGATAAGTGAACTCATCCAAAATTCTACCATCCTGATACCGAATAAGTAACGTCAAAAATAGCGCTATATGTAGAAAAAACAAGTCACCAAAAAATAGTAATAACTTTTTTATTGTTTTGCTCATAGCGTTTTTGTTTGAAAATAACCGATTTTACTGATCAATATCCCTCCCTCTCGCCCCTTTTTCTCCTTTTCCCGCCATCCCATATCAAAAGAGATTCCGGACGGTCTTGTAAAAAAGATTGTTCTTCTGCCTTCCTGATGACCTGATAATGAATTTTTCGGGTAATGAGCGCCTCTGTCTTCCTGACAAGCCCTTCCAGACAGGCCTGATCGATATTGGCGCCGACCAAAACCAGCTCGATGGATGTTGCATCCTTCCCCCTGGCAAGGTCCCCCGCCATATATGCTTTCCTGATAGCCCCCAACTTTTCGATGATCTGAACGATGATCCGGTCAAGGCCTACCTGTTTCCGCATCATCATATAAATCTCCGGGTAAAGAGGATGACCGGGATTGGCCTTGAACATCTTTTTCCTGCCTTCGGTTTTACTAACCAATAAACCAGTCGCTTCAAACCGGTTCAGCTCAAGCCGGATCGCGTTGGTCGATTCATCAAACTCCTCTTCCAATCCCCGTAAATAACTGTTGCTGCCGGAATTCAGAAAAAACCGGAACAGGAGCTTCAAACGGGTTTTATTGGTGATCAGCGTGTCAAGCATAATGATGGCTTCGCCCTTTCAGCCACAGGAAAAAGCGACTTAGATGATGCAGGATCCGGAGTGCAGAAAACAAGATCAATGGCGCAAAATGCAGGATACAAAATAAACGATGCAAAATGTCCATGACAGGGTTCATCCAAAGACGGTCCCTGCCGACCAAGCCTTTTGTTTTCTTGAGTAGCAAATGTACTCAATGATTAAATAAAAAAACAAGAATTATTTGTACTTTTTTTTAGTTATGTTATCAACATAACAAGCTGACTTTCAGGGAATAATAATAATATAATGATTATTAATGGCATGCTATCCAAAATGATAGATAATAACCCTAATAAAGCAGCAGTATTACACCCTAATTTATTGACCACAAACCAAACCTTCCAGGTTTTCTTAGCGAACATGGTACCTGTCAGATAATAAAACCACATCCATTGAAACCAAACCTGGAAGGTTTTTCTTAGCGGTGAAAAGTAGTTTCGGAGTCAAACCTGAAACCTGAAACCTGAGCCGGCTCCGAAAAGTCAAATCTTTCATTTTACCGCAAAGACGCAAAGACGCAAATATATCATATTTAATTACTTAAAATTTAGCGCCTTAGCGACTTACGGTGAAGTAAAAGATAGGAGAATGGGAGAACCATGGGAGAACCATTGGAGAACCATTGGAAACGCAGGGAGAACCATGGGAGGATCATTGGAGGAGATGGGAGAACGGTTAGAGGATCATTGGTCTTTAATTGGTCTTTAATTGGTCCTTAATTGGAGGACCATTGGAAAAATTATCTGTTATCATAGTCCTGATCCGTAAAGATGGATCCTTGCAAACCAAACCTTCCAGGTTTTTCTTAGCGAACATGACCCCTGTCAGATAATAAAACCACATCCATTGAAACCAAACCTGGAAGGTTTTTCTTAGCGGTAAAAAGTAGTTTCAGAGTGGACGCATATATAGAATTTCGGTTAATTTTGCCGACCGGTCCCGTTCAACCGGTATTGATAACCAGGAACTGATCCATGAAAAAATTTCTTCCTCTCCTTTTCGGAATAGTCTTTTTTTCAGGTGCTGTGGCCTGGATCGCCGGTTCCCGGTCCTCCATGCTCCTGTTTCCATCGCGGGAAGTAACCGCCGGCGACAGTACCGCTTATGGACCGGTGATCAAAGACTTTATTTTCGTACAGGAAATCACCCTGAAGAAGCGATATCTAAACCAGATCGATCTTTTTTTAGCCAATGTGCCTGGTAAGCTTTCCAGCGAGAATGTCCTGCTGTTGTTAACCAACGATTACCGGATCGCCTATACCAGAAAGTTTTCTTCCGATGAGATTGAAAAGCCTGATTACCATTCCTTTTCATTTCCCAAACCCCTGGATATCGGAAACGGGAAAAAAATATACCTGTGCCTATATTCAACCGATGGGGACGCGAACAATTATATGGTCCTCCCGCGTGAAAAGAAAAGCGGGCAACCTGATCTATATGTCATTCCCATCCGGAATAACGATGTAATGCGGACCATCGAACAAAAACAGAAGATAATCCCATTCCCCGGGAGTATGTGCTTCCGGACTTATGAATCTGCTTCATTGATCTTTACCCCTATTAAATGGCTTCTTTACGCGTTGGCTTTACTGGTTTCGGCGCTCCTTGTTTTTTTTAAACGTCTGAAAACCTTTATTTTACATTTTGTAATCCGTCCTGAATGGACATGGCTGATCCTTAGCCCGGTTTTTGGCTTATTGTTCGTATTTATCACCCCGCCGTTCCAAGCCCCTGATGAACCTGCGCATTTTTATAGGACCTGGCAGATTACCGAAGGCAATGTCCTTAAATACAACGATGATATTCCCCGTCCGCTCATACAGTTCGCGGGATTCTGTGAACGGCTGAAGTTCAAACCATGGAGAAAAACCAACCGCCAGGAGATCCTTACGACCAACGCCATTAAACTGGGGCCAACCCCACGGGCCCATATCGTTTCGCCCGATTACGTTATTCCTTACCTGCCCCAGGCCCTGGGTGTTGCCTTTGGGAGGGTGTTTTCGCTTAACCCGCTGTCGTTATTTTACCTGGGGCGGATACTGAACCTGATATCGGTCATCCTTCTTCTATATTTTACCATCAGGACCGTTCCGGTATTTAAATGGATGTTCTTTTTATTGGGAGTTATGCCTATGACGCTCTACCTGGCCTCCTCCTTTTCGTATGATGCCGTAACCTTGGGCCTTTCTTTCCTGCTGACTGCCGTCATTTTAAACCTGGCGTTAAATCCTGTAAAAACCATCAGGAACCGCGACCTGATCCTGGTTTTTGTGATTTCCTCCCTTCTTGCTTTGTGTAAGCCTCCCTATTTTATCATTGCCTTTTCTTTTTTAATCATCCCAAAACAAAAGTTCAGTTCAGGGAAAAAATATTGGTTGATCTTTGCCGGGCTGATATTTATGGTTTTTGGAAGCTCCCAGTTATGGACGGTATCGCGGACACTTTTCAGGCCCCTACACAAAGAATTGCAAACCCATGCCATAATCCATAAAAATACCGGTTCTTTCATGGTCCCTGCCGGGAAGAAGACAATCGCGTTATCCGGAAAAACCATACAGCCCTCTCCATCGCCGGTCGTCTTCCCTCCTGAACCATCTCCCCTTCCGCGACAGGAAAGCCCTTACAATCCGCGGGCACAGAAAAAATTCATTTTAGACGATCTTCCGCGTTATGCCGGAATCCTGGTCCAATCGGTATTTACGAACGCTGATTTGTATTGTCTCAGTTTCGTGGGCCTTTTCGGTTGGGTTGATACGCTCATGCCTCACTTTTTTATTTATCTGTACTTGCTGACGTTATGCTGGGTCGCGTTAAGCGGCGGGGAGCGCGGGATCAGGATCAAAGCATGGAAAAAAGGCTGGCTGTTATTGATCTTCGTTAGCGGCTCCATCCTTATCATAACCGCGCTGTATGTATATTGCAACCCGGTGGGATGCAGTCCGATCGCGGCTGTTCAGGGACGGTATTTTATTGCCCTGTCCCCGTTGTTATTCCTGCTTTTCTATAATTCCCGGATAAGCGGATCCCTGAACCGGTGGCTGGATGGCCAGAAAAAGGTCATGACCAGCCCTCCGCCCTATCCGGCGCTGTTAGCATGGTCCCTGATCATTTTTAGTTTGATTTCTACGGCTGTGGCGTTCTATACGATCATCACCCGGTTTTACGCGGTCGCGGGTTAATTGAACCGGATCTGTAGCGGCCGTTCCTGCCCTTGTGGCAAAGGGTCCACTTTCACATCAAGTCCCCGGGTAGCCTTTATTTCGTCGGCTTTTTTCTTTGCTTCCAGTAACTGCGGATTGATCTCGTAAGCCTTGTTAAAATAATAGGAAGCCAGATCATATTGCTGCAGCCATTCATAGATGATTCCCAGGTGACGGTAAGCGTCAGAAAGGGTGGGAGAAAATTCAATAGCCTTTTTAAAGAACCAGAGGGCCGAATCGACATACCGGGTCTCGAGCCGATAGTTCAGCTTCACTTCATAGGAATATGCGTACCTGAACATGGCATCGCCGAAAGTGGGATGGATGGAGAGCGATTTCCTGATCGCGGACATCCCGGCGTTGATCAACTGGTCCTTAACCTTAGGATCTTTTTCGTTGGCGGCCTTCATAACCAGGTCCGATCCGTAGTGTAACTGGTTCTGCGCGCTGTTTTCCCCGGTCTTTATGTCGTTCGCGAAAAGGGTCAGGCTGTCAACCCAGACCGGGTTTCGTTGAATGACAATAACGGAACAGGCAATGACCATTGCCAGGATTAACAGTATAATGACGGGATTGGCCACAATCCAATGATACGATATTGTTTGATCCTTTTGAAATGCTTTGCTGAAGACCATTTCAAGAAGCGCGATGATCATGATGCAAAAACCAAGGGAAGGGGCAAACAAATTCCTTTCAGTAAAAATCCCTCCGCGAAGAAAGATAAATGCCATCATGGGAACCAGCGCGATGTAAAAAAATCCCAGTCCAAGGCCTGTGGGCGTTTTCTTTTTTATCTGGATAATACCATAAACCAACAACCCGAAAAAGATGGCCAATCCGCCAAAAGCCCACGCGTTATCCCAACCCACGGCCGGTATCTGGTTAAAGGAATAATCGTATCTCAGGGGGCAGGGCCAGATCAGCATTTTAATGCCAAACAAAAAAAGGAAAAACGCGGTAGAAAATTTCACGGCAGGGTCGCGGTAAGGATAATTGATGATATCATCGGGAATGACCGCCTGAACGGGCCCAAGGGCAATCCGTCGTTGTATGAAAAACACGAAAATGATCAACAGAAAAGGAAAGACTTTTAACGCCAGGCCGGACAGTTTTTGCTGGCCCGCGTAATACAGAACGAGTGGCAGAAGAAGGATGCCCGTCATGGCGCTTTCTTTGGAAAGAAGGGCAAAATAAAAGAAAATCAGTCCTGAAACCAGGTCCCGGATCCGTTTCCGGTCAGCATATCGCACTGAGAAAAACAACATCAGGACCGTGTTGAAAAAGCTAAGCAATTCATCCCTTCCCTTGATGTTGTCGATCACTTCGGTATGAATTGGATGGGCGGCAAATAATAAGCATATCAGGAGTGGGAAAACCAGGTTCTTCGCGGAAAACAACCTTGCAAGGAGCAAGTAAAGGAAGAAGAGCGTAAGGGCAAAAAAAACAACATTGAAAAAATGGCTGACATGAGGGGCGGGGCCGAAAAACTGGTATTCGACGGCAAACGTAACAAGTGATAACGGACGGTAATACCCCAATTTTAAATTTGAAAAATGCCAGAAATCAACTTTCATCAGTTCCGGGATGCCGGCAAATCCTTCCTGGACGTAACGATTGATTGTGATGGCGCTATAATCGTCAAGCACATAGCCGCTTTTAATGCTGTTGGCATAAAGGGCAAAGGCAAAACAAGCGACAACAAAGGCAATATAAAAATGGGTGTGAGCAAAGCGGAATGTGTCTGTTTTGACCAAATCTTTTTTAGGGACCGGTCCTGAAACCTTTTTCCCTTTTTTCCGTGGGTTAGTTTTCATTATTTCCCGAATATAATAAACTGTGGACCTGCTCTAAGATCAAATCTTTACTTTTACCACAAAGGCGTTAATAGATATTCAGTTTTCGGAGTGGGCCCAATGTCTAATTGAAAGAGATGAATGCCGGACAAAAATAAAATAATTGTGAATATTTTCAATGTATCCCCTTGACTTTTAAAAATTCTTATGTATTTTTATACCTTCAAAAGGAGTGTTTTTTACAATTCAAGGCAACAGATGACCAGGTCGATCCGGATAATCAGTGAGTTATGTCTTATCGCGGTTTTATTGTTCGCGATGAAGCCTAATAACCTCAGCGCTGGTGTTATTATGGACAAGGATTTGATTTTGGCGACAGTTTCCAATGATACCCCTGGCGAAAAGCGGGTCCAAGCCACGGCGGGGAATGGCGGGACACAGGTTCAGACAGCCGCCGGGAATATTGTGGTGGAAGGTTCCGGAAAAGCCCTTACCATTCGCGATGGGGAAAAGTTCATCATTACTTCAGGACAGGCAATCCGGTTATTGCCGGGTACCGCGATTGAGGCCGGCGGGAAGTTGGTAGTAAGGATTTCTCCGAGCAGGAAGTGGTCGGGCGCCCAACGGAAGGCGGTCCCGGAAAAGCCTGCTGACCAGATAACCAGGACGTCGAAAAAATCAATTGAAGTGGTGGGAGGATATCGCGTATGTCCCCTGCCGGAATCCGCTGTTATTAATATGGGCAACCGGGGCCTGATCTGTGTTGTTCCTGCCAGGGTCCAGGTTTCAACAGTATATAAGAATTTTATTATACTCCATAAATCATTCAATCCATCCCTTTCAGAATTTTACCTGTCATCATTAATCCCGGTAAAGGTCCTCATCGGTTCCCGTTGGGGAGAGTTGCCAGGGACCATCAGGGTGATGAGGACGTGAAGGCTTATTCCTTTATTTCAACCTTAAATCATCTGTAACGGTTTGATACAGGTGATAATATAAATAACACATTTATTTTAATAATAATATTTAACATTATGAAAAAGATTATCATATTATTAGCTTTCGTTCTTGCAGGAACTGTTTCGTATGCGCAATGGGTTACCGTTGGGAACGATATTCATAATAGCAATACCGGTCTTGTTGGGATTGGTACAGGAGCAACCACTCCTGCTTATATTCTTGATGTGCGTCAGAATGGCACGGAACCGAAATTATCCATTACCAATGCTGGTGGATCGGGTGGTGCGGCTTTCCGTATGTTTGACCAGGGTAGTGGCACCGACTGGAGATTCAAAGCCGCTGCGACTGGGACTTTCAAAATCCGTGATAATGTTAGCGCAAAAGATGTAATTGTACTTGAAAAAGGAACAGGAACACTCAATTCAATTTATGTTAAAGCGGATGGTACTGTTGCTATTGGACTTGGAAGTGGAACAATCCCATCTGGAGCCAAACTTGCTGTTAACGGAGCTATGAAAGTAAATGGTAAAATTGATGCTACTGAAATCGAAGTAAAGCTTGCAGCATGGTCTGATTATGTATTTAAACCCAATTACAACCTCATGCCATTGCAGGAAGTTGAAAACTTTATCGGGCAGAATAAACATTTGCCTGGTGTCCCTAGTGAAACAGAAGTGCTCCAAAAAGGCAATAATCTTGGAGAAATGGATGCCATCTTATTACAGAAAATCGAAGAGCTCACCCTTTATGTAATTGATCTGAAAAAGGAAAATGATGCTCTTAAAAAAGCCATTCTCAAGTAATTCAGAACACATCATTAATTGATTTTATTTCAGGAAAATACTGCTCCATCAATATGGAGCAGTATTTTTTTACTTTTTCCTCAAGGTATTCTTCATTTATTTTTCTTAATATATTGAATTTTTGGGGATTTTTAAAGACATGGGTTTGGTCTGAAGTGACATTAAACAATTGATATCCGGAAAAGTCAGATATTTTCTGTATTGATTCTGAAATTTTATCAGTCTTGATTATTAATAACTTATTTTCTGGTACCAATGAAATTACCTTTTGATTATGTTTAGCCCAATATTGAAGATATCCCTCCAGTGAATAGAGCCCCAAATCCATCAAAGCCTTTTCTTCCTTTGGCAAAGTATTGTATCGTTTGCCAAATCTTATATCCCTTAGCCTGATCCATTTTTCGGCAGCGGGAAAAGCCAGGGAATGGTTAATGAAAGAATCAAGCCAGGTATAGCAGTCCCGAATTGTAAGAATATAATAAGCATGTTCTACCTCCTCTAACAGAAAAAATAAAATAAAAAAATTTAACTGCGATGAGTCTACGTCCAAATTCAATCTTTGATATCGAGTCCTTAGATATACCCGGAAATCTTTTTCACTGATATGTTGATAATAAAAATCTGTAATTTGTTTGATGAGGTCACTGTTTTCCGGCTCATGAGCTGATTTTGAAACACTTTGAAATATTGAATGTATTGAATGAGTGCCACTTTTAGCAGTCCCAACACAAAAGATTTTCTTCTTTTCCGGGTTCATATTTATCTGTTATTTTTTTTCAATACCTAATAGTCATCGGGAGTGAAGAGACTCCAACCTCAAAAAAGATAACTTTGTAAAAAAGTAACACATAAGAAACCTGTTTTTTCTTGGAAGGTACATTCCTGCTAATAGTTTGGTTCGGGGCACTTCTTGAAATTTCAATCGGCTGTTAAGTAATACTTAAACACCGTATAGGAGATCAATCTCAGAATATAAGTACCCTTATGTATTGCTTTTACTTTTATGTAAATCAATAAGCAAAAGCAAAGTTATGAAAAAAGAAAAAGTAAACAAAGGAGTAATTAAAGATCAACGAGTTGGAAAGAGTTATATAGGAGTTATATAGGAGGAGGAGAGATTTTGTCATTATCATTCAACGCATATTTCGCTGTTTAAATGGTAATTCATGCTGTAAGCTACATTGCAATTTAAAAAAACTTCTCTTTCTGATATGAATAAAAAAAGTGAAATTTGCAATAAAAGAAAAGAATGAATGAAGGACATGAGATAATAGCCATATGTGCGGTCCCTCCTGGGGTAAACCCAGGAATGGCAAGTGTTGATCTTGCATTAAAAATGTTGCTTGAAAAAATCAATCTGTATGATAAAGTGGGTTTTTATACTCTTTACCCGTCTGAATCTGAATCTGTTGTAAAATATTCAGAACCTAATTTGCCTAATTATTCAGTAATTCCTGACAACCCTGAGTTTTTTTCCTTTAGAAAAATGATTCTTTACTGGGGCGATTTTTTACATATGTATCAGTATCATCAGAATGTTGCTCGCTATCTTTATAATTTACAGTATTTCAGGACATTCGAGGATGCAATTAACAGAGTATATTCAGTGTTATTGCTGAAAGATCAACAGAGAGAGGTCCTTTCAACTAAAATTACTTTTGGCAGTACACTTTTGTTCAACTCCATGAGCGATGAAACAGATCCTGAATATGGCTTCTTGTTGAAAAAATTCCTTGAATATGGGAATTCCTGGTTCAGAGATGTTTTTTCAGCAATTAAAGCATCACACATCACGGGTGATTATTTCAATTCTTTTTTAGGCATAGATTGTGCCACATTGGTTACTTCAAGCATGATAGTTCCTGGTCAAAGCAATCCGTATAAAAAAAAGAGTATCGGTATATTTATTGGTAGAACTGCTGATCATTTCAAGGAGGTTTTACAATTTGCAGAAGACTTCTCAAAATCATGCGGTATCCCGTTAAAATGGATTTCATGGGGAGATACCAAGGCTTTTCCCACCTTAAAAAACTTTGAAACAGAATCCTTAAACTCACATTTAGATGGAATAGATTTTACTGGAATCCGGGATCCATTACAAGCCCTTGCCCAGCTTCTTGAGTTCGATCTGATAATTTCAGATACTTATCATATATGCGTTAATGCCTGGAATTTGAATATTCCTGCTATATGTTTCGCCGGTGATGACCAATATAAACTCAGAAATGTCAATTCCGGTAATTTTTTTTCAAGATTGGATAAACGATTTGTATTCTATGGAATGTATGGCGCATTGGATTTTCTTGTACCCTATCATGAATTAATGTCTAACGAATTCAGGGATCTTAGATTACACCATTTGCTAAAGATTCTGGACAAAGGAGAAATTGTTCCATATATTCATCAAAGGATAGCCCAACATTCAAAATATTCAGAAGCCATACTGACAGAAGCCATCTTTACCTTAATAAACAGATAAAATTCCTGAACTTAATGTTAAATATTACTGCGATCATAGCGGTCAGAAATGAAACAAAATATTTACCGGTTACATTGGCCGCTCTTGCATGTTGTGATATTAACTTTATAATTATTGATCACGGCTCAACAGATGATATAGACCATATTCTCAAACAATTTCATCATAATCTTATTAAAAATATTTGCATTCCATATAAAGGATATTTTAGCCTTTCTGATCAGATTATAGAAAAAAATAAAATTATTGAATCAGTAAATACCGATTGGCTAATACATCAGGATGCGGATGAAATTCTTGAATCACCTGAACCAGGTGAAACACTCAGGGACGGTATCCAAAGAATAAATGAGCAAGGGTTTACAGCAATGAATTTCAATGAATTTGTTTTTATTCCCACCCTATCCAATTCAAATCATGAAAGTGGAAATTTTTATCATACCATGCTTCATTATTATTTTTACGAACCAGTGCAATTCAGGCTTAATAGGGCCTGGAAGAAAAACAGGAATGTCTATCTTTCGGATGGAGGCCATAATTTAGCTTCAAAAGATCTTTTATTATTTCCCCGGGATGCATTTGTTTTAAGACACTATATCTGCCTGAGTAAAGAACACATAATTAATAAATACAAAAATCGCAATTTCAGCAAGGAAGATCTTGACAAAGGGTGGCATAAAAAAAGGTTAAATTTCACAGATGCATTTTCTTTTCCAGATGAATTTGTACTCCAGAAACTTCCTTTCGCTGAGAGTAAAGATTTTATTACTGTCAACCCATGGAAAAACCATTTTTGGGAATCATTCAAAACCTAATTGTTGTAAGAGTAATATATCATCCTTTGTTATCCAGTTTATTGTTTTTGTTTTGTATCTTCCTGTTGATGTGTTTATTGCTGGAATTTTTACCAACATATCAATATCGGCTTCATTTTGATTAATCCCTAAAAAAGTCAGTAGTTTAGTGATTTCAGTTCTGGGCTCAAGACACATCTTATTATAATTAAGTATCAATATTTTTTCGGATCCTTTTGATTCAATGATGTGTAGTAAATTTGTATGAACGGATGACCAATATCTAAAGGAAGCTTCCGGAATGTCTTTATTGGTTTTAGGTAAAGCAATATCATAAAGTGGTCCCCAGTTATACAATTGCTGCTGGTTATTACTGTATGCCATGTCGAGACCATGCCGCATCAAATGTATATATTTCATTTGAGGAAAAAAGTCAATCATAACAGGAAGCAATAGATGTGAATTCGGTTCTTTCCAGCCCCACCCCCTATATTGTCGAAGATTAGTCCCAGAAGAATGTATGATTTTAAGGATTCTTTTCAAAGGCCATTTCCCGGTTCCATCTCTCTGCTTGTTTTGCCCGTGCATTGACATAGAAATGGTTGCCCTGAGAAGAAAGATGAGGTCAGGAAAAGAAAAGTATCCGTAGCGTGTCATTGATTTTTCAAGAATACCAAGTCCACGGGAAAGGGCTAACCTGTTATTACTGTTCTTGTAAAACCATTTTTTACGTTTAAATAAAAGGGTATAGGCCAGATTATCCAATGATTCATTCAGATCATTACCCATGAAATAATTAAGTTGTTTTAATATTTCGGCAAGTATCCTAGTACCACTGCCACCGATCCCTCCAACAATAATGGGGCCAGGCAATGAATTTTTTTTTAACTTTATATTATCCACTTACTTTAAGACTGATTGAAAAAATTTATGAAATCGTATGATGTTCGATTATACCTTGCTTCATAATGAATCACATATTAATAAAATAATCGTATTTGAGTAATGAAAAATTATTGTGATCGGTTATTTCATCAGCCCGGACCATCTCCTCTTTCAATGAATGAAAGTTTATAAACACGGATAGTGCCTGAGAATTTAAAAAAGTATCGTTATTTTCAAGTATACCTATCCAATCGCCGTGAGATGATTTTTTTTGCAACTCTTGAACAGATTCAATCCCGGAACATGTCATATCAATTATCTGTGAAATAAGGTAAGCATTTTTCGCTAATACTGAATTTATTTCATCTCTGGATGTTTCCTTTATTATTATAAATTCCAGATCCGGATAATCCTGGGTTGTCACACTGAGAATTGTTTTTTCAAGATTTTCAGTGTTTTCATTTACCTTAGTCAAAATTGTGATTTTGGGGAATCGCTGACGTGTATAAAAAGAATAAAACTTATTAAAAGACCAATCAAATTCTTTTTCAATTTCTTGTGTGACTTGTGATTCTATCAATTTTTGAAATAAGTCAAATAAATGCATTATTTCTGATGCCGCAGAATTTATGGGTAAATTTTCACATCTACTATGATTCAGTTGCGGTTCTATAAAGTTGGTAATCTGTACATTTAGTTCATTTGTTATCGTTAAGTTAAGAGAAAATATTTTGTTTATTTTTGATAGAATCCGTAAAGGCTCCCTGAGTATTTCATCGTAGTTAACTACTAATCGTGAATGTCCCCTGGAATAATTTTCAGCCTTAAGCATATAGTCCATCCACAGATTATATGATTTTGTTTCAATGAAAGAATCCCTTTCCAAGAGGGATTTTGCAATATCTACGGGATGCCTGGAAGTAAGTATAAATGAAAAATTTATGTTTAATTCTTTAAGAACTGTAATGTATAGTGGTAAAAGAACGCATAGTCTTGGATCTTTGAAAAGCAGTAAGTCGCTATCGGGAAAATCCTTCTGAATAATTTTCCAAAGCTTTCCCTTGTATAAATCAATTTGCTCCAATTTCCACCATTCCCCATGTAAACCCAATGTGTTATGCCAGTTAACATGGAGGTAATGAAGTAGATCCTCGTTGAAGTCTGTTATAAGAAGATTCTCATAAAAGCCTTTTGGATTGGCCCAATTGCCTCCCATTACCGACCGCCCCAAGTCAAAACCACAAAGACTAAGCATTCCTGACGTAGCAGAAGTTCCACTCCGGTGCATCCCTAAAACCATTAAAGCCAGCTTATTCAACGCTCTTTCTTTAAGGTGAAGCAACAATCTATCATTTGTCAAAAATATTTAATTTTTATTACTTTTGATAAGAAAATTGATCCATGCCAACCAAAACAGTTGCTATAATTGTTAATCATAACCTACCGGAATACACCAATTGGTTATACCGTTCATTATCTGAATACCAGGATGATTCATTTGATCTTTTAGTCATGGATAATGGTTCAAAACCAGAATTAATTCCTGAAATAGTCAACATACGCAATGAGACTAACCTTTTTTGGGGTGGCGCTTTAAACATAGCCTTTGATTTTGTTTTAAAAAACACTCAGTACGACTCCTTATTGTTTCTGAATAATGATATAGATGTCAATGCAAGCATTTTTGTACAGGCTCTCAGATCAGAATTATTTAAAAATCATTTTGCCATTGTAACGCCGTGTATTGCCGGTATGGCCCAACCATGGAAACAAATGATGAACTGGGGAAGTAAAAAAACCAGAACTGTTAAATGGATAGATAACCAGGCTCCGCTTTTTCATCGCAAGATAATCGAGGCTATCGGACAATTTGATCCCGAACTACAATATGGCTGGGGGCAGGAACTGGTATGTTACGACATCTGTAAAGAGCGAAGATGGAAAATCGGGGTATGTGATCACATATCAATGCTCCACTTTGGAATGCAGACTTTAGTTCAAAAAAGGTTGTTCAGTCAAGGACGCGGATATGGAAATGAGGCAGAAGAAATAGCTATTGACCTGGAAAACTTCAAGAGAGAAGCATCCAACAGTTATATCAACTATTTTGCAGAACATCCACTCAGGAATGGTAAATTTGATGAGTTGCGTTCTTATGGAGAATCTTATTCCTATTTCCCCGGGAATCCAGATCAAAATCCAATGAATAAAATATTTCATCGTTTGTCATCAATGGCGAAAAGGTAGTTTGAAAACCGAATAATGACCAAATACATTCATACGATAGACGTTCATAACACCCGGGCAGCTGAAGAAATAGTGCCATGGCTTATGAAATGGTTCCAACCCGAAAGCGTTGTTGATGTTGGATGCGGTATTGGGACGTGGCTATATGTTTTCAAATCAATGGGTGTGAAAAACATACTTGGCATCGAAGGTGAACATCTGAATACCGATCTTTTAATGATCGATAAAAATGAAATTACATTTGCGGATCTTGAAAAGGAATTCAGCACAGATAACCGATTTGACCTTGCAATTTGTCTTGAGGTTGCGGAACATCTGGTTCCTGAATCGTCAGATATTTTCATTAAATCACTAACAAAATTAAGCGATATCATTATTTTCTCAGCAGCAGTTCCTTACCAGGGAGGACAGAATCATGTAAATGAACAGTGGCTTGATTACTGGAAATCCAGGTTCCGGAAGAACAATTTTGAGCTTGCAGATGAAATAAGATCAGTTTTCTGGAACAACAAAAAGATAGAATGGTGGTACAGACAAAACATGTTAATTGCCTTTAAAAAGGATAAACCACTTCCTTTTATGCATATTATTCCTCCTCTCGATATCATTCATCCTGATTTATTCATGAAAAAGAATGAAACAATCAATACTTTAATGAACGATGTAAATTTGACTACTAACTCAAATAACATCCTTTCACAAGAACTTGAACGATTAAAACACGATAACCTTATCCTTAGAGAAAATCTTCACCAATCTGAATCCATGATCAGAAACATCTATAAATCATTATCATGGAGGATTGGCCATTCATTAATAAAAATACCTGCCGGCTTTCTGCATATATTTTGTTCCGTAAATACTTTTATTCATAAAAAAATCATGGATTAGCTCAATCTCACCTCTCGTATGTTTGGTCAGCCTAAGGCCTTACCCTATGATCCAGCCAAGAATCTTGACAGATTTGTAAATTCGTAACACTCATTGCCATTAACAAACTTGTACTAACATTTCTCACTTCAAAAAAATGCAAACAACTAAATGTTAATAAAATAGCTTCCATGATTGCATAATTTGGTTACTGTTCAGCTTTACCTTATGCAAAACTCACGGGAGCGCCTTCAATGGCCAGTTGCAATGAGTCGAGGATGTTGTATCCTTGTTTCCTGAGTGTGGAAATATAAGAACGGATTCTAAAAAATATTTCAGCGCCTTTTTTTGTTCGGAAACAACCCGATATTTTTTGTTTTAATTTCACCATTGAGTCCACTCCGAAAACCACTTTTTACCGCCAAGTCGCTAAGGCGCAAAATTTTAAATAATTGGATATGATATATTTGCGTCTTTGCGTCTTTGCGGTAAAATGAAAGATTTGACTTTTCG
>JALNWE010000055.1 GCA_023231065.1 Bacteroidales bacterium
AGTCTGACAGAGACGAGCGAAACAGCCGGTAAAGTCTTGACATTTCTTGAAACCTCGGCCATTGATGATTCCTTTGTGCCAAGGTTGGCAGTCAGGCTGGCTTCATTCGATGAAGATCCTCTGATATGGCGCGAAAAAGCAGAGGAATACATGGAACTGGACCTCTACGTGGCAAAGCAGTTGCTTGATCATTACTGGACCAACGATCCGGTTTGTTTCCGGCTTGTTGGTCAGAAACTGTTCAGGGAACATCCGGCCGAGTTGTGCGATTATTTCAGCGAACTGCTTTTCCCCATGTTCGATGAGGGGTTTTACAAGGAGGTCCTCCGTTATAAAACCCTTCGCGACAGGGATCTTGATTTGTATAAAGTACTTCGCGACCATCTTACCGAAGAAGAAAAACTTCAGTTTTCCGTTGAGATCATTTTCGATGATGTTTTCAAAATAAAGGTACTTGCCCTGGAAAAACGCTATCCGGAAATTCTCGCGCTGGTCCGGAAAAAAGCGCTATTCACCTGGTATTTTACTGAAATGATCACCCCGATCCTGAACATTTACCCGGCTGAAGCGTTTGCATTGATACGGACCAAATGCGAAGACATGCTCCGGAATCACAAAAAGCGCAGCGGGTACAAGCATATAGCCGGATGGCTGCAATTATCCCTGCAAATCAAAGGCATGGAAGAAAACGCCCGCCATCTGATCAACGAGCTATACAATCGCAAACCCGCCCTGCCCGCGCTGAAAGAAGAGATTAGAAAGGCGGGGGTGGTGGAAGGGAAGGATTGAGAGGATTGGGGGGGATTGAAAAGAATATTATTTCGAAATAATTGATATGAAACAAACCTATAAAATATATGAGTTTAGACACAGTACTTCAAATAGGTAAAGTTCTTCGCAGTTCGGAGAACAGCCTGAAATATTTCAAATATGTAGAGCCTTGTCCGAAGGATAATAAATCAGGAGAGTGGCTAATTTGTATTACGATTCCGGTTAATCCTGATTTTACTTTTGATTGGAATGGGATGAAAATTACGCCACCAGTCAAAAGGGATAAATTGTTCTATTTAAAATTTACCACATCCAATAGTGATACAAGTGCAAAAAAATATGGTTGGGGAGATATTTACTATTCAAGGCAAAGTAAGTTTAATAAAGAAGGTAAAGTATCATATAATGAGTTTGGAAACTATACTTTTAATAAGGAAAACAATGCGTTTCAGAACGGAGAATAAATATTTAAAGAAATTAAAGAAGAGTATTTCCGAAAGGTTATATCTCCAATTATTGAAATAGAAAGTGAAAATGAGAAGGAAACTGTACAAAAAAATGCATTGTTACAATTAAGAAAGAAAAAAGAAGGGAAAGAAGCATCTGAAATTCCAAAGAATGTACAGAAATACCTGAATTCAATAAATCTCTTTATTCAAAGGGCTGAAGAGATTGAGGATAGATATTGTTTATTTCAATTCCAGAATCAATTTCGAGAGCAAATAGAAAAATTTAATCGCTTACTAAAATATGCTCCAGCCATTGATTTTGCGCTACAAGATCGTTCAATATCAATTCGTGATTTTTTGCAGGATGAGATGAAGCTTAAAAGCCTTTATTGCAAAGTAGTTCTTCAAAATGATTTTGAAAAAATTAAAAAGCTCTTCAAAAAAGGAGAAAAGTCAGATGAATTAACTGATGAGACAGTTAGGCGGATTGAACAGTTTTCTGACTTCAAAGTATTTGTCCATTTTGATTTTAATGGAAAAAGTTGGCATCAATTTGAATCTGCATTCCAATTAATCAAGAATAAATTAAACTCAGAGATAACAGATGTTTCAATTGTAAAGAATAAAGACGGAGACGATCAAAAAGTAATTGTACCAAGCAAAAATATTTACAGAACTCTTTGCTCAGGCAATAAAAAAAATGATTGGCAGTTCCCGGATTTTGATCTTGACAGTCGGTATAAATCATTTACATTTAAAGATGGAGGGCAATTTGAAGATTTTCTTCACACGGATAGTTTTGCATTAAAGAGTCCATTAAGGACATTAGCTGGGACAAATATAGGGGTATACATTTTTCCACTTGCACTTGATGATGAACCAATAACTGCAAGCGAATACGAATCCTTTTTCTTTGAGAAAAAAGATGAAACCCGGCTAATTAACGAGCCAATTTTTTCATTTGAAAGAGACATAACAAAATTTAAAAGGTTTGACTTTGTTTTTACTGATATTGGGGGAAATACAGAAAATGACAGAATTGAAATATCAGGAATTGAAAAGAGTAGATTTCTAGAAATTAAAAAGAGAATTGAAGACATATCGTTGAAGATAACAGAAGAAAAAAGAAAAGCCTTTGATCGTTCTGATATTAAAAACCTTCGTATAGAAAACTCTTTTACTAATCTTTTGGGCAAAGCTGAGATTGAAGAAAATTCAAAAAGTAAGAACGTAAAAGTGGTTTTTAAAAATATGACCAAGACTAGTGGCGGATTAAAACCGGTACCACAATATCAATCTCATTTATTAAAAGTGTTACCACTTATTTATACGGAAAATTATTACTACGACGAAGTTTTGCTTCCAGAGCTAATCCGTAAAGTTGAATTTTCTGTCAGATCCGGTGATGAATGGGGCAATTATACACTACTCAAATTTGATTTAAAATTCTTATTATCAATACAAAATTCTAAAACAAATAAATTTATGGAAATTACAGATTCTGCCAGTTACCAAATCGGAACCAGATTAGGTAAGCTATCAAAACCGTTAAAAAAGAAAATAAATTCTTTTGAGAAGAAATATGTTGGGCTATTAACCAGACATATCAGCACAAAAGATGACTGCATTAAGTTTTCGAATGAGATAAATGAAATGTTGGTTAGACATGAGAAAACATGGGCGCAAATGTCAGCTGAAACAATTGAACAAATTGTCGCTCTACCCAATAAAGAATACGATAAGGAGAAACTTGCTCTTGGTTTTTTTGAGGGATACTTTAAATATGAGGTCGCTGATGATAAAAAAAGCCTTTTAGCTAAAATAGAGAAACTAATTTCTGATTATGGAGAAATTGAAAATCTTCAATATGAAATCCAGCAACTCAGAGAAACTTTAGAAGAAATTAAATAACAACATAAATATATCAAAATGGAAAATAAATCAGAAATCTTGTTTTTATACGAAACGACGTATAACATTCCGAACGGTGATCCTTTTACCGGAGAACAACGTTACGACGAAGAAACAAAACAAATCTTAGTGAGTGATGTGCGAATTAAACGGTTTGTTAGGGATTACCTTGCTTCAAAAGAAGGCAATAGTATCTATATTAAACAAAAAGAAGGCGCAATTATAGAGGACGAAACTGAAGACACTGGAAGTGAATCCGAAGCCAAATCAAAAAAAGAAGGCTCTGGGTCTGCTAGGCGAATTGATGAATTGATTTCGCAATTTAAGAAGGAAATTGCATCTGAAAAAACTAAACTAAAAAAAGATGAATCATTCAGCGAAGCATTATTTGTGATGAAGCAGTGTATTGATGTTCGTCTATTTGGAGGAATCTCAACAAAAAAGAAAGATGCTGTAAACCTTACTGGCCCAGTCCAATTTGCATTACTAAATCCATCTTTTAATAAAGTTGATCTGAGAATTCACCAGAACACTACCTGTTTCGAATCTAAACAAGGCAAATCACAAGGTTCTATTGGAACTACAACCTTAGTTCCGTATTCCTTAGTTCAAATTCATGGTTGGGTAAATCCTAAGGTCGCAGAAAAAACCGAAATGATAGAAGATGATTTAAAGCTAATGTATGAAGGACTTTGGTATGGCACAAGTGGGGACGGAAGTTCACATTCTCGTAGTAAAGTAGGGCAGAACTCAGTTCTTCTACTTGAAATTGAATATGCTCAAAACAATCAAAAAATCTATGGAGTTGATCGCTTAATTGAATTGAAATCGAAAGATGACAAAAAAGGTGAACAAATACGAAGTATGGATGATTATGAACTTGATTTCTCAAAGCTATTTGAAAAAGCAAAAGGAGAAAAGGTTGTAAAAATCAAGTTTTACACAGAAATCGATAGTTTAAAAAAACTGTTCACTGACAAAGCAACTCTTACCTCTGCATTAACCCAAATAATAAAAGAAAAAGGGAAAGATGACGTAATAGTTAAGCCCAAAGTTGAGGAGATTGAAACGATATTCAAAAAATTTGAAGCTATTGAGTTTATTAAAGACGAAAAGAATAAATCGAAATGAAAGGTTTTCAACTTATTATAGAAGGTAATTGGGGGCATTTCAAAAAACCGGAAACAAACAACAACCCATTGTCTCACGATTTGATTACCAAAACAGCCCTGATTGGTTTAATTGGGGCTGTGCTTGGATATGAACGTGAAGAGATGAAAAGCAAATTTCCGCAATTGTCGGAAGATATGCTTTATGGGGTTCAGTTGCTTAATCCGGTAAAAAAGATTTCATGGGGATTTACCAGTAGAAAGGCAATTTTTCCAACTGCTGAGGGTACGCCAAAATATTTCGAGTTTTTGAAAAACCCCAAATTCTTGGTTTCAATAGCATTAAAGGGCGAACATTCACAATCAATTTTCGAAGATTTCAAAATGGCCATTAAACAAGAAGAGGCTGTTTATCCACCGGTATTAGGCTGGCATAATTGTCCCGCAAACCTTACATGGAAATCGGAAGGTGAGTTTTCAGAAATTCAGGAAGGTGAGTTTAATACAAGCGGGTTTGTAATTGCAGGAGAATATACTCCAAAGGATTTCTCGGGAGGATTTAGAATCGGTTTTGATAAAATGCCCACATTCCAAAACGATGACTTTTGGAATTTACCAGAGAGATATAAAAATGTAATTTATCCTGATTTTCCCAACTCATTTACAGTTGATGGAAAGTATTTTGAATATAAATCAGCAGGTAAAACAGAAAAATGGTGTCTGATATAGAAAAGCTCAAATCTCATCCTGACAAACTATTATTGGATCATATTCAAGGTGTAAGGGAAAATACGAAAAAGCTAACCAACTCCCGTTTGGCGGAGTTGGTGGCTATTTTGCACGACTTGGGTAAAATAAACCCTAATTTTCAGGATAAACTTGGCCCGGGAAAAACGGCAAAAGGATATGGCAACCACGCATATCTTTCTGCTTACGCGTTTTTTTGTGCCTTTCGTACTAATGTAAACGTATTAAAAAAATTCCTTGGGGTAAACGATTTAACTTCAAATGATTTTGTTGCTTTAACAGTTATTATTGCTAAACATCACGGAAACTTGCCGGATTTTTTCCCTAATTGTAACCCAAATGAAGCGTTTGCCTCGATTCTTTCAATCAATGAAAATTATTCATTGCATAAATTTATAAATGAGAATAAACAAGATTTACCTATTTATGAATTGGTTAAACATTTTTTGCCGATTGAAGATTTCAAACAATCTCTTTTAAATCCAGATATGCAGAAATGTTTTTCTGAAAAATTAAAATTTAGAGTTGATTTAAATAAATCAGCTTTGGACTTCTTCATCGATTTTCAATCTGCTTTTGCATGTGTGTTGCAAGCCGATAAAGCCGATGCCGGAAAAATTGGAAAAATTATTGATGAAAGCAAGTCTGCAGTTCAAGATTTTTCAAAATCATTTTCCTATAAACTAGATTCTTATTTAGCAACACTTGACCAAAATACAGAGCTAAATAAGTTAAGAACAACAATAAGAAATCATGCGGTTCAAAACATAAAAAGAGGACTACATAAAAACAAACGAGTTTTTGAATTGACTGCTCCGACGGGTTCAGGCAAAACGCTAATGATGCTCTCTTTGAGTTCGGAAATAATAAAAAAAGAAGGTGCTAAACGCATTATTTACGGACTGCCATTTCTTTCAATCACAGAGCAGGTCGAAGCTGAAGTTTTAAAAGTATTCGAAGAGGATAAAAATTTTATTCAACGCATTGATTCAAAATCAGAGAATTATCGTTTTGAAAAACTTCAAGAAGAATTAGACAATGATCCAAGTGAAGAAAAAATACAAGAAGCAAATATCCTGGAGTTTCAGGAGAATACCTTTGCCTATCCTTTTATCATTACAACTTTTGTTCGCTTTTTTGAAACCTTACTGAGCAATCGAAATGCCGAATTACTTAAGTTACCTAATTTTTCGAATTGTATTTTCCTTTTGGATGAAATCCAGGCATTACCGCCCCGGTTGTATAGTTTCTTTGTTGCTTACTTAAGTAGGTTTTGTGAAAAATTTGACAGTTATGCAATAATCTCAACAGCAACACAGCCCAACTTTGAATTACCTACTGATAATAAAGAGGCAAAAAGCTTTTTTAAAGGTTACGAGGAGCCATACAAACTATTGTCCTTGAGTTATTTTAACAACAATCTATTCAATCGGTATCAGATTGAATTTAAAAAAGAACAAATAGATATTGAAACCTTGAAGGCTTCCATCCTTTCAGAAAATCAATCCGTATTGGTCATTCTTAATACCATTGATGACACGAAGGAACTTTTTAAAAAGCTTCAAGACGAATTGGAAGCAGACGAGCTGATCTTTTTAAATACACATTTCACTCCGCAACATCGAAAGCTAAAAATTTATCTAGCTAAACGTAGATTACGCCAGAACAAACGAATTGTAGTTGTTTCGACACAACTTATCGAAGCTGGTGTTGATATAGATTTTCCGGTATTGTATCGAGATTTTGCTACAGTTGCAAGTATTGTCCAATCGGCGGGAAGGTGCAATCGAAATGGAAAACTTGATTCATTTGGAAGGGTTAAACTGTTCAAATTGCAGAATAAGGGGAAAATCCGATCAGATATTATTTATCAAGGGAAAGACAAAGAAATTTTAAGGTTTACAAAGGAGTCGTTCCTAGATGAAAAGTATCAGGAAAAGGAATTACTAACTGTACAAAGGGAATTTTTTAATCGAATACGATCAGAGTTGAATTTTGCTAAACATTCGCAAGATAGTCCTAAACTGGAATTCGATTTTCTAAAAGACATTAAAGAAGGTATGTACGATAAGATTGGGAACTTTCAATTAATAGATAAACAGCTATTTGGAGAAGAACTTCAGTATTATGTTCCCAGAAATCACAAGGATGAGAAATTCGAGAAACTTTTAGAGTTACAAAATGATCTAATGCAATTGATGAAGAAAAAGGCTGATTGGAACCTTATTCGACAAAAAAAGAAATCAATTGAAATACAGATAAAACGCATGTCAAATCAAATAGTTCAAATAAGGCTTAATAAGAATCAAATCAAACCCTTACAGGAAAGCGATAAAAACTACTTTTCGCTTTACAAAATTTCGACTGGTTCATATTCTTTTACGGAAGGTATTAATTTGAAAGGGAGTGAGTTCATTCTATAGCATTTATCATGGTCTATAAAAAAAGAGCGACCAATATGCCAATTCAGTTGTAAAGAATTACTTTACAACTGCCGCCGACGGCAAAATACGCAACATATATCACGTGAATTATTCACACAATATATTTGAAAAACCAATTTATTCCTTGATTTTTCAATAATCCTATTTATCTTTGCGTGAAAATATCACGTATTATGTTTATCCGCTTCGCCATATCGAACCTTTTCTCATTCCAAAAAGAGACCGAATTCAACCTGTTTCCGGGTAGAATTAACCGCCTAGGTCACCATAAATATAAAGCATTGGGAATAGAGACATTAAAGACCTCGGCCATATATGGGGCCAATGGCGCAGGAAAATCTAATCTCGTAAAAGCAATCGATACCTTAAAAGATTTTGTTATCTCCGGCAACATTCCCGAAGCGCTGTTCAGCCAGAAATTCAAACTCACAAAAAAATCGATCAAGGAGCCGGTTTATCTGGGCATTGAATTCATTCATAAAAACAAAGCATATTATTATGGTATTCATGTAAACGATGGCATCGTCCTTAAAGAAGAGTTGCTTTTTTCCGGTCTCGGGAAAAAAGAAGACAAACCGATCTTTATAAGGTCTTCGAAACCTGACAAAAGTTCCCAGATCATTTTTTTCCAGGGTTTTGAGGGTTCAAAGGAAAATGTCCTGCTAAAAGGGATCATTGAAAAAGATCTCCTGAAACATGATAAATCATTGCTTACACTGCTTAATGGCTTAAGCAATGAAAGCTTTACTGAGATGAAAACAGCTTTTGAATGGTTCAACAACCAACTTGTAATTTTGTATCCTAAATCCCGGCCTTTAGAGCTTGTTCATAACCTCGACGTGAAAAAAATTCTGCTCACATTTGCCAACGATATCATGGTTTCTTTTCAAACAGGAGTGAAACAGATTATTCCTGAAAAGAAAAGCATAGAGGAGTTCGTGGGTGAAGAAAACCGGGCAGAAATTGATAAAATTGTATCAGAAGTAAGATCATCTCCAGGAAAGATGATTGGATTAATGAACCAGGACGATGAGATTGTTGTGATAGATGAAGCAGGCAAGATCATAGCAAAACGATTGTCGCTGAACCATTCGGGAGATAAAGGACAACTGGTTCCTTTCAACCTGAACCAGGAATCGGACGGAACAAAAAGATTATTACAGTACATCCCTGTTATCCTCGACGTGATAATAAATGATAAGGTTTGCTTTATCGATGAAATGGAAAGAAGCCTTCACCCCTTACTTGTTAAAGAACTTGTCAGGAAATTTTCAGGAGATAATTCTACAAAAGGGCAACTGGTGTTTACTACCCACGAATCCAATCTCCTTGACCAGGATATTTTTCGGCAGGATGAAATCTGGTTTGCCGAAAAAAACAAACTTGGTGCTACAGAACTCTATCCCCTGACCGAATTCAAAAAGGAACATCATACCATCGACCTAAGAAAAGGATATTTGACGGGGAGATATGGAGCCATACCATTCCTTGGCAATTTGTCTGATCTGAAATGGAATAGTTATGCCGCTGACTGACCGTCGTGAATACCGCAAGAAACTGGCTTTACTTTCATTTCACAAAGACCATTCCCGAAATGACCGGTCATTCAGGATGCCAGGCATGGAAAGAGCTATTCCGTACCTCACGTAACGAATTGTGTCACTGAGCCCAACTCATCTACCAATATAATGTCCCTGACGGGACTTTAACAAGATTTCCATGTGACGAGACCTTCCAGGTTTTGGAAACCTGGAAGGTCTTTACCCTCTCTCCTACCTCATCGCCGACTTGACAAAAACCACAGCGGTGTCCCACGTCAATCATTTGAGAATATCGGAGGATTATTTTTATACGGTTCGTGTATGAATTCGTGATTTTATGTAATTTTGTTATTGTAATTCATTAATATGGAGGATCTTATTAGCTCAATGGCAGATATGCCTGACCATGTTAAAAGTAAATACAGATACAAATATTGATTAATTAAAGTGTTGAATATTAACAATAAAACAAAGATGAATTTACTTCCGTTTGAAGGGTATATGATACCTGGGTTACATTTTAATGATTGTGGTATATGGATTTTAAACTGGAACGATAATCCTACACCTTACAAAAAAATGGTTGAAGTTTGGATTTTATGGTATGATGGGCGAAAGGAATGTTACATTAGTCCTATTGAGGCAGAACATATCCTTCGAAAATACCATAGCTTTGACAGTATTATTCCATCAGAGATCGACATCTCTCATAATACGAATGGCATTGATTTAAAAATTGCTGCGAATGGTAAAAATATTTGCGTTTTGAGTTTAACGTATAAAGAATCTTTTAAATATTGGTTGATTAGTTTAATGCTAAAAATTGGAAACAAAGATAGGATAGGAGAAAAAGGCAGAACTGAAACAGGTAAATATTACCATAACATTCCTAAAAAGATTATTCCTCTACTTGTTAAAAAGGCTGAACTTAATGGTATTCAATTACAGGGCATTGTAAAGCCTCAGATTAAATTCCCGCTTGGTGACGGGAAACCTTCTGATGAACCTCTGATTAATTTTTGTACACACATGTTGGAAGAATAATTAACGTTTTGGTTTTTTCAGGTTGATGGCTATCCCACGATAGCGGGATTTAGCTCAACGAGTTGCCAACCACTGTGAAACATATTTACAATCAATTCCAAAAGAAACAAGCATGAAGTACATTTGTCCGCTGATTACCGTAACAGATATCAAACGATCGCGTGATTTTTATGAAGGGATTTTATCCCAAAAAGTGAAGTACGATTTGGGCCAGAATGTCACTTTTCAAGGCGATTTTGCAATTCATTTACAATCACACTTTAGCCAGTTGATAGATAACAAGCCGATTCAATCAGGAGGAAATAATTTTGAACTTTATTTCGAGTACGACAATATTGATGAAATAGTCGGCAGGTTAAGGAATAACCGTGTAGCATTTGTTCATGATGCAAGGGAACAACCATGGCGACAAAAGGTAGTACGTATCTACGATCCGGATATGAACATAATTGAGATTGGTGAATCCCTGGAATATCTGTCTTACCGATTAAGTAATGATGGTTTATCTGACGATCAGATATCTGCTTCGGTGGGGATACCTGTAGAATTTGTAAAATCCTCAATCGATAAATATCGAAAATCGAAAACAGATTGACTGAATTACGATTCAACAATGACAGCCCATACTTATAATCCTTTTTCTAAAAATTAATTCCAGTGATCAAACATCTCTTCCACATCAAGTTCGTGATGTCACAAAAACAGGTCACTTTGGGACTGGTGATCTTGAATTCGTTCTAAAAAGCGAGGATGATCTTGAGGTTGCCAAGAAATTCCGTACCTCACGGCACGAATTGTGACATAACGCCGATCTTCTACCAATATCAAGTCCCTGACGCGACTTAAGATGGTTTAGTCTGAAAGATGAGACCTTTCGCAGACCAGGAGGCTTTACGAAAGGATTTCCCTTCCATTTCTTTTTCAAAAAGATCAATTATCGGTTTACTCAAGATATTTTCCACAAGTATGTTTCAAATAAAATCTTCTTTTTGATGTTGAATTACAGTTTGAGTACAACGATAATGTGTATATTTCCGAAATCAAATTCCAAAAAAATCAAGTCTGAAGAAAGCAAAAGGAAATAAGAAGGGTCCAATTGGATCTGAAGGGTTCAACATAGAAGATAAAATTGGCTTTGAGCAGCTTTTTCGTTCACAGTACAGTTCACTTTGCGGTTATGCAAATTCTTTCTTGAAGGATACAGATACTTCGGAAGAAATTGTGCAAGAGGTGATGTTCAAGATATGGGTCAACAGGAATTCTTTACAAATCACTGGTCCCATACGAAACTATCTGATGCGAGCTGTACGCAATAGTTGTTTAAATTTCCTGAAACACCTTGATGTTTGTAAAGACCATAGAGCCTGGTATGAAACCATGGATAAAGAGTCTGGTCCTTCACCTGAGGAGATAATGATCGTTTCTGAACTGGAGCAAAAGATCAGAAATGCGATAGATGATCTTCCACTGGAACGTAGAAAGATTTTTATCCTGAACCGCTATGATCGCTTGTCATATACTGAGATCGCTGAAAAGCTTGACATATCAATAAAAACCGTGGAAAACCAGATGGGGAAAGCGCTTAAAACACTCCGGAACGATTTATCTGAATACCTGCCCTTAATAGTCTTGTTTTTTTTTGATATCTTCAGCAATTAAACCGGTCAAATGGCCTTACGAGATGCTGATAAAAATAATTAACCGGAAAATGGATAATATTATTTCAGAACAGGATAGGGGTAGGAGGTTTTCAAATTGTCATTAGGTTACACAGGATTATGAATTAAAACAAGATGGATATCGACGATAATTTACTACTTCAGTACCTACTTGGAAATGCGGACGAACCAGTTCGTAACAAAGTAGAAAAGTGGCTGGAGGCTGACGCCGGGAACAGGAAATACCTGGATCAGCTTGAGGCATTATGGCTGGAGACTGGCAAACTTGATCCGCCACCCCTTCCGGTTGATCTGCAACAAGCCTGGGTGCGAATATCAGATCGAATAGAAAAACACGAAGCAAGGAATACGGTTCGGATAAAGAAATTTGATGGCATACACTATTTGAAGTATGCCATAAGCGCCGCTGCCTTAATACTTATTGTTTTTGGAATTTATTCCATCATTAAAATATATACAGTTAAGGTCAATGAGGCTGAGATGATATCAACTGCGTCGGTTTTACATGATACCTTATCCGATGGTTCACGTATAGCGCTCAACAGACAATCGAAACTTAAATATCCCAGCCACTTTCAAGGTAGGGAACGATTGGTGAAACTTACCGGCGAGGGTTTTTTTGAAGTATCGAAGGATCCTTTACGACCTTTTATCGTCGATGCTGGAATTGCAAAGGTGAAAGTCTTAGGGACGGCGTTCAGTATTTCAGCCTATCCGGGTCAAAACATTAAGGTCACAGTGAATGAAGGCCGGGTGCTATTCTTCACGCTTGGTTCAACCAAAGGGGATAGTTTATCAATTGTCCTTGAAGCAGGAATGTCAGGAGCGCTGAAACATGGCACGTTGAAACCGATGATCGTTGAAAATTCAGCTCCCGACAAGCTGTTTTGGGCCAATCATGTTCTTGAATTCAACAGGGTTCCCCTTTCGGAGGTGTTTGGGTTGGTGGAAAAATATTACGATGTTAAAATTTCTGTAAGTACACCGGATATCCGAAACTGCCGGCTCTCAGCTTCTTTCGTAAACGAACCCGTAAACCGCATTATGACAGTCATCGCTGAATCGTTCGGGTTGAAACTATCTGTTGATGGAAATAAATATTTCTTGAGTGGAAATGGTTGCAGCAAAGAGAATAATTAGACTCGGGGTAATAATCTTTTTTTTGCTTGTTCAGACTATATCCGGTTTCGCACAGGGCAGTTTTCTTTCCCGAAAAATCACCCTCGACATACCCAAATGCAGTCTGGATGTTGCCCTTTATGAGATAGGAAAAGCAGGATGTTTCCGTTTTTCTTATGATGCCGACCTGATTCCTGTTCAACGCAAGGTAACCTTGAAAACCAATAATATCCAGGTGCGAGCCTTATTGAAAGAGATCCTTGGGAAAGATATCCGTCCAATTGAAATCGGAAATCATGTTATCCTGATCAGGGACAGATCGGTTTCTTACGAAAAAAAAACATTTCCGAACATTGTTATCATGGGGGCCATCCTGGATGCCTTCAACCGTAATCCCCTGAAGGATGTTACGGTATTTGAAGTTGAGAATAAAAAATCGGCAATCTCGGAAGAAAACGGTAAATATAAATTGGTAATACCAACGGGGAAGAAAATCAGAAGTCTCAATTTCTGCAAATCAGGATATGCGGATACCGTCATCTTTATAAACCAGGCTAACGAATTTAAGATTAATGTCTTACTACGCCCGTTGTTGGAAATAATTCCAAGATTGGATACAAGGTCGGGATTGGTTTTAGTAACTAACATCGACAGCCTTAAAATCGTTGAATGGATTGTACCCCGTGTGACTTCAATAAATGCGCAAAATCTTGAGGTACATACTTCCAGAACGATACAGGCATCCATCATCCCTTACATAGGTACAAACTGGAAAGTGACAGGTTCCATTACAAACCGGGTTTCTTTTAACCTTTTAGCCGGATATACCGGGGGTTTAAAAGGTTTCGAACTGGGTAGCCTGTTGAATATCACCAGAAAGGAAATGAGTGGATTGCAAATCGGTGGAATAGGGAACATTGTTGGAGGAAGGGCAAATGGTTTACAAATCGGAGGATTGTTCAATTTTGATCTTGACAATTTTAAAGGGGTTCAGATCGCTGGTATGCTAAATTATGCTCCTGATACTATCCGTGGTTCTCAGATTAGTTTGATGACGAATGTTGCCAACGGCCATTGTAGTGGCGCCCAGATTTCGCTATTGCTTAACCTGGCATTAAAGGATGTGAGGAAGGTACAAGCCTGCTGTTTAGTGAATTATGGCCACAACGTAGATGGCGTTCAGTTTGCCGGTTTGCTTAACATTGCAAGAAATCACAATGACGGCCTTCAGATAGCAGGAATAGTCAATTATGCGACCATTGTGAACGGGGTCCAGATTGGCCTTGTCAATATATCCAATACAGTTGAAAGAGGTATCCCCATCGGTATTTTCAGCTATGTTCAGAAAGGATACCACTTGTTCGAAGTTTCTGGAAACGAGATTTTTTATGGTAATGTAGCCTTTAAATCCGGTACAAAGCGATTCTATAGTTTCGTGCAATTCGGGATAGGAAATGATTACAAGTTGCAGGGTTCTTACGGTATCGGAACGATCTTCACGCTAAACAAAAAATTATCAATGAACCTTGACGTATCTGCAGGATTCGTGTATCACCCCAAGGATACCATCTATCATGGGTTCCTGTTAAAGGCCAATCCAGCCCTGGAATACCGGTTTGCAAAACATTTTGCCCTGTTTATGGGCCCGGCATACAACTTATTTGTTTTCACTAAAGGCGACCCGAGCGCAACATCTCGTGGGCTATCCTTTTATGATTTTTACTTCAAATCTACCCCAAATGCTAGTATTCAGATGTGGATAGGCGGCGTACTGGGGGCCCGGTTTTGATTTGAGCCAAATAACTGTGCCGTAAGCGGTTCCCCTGTCATTTTTTTCCTTTGATTTCATTTTTCTTTTTCAGTATTCTGCATTTGGCTTGTTGGTGATCTTTATTTATCTCCAGATGTTTTTTGCTTTTCCTGAATGAACTTTTCAGACAAGGCCCCTAACTCCCGTCTTAATAGTTTTTCCAGTAATATCAATGGTTTCATAGATTGTCTAAAACAAATGTATTTGATAGTAGAATAAAAATAATTTATCCTGATAGGGGTAATCCGTTTCCCGGTTGTCATTGTATTATAAACCATAAAAATATTCACATGAAAGCATCTGATTTTAAAAAAGTAAGAAATAGTCTGTTGTTTTTAGTTTTACTGACAGGAAGTCATTTAATGGCTGCCGGATCTTGGAAAGAAGTCAGGTCGGAATCAGGGATTACCATTTACGAGAGATGGGTCAAAGTTACAAGTGATTTGACTGTAAAGGAGCGGAAAGGAGAAATGACCATACAGGGCAGTATGAGTTCCGTGGTTAATTTGCTGAGTGATCCTTCAAAGTCAAAGATCTGGATGGAAAATGTAAGTGACGCATACCTGGTAAAAAAGGAATCAGACAAGGTATGGGCATCCTATACTTACTTCTCATTGCCCTGGCCCTTTGAAAACAGGGACATGGTTTCTGTTTCACACCTCAATTACGAAGATCCTTCATCTGCGACCATTGAAATGATAAGCAATGAAAACGCCCTACCATTAAAGAAAAACGTAAAAAGGCTGATAAACTACAAAGCAACCTGGAAAATTACCGACCTGGGAAATGGTCGTGTTTTTATCTCACTTTCAACTATTTCACGTACTTCCCCGGAGTTTCCCAGGTTCATACAGGATCCTGCTGTCCGAAAAATCTTCATGCGTAATATGCTTAAGCTGAAAGAAATATTTTGTGTATAAATACTCCATTGAGCCATGAGAAAGTTTAAAAAACGCGTGACAGAAAAAATTCAAAATCTTATTGGAGAGCCAAAAATTGTAGCACGCAGTTTTGCAATGGGTTCATTCATTGGGGTGACTCCACTGATTGGGATGCAGATTGTAATTTGCCTGTCGCTGGCGGGTATTTTTCATCTTAGCAAAACAGCTTCTGTTGTTGGAGTAATAAATACAAACTGGACAAAGGGCATATTTCTGTACCCATTGAATTATAAACTGGGAGCATGGCTGCTTGGGAATAACAACAACCTCGATATTCATGGTTTGCTCTCGGGGAATATATGGATGAACCTTTATCGTGCAGGATCAGAAGTGTTCATTTCATTGCTTATTGGCGGCTTTATTACAGGAGCAATCATTTCAGGTATATATTATTTCCTTGTCCTTAAAATTTTGAAACAAAAGAAATACCAATCTTAAAACCAGAATAAACTATGAATAATCCTAACAGAAAATATGCCTTGGTAACAGGGGCCAGCCGTGGTATTGGTAAGGCAATGGCTCATGAACTTGCTTTACGAAAAATCAATTTACTATTGGTTTCCTTAAAAGGCGAGGGACTGGATGATTTTTGCGAAGAGATTCGGGATGAGTACGGGGTGGATGCACAGTATTTCGAAACGGATTTCTATCAATTCGAATCAGTGTATGATGTTGCACACTGGGCCATTACAAATTACAATCCGTATATTCTTATAAATAATGCCGGAATTGGCGGTACAAAAGCATTTGAAAGCGTTCCACCTGAATATATCGATGCCATCATTCAGGTAAATATCCGGGCAACATCCTTACTCACGAGGTTGTTGTTACCGGAACTTAAAAAGCAAAAAAAAGCATATATTTTAAATGTAGCCAGTATGGCCGCATTTTCTCCTTTCGCATTTAAAACCGTCTATCCTGCATCCAAAGCATTTGTCTATTCGTTTTCCGAAGGTTTACGGGAAGAACTCAAAGGCACCAACGTATTTATCAGTGTCATTCTCCCGGGCCCTGTTAAAACGAATGCCGATGTCACGGCAAGAATTGAAAAGCAAGGTATTTTAGGCAGAGTTGGTCTGCTAAGTCCACAGGAACTGGCAGGAATTGCGATCAGAAAACTGCTGAATCAAGAATGCTTTATTTTACCAGGAATACTGAATAAAATCAATTGGATCTTAATGACTGTAATACCAAATACCTGGAAATTAACGGTATTATCAAGGGTCGTCAGAAAGGAGATCAACACCTGCAAACCAGTGATTCCTATGCTCAGGGTATTAAAACAATAATTTTATGAGAGTCTTAATAACCGGTGCTAATGGTTTTTTATCGGGACATTTAGTGCACGAATTGCTGAGATGCGGATATACCGTTCGTGCAATGATGCGATCCGGAGCAAAAGCCCCGGCGCTTGCGTACCTCGACATAGAAGTAGTGTATGGGAATATCACAGACAAATCGGATATTGAAAACGCAATCAGTGGTTGTGATGTTGTTATCCATGCTGCTGCCGATACAAATCAATCACGTCGCCATACCAAGGACTATTACCCTGTGAATGTCGAGGCTACAGCGAAAATAATAGAGGCTGTATCCAAAGAAAGTTGCAGGCGATTGATATTTGTAAGCACTGCCAATACCATGGGTTTTGGAACATTGTTACACCCTGGAAATGAAAGCACACCTGTTTCCACGGTGTTTTTAAAATCCGGCTATGCAAAAAGTAAACTTCAGGCCCAAAAACTAGTCATTGAAGCCGCTAAAAATAAAATGATTGATGCGGTCGTAGTAAATCCAACATTTATGATCGGACCAATGGATCACAACCCCCATTCCGGAAGAATCTTTAAAATGGTCTTGAACAAAAAAATTGCTATCTGTCCTCCAGGTGGAAAAAACTTTGTTGATGTCAGAGATGCTGCAAGAGGCATTGTAAGTGCAATTATCAATGGAAAATCGGGTGAATGTTATCTGATTTCGGGCGAAAATCTTTCATTCTACGATTTTTTCCATAAAATTATTCTTCTTTCAGGACAAAAAACCAGGCTGATATCTATCCCGAAATTTTTATTTATCCTGTTCAGCCTTTTGGGGAGCTTTTTCCAATATTTGGGAATACGTACAGAATTAACCTATACGAATGGCCGTATTCTTTGTATAAACAACTATTTCGATAATCTTAAAGCGGTTCGTGAGCTCGGTCTTTCTTGTTCAGGCATGAATAAAACGATAAGCGATTGTCTAAGTTGGATAAGGGTCGGAAATATATAAACTCAATTTTTTTGTTTTTCTACAACAATCTCTTTATTCATAAAATGAACATGAAAATATATTTGCTTCTTATTTCAGCGGCATTAGTTGCTAATTTTTTTCCGCAAGATGATACTGCTTATTTTAAGCATAAAAACCACTTAAGTATTTCTGCTAATTATCAGTATGGAATAATCCTTCCTACGACAGATTTTGTGAGAGGCGACAATTTAACAGGGACACCTTTACAAAAATACCAGGCATATACTATAAAAATACTGTGGCAGAATCCGGGCTATTCTGATTGGCAGCGGGTTTACCGCGGGCCCTATTACGGCGCTGGTTTAACTGTCGGAGATTTATATGACCCCCGCGAGATTGGTTATCCCGTTTCTATATATGGTATCTTGGGAATTCCGTTAGTCCGATGGCAAAATATGGAGCTTTATTCTGAATTTCAATTTGGAATTGCTGCAAACTGGAAGCATTATAATCCCGTGAGCAACCCAAAAAATCTTGTCATTGGTGGCGGAATGACTTTACATCTCAATATCGCTTTCTACGCTTTTTATCAATGTTCAAAAAATTTGGATTTGGGGACGGGATTGAGTTTTGTACATTTTTCAAACGGCGGGATGGAACGTCCTAATTATGGCTTTAATATAATAACACCATCCGTAGAGTTGAAATATCATTTAAATACGCGCCCTGATGTCATATCCATAAAGCCTCCAGGAAGATTACAACGTTCGAATGATCTCTATTTCATGCTGGGATATGGCGACCACCAGCTTCCGGAAAAGGAATTAGATACAAATTATTTTGCTATAGCAGGATTAAGCGTTATTTATTATACACAGTTTTCAAATGCATTTCGATTGGGCTATGGGGCTGATTTTAATTATTGGGTGGGAATGACTGCATTGCCCGATGGCAGAATCGGGCCACAAGGGGCACAAAACGTCACCCTTGGATTAATACTTCAACCTGAATTCATCATTGGTAGATTAACATTGGTGGGTGGAATAGGAATATATGCATCGCATTTGAAATTTGGAAATTTTAAGCAACTATATCAGCGTTGTGGCGTAAGATACGACATCTATAAAAATATCTCATTGGGAGTAAATATAAGAGGTCTGAAATTTTACTGTGCAGAATTTTTAGAATTCAATTTGGGGTACAGGATCAGATGGATGAAATAATGATGCACAAGCATTCGGGGGTTGGCATAAGAAATTTGTCACGGTTTCATTTCCTTCATTTTTAACCTTTCCTTTCCGGAGGCCTTCTATATTCTGGAAACCTGGATGGCCTTTACCACAAATTGTTCCTTGAAATTTTTGGTATGTTTTGCTACCTTTGTGAGGGAAAAGAGAAATAACATGCTTACTAAAGACAATGTAATCAAGACAATATCAAAGTTCCCAGACAGTTTCACCTTGGACGAACTAGTTGATAAATTGATTTTCATGGATAAAGTCGAACGAGGGCTGGATCAGTCTATGAATGACAAGGTCTGCACTCATGATGAAGCCAGGAAAAAGCTCGAGAAATGGTTAAAATAGTCTGGACAGACCAGGCAATCCAAGATCTAAATGATATTGGAGAATACATTGCCAATGATTCCGAACAATATGCCAGGGAAATTGTACAATCTCTTTTCGAATCGATTTTTCTCCTTAAAACCAACCCAAAGCCGGAAGAATTGTTCCTGAATACAAACTTACCAACCTCAGAGAATTAATCAGGGGAAACTACAGAACTATTCCGTACCTCACGGCACGAATTGTGTCACGGAACGCAAATCTTCTACAAATATCAAGTCCCTGACGGGACTTAAAAGATGGTTTAATCCGATGTCTCCCGGAGACCTTTCAGGTTTTGGAAACCTGGAAGGTCTTGGATGGTTTTGAAACCTGGAAGGTCTTCGGGATGTAATTATTTTGAATATTATATTTTATAAGTTACATTTTGTAAGTTATATTTTATAACTTTGTTGAAAAC
>JALNWE010000056.1 GCA_023231065.1 Bacteroidales bacterium
TGCAAATTGTCCCCGTTTTTAAGAAAGTTAGATAATAAAAGATAACCTTTATCATAGGTTTCTGTAACAGAATAAGCCCAGGAGTCTCTGTCCGGATAGGAAAAGGTTTTTTTCCAGTTTTGACATAAACCGGAAGTACTCAATATCAATAATACGAAAATGGCAATTGTAATGGAGATGTTTTTCATGTTATTTTATATAATAAAAGTGAAAAGGCAGTCCGGTGTCAGCGGACTGCCTTGGACAAAAGAACACCTACCGAATAGTTAGTTTTACAGTTTCTATTGTTTCATTACCTGCTAATAAGCTGATCTCATAAGTGCCCGGAATCAATTCCTGTGTCGGCACAATACGTTGATCTTTTCCAGCCGGTAGTTGTAACGTAAATACCATCTTACCGTCAATGCTATTTAGGACAAGTGAACCATTTTCCATCAGCTCATATTCAATCGTTACATAGTCATTGGCCGGATTGGGAAAAATATGCAAAGACGAACCGGTTAACGGAATACTGGGAATAAAATGTTCAACTTTGACCGATTTGGTCTGAGGTTCTGGAAGAATAACCGGTTCGTTATACTGTATTAATCCTGCTGCAATAAGCAGGTTGCGGGCGCCAGTACCGGCAAGGTTTTCCTCAACTGCAAGGTTTTCCAAAGCGATAACCGCCGGATTGCCTGTTTCCAATTTATAGGTGGTATCGGTTGCAAGATTGTGCATGATAATGGCTAAGTTCAGGTAGTCCGCCTTTTCCTGTTGCATTTCGGGGTCAAGCCCGTCGTTGTTGATGTTGTTTATTGTTTGTATGGCCTGTGAATACTGGTTTTGTTCCACCTGCAGAGAAACCAACAGGTATTTTGAATAAATTTCAGGATCGTTTTGCAACAGAGACATAAGTTCAGAAGTTTGACCATTTACGGAGAATTCCCTGAGCAGGTTGCCATAAGCTTCGCGTTCCTTTTCTTTATAATCCGAAAGCTTCATCAACAATTCTTCCTTGGCGCTGAGGGAATTTTGCCCTTGGAGAATTTGTTCCCTCATGTAATCGGGCATAGGATCCATTCGGTCGTCCAATGCCTGGAGCACCTGTTCCGATTTGGCCGAATGTGAATTTGCCACCAATACATCGCGAACCATGGCATTAGACAGTACATTTTCCTTCTGGGTAGCCTTGACCATCACCTCATCGCTCAGGTAAGGCGAAGATGACAGTAACTCATTTCGGAGCTCCAGAGCTTCCGCACTCTGGCTCAGATCAATCAATGTTTCTATTTGAGCGGTGTTGCCCCCATCTATCAAAGAAGAAAGCTGCTGATTGGTTTGAAGAGCGCCAAATGAAGCCAACTGCATAATTTCCATTTGAGGTAGTCCTGTATTTAAATGAGAAGGACAGGAATGGGTTGAGTCATAGGATTTATATGGATTTTCAATTACTGAAACATTACCGTTAGTAGGATCAGGAAAAACTGGATCTGTTTGATCTTCGATCTGATGATGCACATAATTGATCCCATTAGAAGAATTATAAATTGATAAGTATTTGGTTGGCAGTCTTGAAAAGAGATTTCCAGCCGGCATAGTATCGCCATCAAGCATATAACCTTGATTGTAGGCAATTCCATAATTAGCATTCGGATGACTAGGTTCCAGTATTGATAAATCGATTGTTGTATTTGTAAAGTTATTGCATTTTATACACAAACCGGTAGTCGTTCCATTTCGGTTTTTCCCATAGGCAACGGTTCCAAAATCCAAATCATTAAATGTATTATTATAGATACTATTGTAAGTAGCACCTGAATTACGAACATAAAGACCGACTTTACTCATAATTCCAGAGCCGCTATTAATGCCGGAGAAATTATTTGATTCAACATGATAAGCTGTAGAACTAGAGAGGTATATGCCAATGGTAGTATCGTTAAGCAAATTTGTAGAACCAATTGAAAAATTGTTTTCAGTAATTGTAGCTCCGCTAATTCCACTCACATACAATCCTCTTTTATTCCTGGTAAAATCAGTATGTTTTACCGAAAAAGCAACACTGGCTGTGTTACAGGTAGAATATATACTATAGTCAAGATTGTCAAATTTGCTGTTGATATATGATGGGCAGGGCAATGTATTTGGATCAGTACAAATCCCGTCGACGGCAAACTGTGAATTAAAGCTATATATACCGTTACCGTATTTAGCATTTGCCGATCTGTTGGCAAACAAACAATGGGTGAAATGGATATTGGTTACCGATTCCATTTTTATAAAATAATCGGGAGAAGGGTTCAGGGTCGTTGTTGTTGTAAATTCGCAATCGGTAAAGGAACTGAGAGAATATGGAGTGTAGGCTTTAAACCAGACGGCCTTTCTGTTATCAATGAATTTGGCGTTGGTTGCCTGGATTATTCCTCCGGTAAACCCGGTCATAGGGGAATTTTGGTCTGGATTTGCGCGATAGTTTGTAGCTCCGATTAAAGCATTTTCTATGGTACCGCCATTAATAATTTGTAGAAAACCCTGATTTGAAGAAGGATTCTGGGGAAGCGATGAGTCGCCCCAAACCTGAACGCCTTGCCAGGTTCTCCCGGGCAGACTCGTTAATAGGGCATTGTCTATCTTTAAAGTCCCTCCTGGTTTAACAATTATCTTACTGTTTTCTCCGAGAATCAATTTACAACCCGGGAGTAAAGTTAGTTTTCCTCCGGATTCAATTTCAATGGAGCCGCAAATCGTCCTTTTATCCGACCATGTAATATTTTCATTCGTTTGAATTGTGATTACCTGGTTCTGGTTTGGGATAAAGTCAAAATTGTCTAATGCAATATCATTTAACCAATTTGCAGCAGTATGCACTATGAAACGGATTTTATTTACATCTGAGTTGAAATGTAAAACGACATGTTGCCAATCCGGATTAGAAAAAGTTGCTCCAGCAGACCATACATTCTGGTTCCAGGTTGTTCCGCTATCACTACTTGTTTGTATTTCTAAACTTCCTAACTCCCCAGCTCCGTTGTGAAATTTATGAAACCAAAAGGAAAAGTCAAACATACAAACATTGGAAAATTTGATTAAAGGGCTTTCAAGTATTCCAACTTTATCTTCATATACATTCATTGATGATTCGATGTAAACATAATATTGCCCATCTTGAGCTTGAGCTGGTCCAGTGCCTGTAGTAAGCGTTTCACCTGAATGTTTTACCCAATCAAGATCATCGAAACGAGATTGCTTCCAACCGTCAAAATGATCTTCAAAACTTGTATGATAATTATTAATGATAGTACAAAATCCGTTGTTATCAATAGGCCCTAAACCCGGATTATTATCATCTCCATCTTCTTCACCTGGACAATTGGGAAAGACCTCGGATTTTAGTCCTATACCCCAATTAAAATAGCCGTCATTATCCCGATCTAAACATAAACGTTCGCTTTCGGAATGTTGCAGGCTGGAAATAGGCGTTATTATACCCTCTATTTCTGCAGGAAGATCGTTTAAAAACAAATAATCATAACCATGATGCTTATAAGTAAGTCCATAGGAGTTTTTTAATACCCAATAAGTTTTACCAATATACTCTGATCCAAACGGAATAGGACTTTCAAGCCCGTCTATAACATCTCCCTCCTCAACAATATCATATCCCGCAATTACCCACACATGACCCAACGCAGTCATTGATAAAGGACCATACTTAATTAAGGCTTTTTTTATTTCACTTTCAGTACGTTGTATGGCTATTTTATCGAAAATCTGAATCCTTTCTTCAGGAGGTGTACATTTCAATGAACAGTCGACTGGATATGCAGGGGTATAAGGAAAGCACGTTTCATTCACAACCCCAACAACTTTCAAATAATTAAAAACCGGTTCAAACTCGTCAATGGGGTTAGTATAAACACACGATACAATATCTTGTTCTGATAAATTTAGATCTATGTGTTGATTAAAATAAAGATTTGTTATGGATTCGGCTTGCGCTACGGGTCCAAACGCCCAACAGTTTCCTGTGGTGATATGTTGACCACCCGCAAGGGCACATTCCCCATTACCCATGTCGCACACTAAAGTATTATTTAGCCAACATCCATCTTGACATGTTGGAGGGGTCATCCAACCACTTGAATCGATATCTCCATCCCAATATGATGAACCTGGTGAATTTGCACCATGCCTATCCCTCCAATCAAAGTTGTCGACTTGGTCGTAAGAAAAGGTTTTAGGTAATGAATCTGTCATTTTTACTTCAAAGATTCCACCAGCATAGTATTCATAACCGTACGTGTGATATTTTGCCCCAAAATGAATTACTTTATTTTTATAAGTTAAAGCTGAAAAATGTGTGAAACCTGCTTTCCATATCATTCCTTTATTGATGATATAAGCATTTATTTTACCGATTTTTGAAGTTTCTATGTTTGCTTTTGCTTGAGCCTGCAATTCTGATGCGTTAGCCCTTGTTGTTCCTGACCATGCTAATTGACCAAGATATATGGTCGCATTATTAACCATTATTTTGATTGCATTTGCAGGAAATCCCGACAGGAAACATGTTTCATCGCATTTGGTTGTGAACGAAAAACTCCAGAGGGTATCAATCATTGGATATGTTTCATATAGTAACAACTCATTTGACGTCAGCGTGTCAACAAGAATAATCCTCACGAAACTCGTATCATTGTTGAAAGTAACCGTCCCTGTAACAGCAGCGCCATGTAAGGCTTCACCGTCAAATGGATATATCATGGCATCATTAGTGAAACTTTGCCCAATGTTGATGATATTGGTAAAATCATTGTTTTGAGCATAAAGACGGCAAATCAGTAAAAGAAATATAAAAATAACGTGTATTTTTTTCATATACAAGAATTTTACGAATACAAATAGAATTTAAATTACTTATCCACTTAGGATCAGATTATCCGATTTTCCACAGAATGAACCACTTTCATGATGGATCTTGCACTGTGCATAGATTTCGGAAATCATCTGGCATTTTAAGTTTCCTGTTTTGTGGTTCTGTTTTGCTTTTTATCTTTGCAAGGCCCTTTCTGGATTTAGTTTGTACTCATTTCATATAGCTATGGTGATACTTGCCTCCGGGGAGGGCTTTTTATAAGGTGGCCTGTTCCTTATTTGAAATAATTAATAGATAAGAAGTAATTATATTGTTATAAATACAAAGATAAAAGGTTGAATTTCAAATTTCAACATAATTTTATTGACATATCAACCAATAAAAAATACCAAGAAAAGTCGCCGCGCGCAACAAAAAATGAGCCAATATATAGTATTCAGGATATCAGGCTTTAATAAAATTCACAGTGTAACGATGTGTAATGTTTTGTTACACTTTGTTACACTTTCTTCGAGTAGATACCTGTTAAATTGTTATGTTAATGAAAACCTAAATGTTTGAATATCAAGGCTCCTGAAAAGTAATTATTTGTCGGTCAGATTATCCGATTTGGTTTTAGAAGCACAAACTCTGTTAAAAATCGGCCTGGACAGAGGGTGATCAAAGAATGATATAAGGAGGATGAAACCATAAAAACCATTTGTTCATTGGCAGGGAAACATTTATCTTTGAATCCACTTTGCATACTATTCTTCGCCGATAGGTCGCTAAATGTTATGTAAATAATTAGAATTGAGAGAATTGAATGAAAAACATTTCAGAGCCGGCTCATAGATTTAATGGTTTTATCTAACTGTAAATATATTCATTAGCTAAAACCCGGAAGGTTTGGCCTGAATAACGGAAAACAGATGGCAGATAATGGATACGGAATAGCGAAGCCGGTCATAATGTTGCTGGTTCTCTTGCTCCTTACGGGTTTTAACGGCCTGGCCCAGCAAATCAGGATCAGGGGATCGGTGTATGACGAACTTACGCGGAAACCTTTGAAAGGGGCAAACATCAGGATCTTGGGAACGAAAAATGGCGCTGCAGCAGGGCCCGACGGGAGTTTTGTGCTTAGCCTCGACAAGCTGCCGGCCACCCTTGCCATCACGTGTGTGGGATACGAAAACGCTTTCTTCGATATCATTGAGGTGCAGGGGAATTCCCTTAGTTTCTATATCAAACCGGTCACATACGATCTGAAGGTGGTGGATATCAGCCCATCCGCACATTTGACAATGTTCAGGAACCCCGATTATTCGGTACTGGATTATGAACTGATGGGAGATAAAGTCATGCTGTTGCTTTATCGGAACATGACAGTGAAGACGGAGATGGCGCTTCTTGATTTTTCGGGCGATACCCTGGCCACGGCCGATCTTCCGGAGCAACCACCCATGATGCTGTACCGGGATTTTCTGTCGAATGTCCATTATTATTCGTCAGCAGGCACGGCATTCCTGTGCCATTACGATCCCGATGCAGGGTCGATCGGCTTTCTGTACCCGGCGCCCATCGATTCGCTCGGTAAATATATCAACCCTTTCCGCTTCAGGATCGGTAACCGGATTTATTTCCAGGAGAAGGCCATCAACGGCTTCGGGACCCGGTTAGGTTATGGCAGCAAGGATAGTGGAAAGGTATATATCAAAAAATGCATCAATAAACTGAAGATTTCGGAATTCCGGGACGATATGAACTTTTATTACCGCTGGAACAGCTCCTTTAGCGTTATGCAAACTGCCTTTAAACCTCCTTCACCGGAGGATGGCTTACCGGTTGACCCGGAGTTTAACTTCTCGGCCTCTCCGGCAGAAGGTGGCAAATTTGGTTCAAATGAAGCATTGGCCCATCAACTCGAATATTACAATATGATCTTTCCCTTCCTAAAAATCAATGACGATACCCTGGCCTTTTTCGATTTTGGCGACAATATCCTGGAACTTCTCGACCCGGACGGAAAGGTGACAAGCAAAATACCCATCACTTTTCATCTCCGGCAAGGAAAAGAGGATTCGATGAAGGCCCAGACCAATTCGCGGGGATGGCAATGGGGAAGCCAGATACTTCAGGACGATAACGCCCATAAAATCTACACTGTCTTTACAAAGAATGGGATGGTCAAGCTGTGCGGCATCGATTATCTTACCGGTAAGCTCCAGAATGAAACCGTGATCCCCTTCCCGTTTCCTGAAAAGATCAGGATCTGCGACAAAATGGTTTTTTTTCTTTATAAGCCAACCGGTCTCAGTGAAAACTGGAGCCTGATCAAGTACCGTTTAAACATTAAGTAACTTACCATGAGGTCTCTGTTCCTTTTTCTGTTATTTGTGGCGACGGCCCTCATTGCACAGGCCCAGGTTCAACTACAGGGGACTGTAAACGACGCGGCCAACGGCGAAGCCCTTCCCTGGTGCAGTATATCGGTCAAGGGGACAGGCAAGGGTACGGTCGCCAACAGCGAAGGGATTTTCGTGCTGACAGTCAGGGTGAACCGCGACACCCTGGTTTTCTCTTACGTGGGCTACCGTTCATTGGAGGTCCCGGCAACCAGATTGTTGCATGATTTAAAGGTATTGATGGAAAAAGCGGGTATCCAGTTGGAAGAGGTTGTCGTACATGCCGATGATGATTACCTGTACGAAATTGTCGAAAAATGCAGGAAAAAGATCCTGAAGGATAACCAGGTCCATTTTGCAAAAGTTTATTACGGTATCGAGACCCTCACCCGCGAACAACCTATCGAGCAGGTGGAATGTTATTATAATGGCTATTTGAACGGAATTTCTGTTGACAGTCTGCTATTCCGCAACGGGAGGATAGGCTGTGCCGAACTCGATCAACGTTATTTTCTCACCCTGAATTCGTCGATGGCGGTAAGCCAGCTCAATCTGGTGTGGAAGGATCAGCGTTATCCGTCCGTTCCGCTTCAGCTTACCGGTAAAATCCTGAAGAAGGCCTTCCACCTTACCATGGAACCTGGTGATAGGAACCTGTACCGCATCGGATTTCAGCCGCGGAAAGAGCCGCGGAAAAACTTCGCGGGTTCAATATGGATCGACCGCAGGAGTTTCGATATTGTCAAGATCGACCTCGTGGTGGAGAACGCGATAAACCATCCATTTTCTCCCATATACCGGGCCGACCGGTTAAGCGAGGTGAGTATCAGCATCAGCGAAACCTATAAATTAAACGGTGATTTCAACGTCCCTGACTATATGAATTTTACTTACGCCTTCAACTACCTGACAAACCGTGGCAATCAGGAAAACGGGAACCGGGATTCTATATCGCGCCGGATCACAACCCACGGCCTGCTTTGTATGTACGATTATGACAGCCCTTTTATCCGGCCCTACTTTACCTGCGATCCCGGCTTCGACGACTACCGGAAAATGTCGGTCATTCCATACAACCCTGTTTTCTGGGAGAATAACAGGACTATGGTGTTGACCGAAAGGCAAAAGCAAAACCTGGGTTTCTTTGCCAGTAAGGGCCTTCTGATGAATTTCGGGGAGGGTAAGTATGGCCGGGATTTCCTGACGCAGGTGCACTATGACTCCACCTTATACGAAAACTATTATACCTTCTGGGATTCCTCGCGCAGGCTCTCCCTGAACCGTCACTTGCCCCAGAACCGGCCTTATTCTGCCACTAAGGTCAATGGGCAAATTCTTTCAAACCTGTATCATTTTGAGGTCCAGCTTTTGTTAGATGTAACCGGGGTGGCCGACTCCTTCAATTGCAGGTCATACGCGGTGTTTGATGAAAAAAGATCTTTGTTTCATTTACCCGTTGACAAGTACACCGGGACTTTTATCAACCTGTACTTCGACCTGTACGAAATTGAACGAAGGAAGATGCAGCAAACGCTGGATTCGCGGAGATGGACGGCCTTGCAGATCGATTCAGTTTACCGGGCTACGGTGAAGTCAGCCGGGAGCGCCGCCCGAAGGTACCTTGACGAGGTCAAATCGGGGAAAAACATCCATGGATTAAAACGCTGGAACGACAACATCAAAGAACAGCTTGGAGTTGATAATTTCGTCTCAGAGCATACCAGGTGACATTTCCCGATTTATGATCCTTGTAAAACCTGCATAAATTCATTCAGATGCCCCTGGGTATAGGATTGTATGCAGGCAAATACAGGTACGAAAACAAGGGCCCCTATCAGAAAATAGTGGTTGTCCAATTCACGACAACACATAAAAATCCGATTTTATAATAATCAGGAACCCGCCTGGAAAGATATTCTGAGCCAGGAAACATTAACCCGTGAGAAATGAAGGTTAATTATGCAGTAATTACAAATTTAAGTTCAATTTTCATCATGCTATGTGCTTATAAATTGCCGACAAGGATAGAAAAAAATTAATTTGCACCTTTTTGGATCCAGATTAATCCTTTTTCCCAAAATAAACCCGGACGGCATGAACAAATGCTTTTGTCGCGCCTGTTTGATATTTCCCCTTTTTCCATATCATATACAACTTTGCATTTAAAGCCGGGCCTTTCCACTTTATACTCTTTAAAGAACCATCTGATAGTTCATGCTCTACAGCTATCTTAGGTAATAAAGCAATGCCATTGCAACCCGATAACAACATTTTTTTAACGGCTTCGGGACTGGTAATTTCCAGCGTTTTCTTTAATTTAACATGAGCTTCTATGAGCATTTTTTCAAAAATCATCCGATAACTGCAATCAGACTTTGATAACAACAGCGTTTTATCATGAAAATCGTTTACGGAATTGATGGCTCCGCTAAATGAATCATCTTGCGGATTAGACACAAAAGCAAGTTCCACCTTGGTTAATTCTTCCACATACAAAAAATTATCGCTGAAATTATCACAAAAAAGAAATGCTATATCTATCAACCCGGCATTAAAAATGTCATTCACATTATAACCGACACATCCATCAAAGTCAAAACCAATATTAGGGAACTTCAATTGGAATTCTTTAATAACCGGTGGCAAATAATATGCTGCAACCGAATGAGGGGTCTTTATTATAAGATTTCCGGTGGTTTCATTCAAATACTTAAAATTACACAGGACCTCGTTTTCAAGGTTAATTAACCGTTGGGTATATTTGAGCAATTTCACTCCTGGTTGGGTCAACCGGATTTTATTTCCCGACCTGATAAACAAGGTTTCCCCTAAACTGTTTTCCAACGACTGAATTTGCGATGAAACAGTTGATTGCGCATAATTCAATACATGAGCAGCTTTATTAAAACTTAATAAGTTGGCCACTACCTGAAATGTCTTTAATTCCCTAAACTCCATTTGTTATCTAAATAAACGATTACGCATATCGAATAATACCGTTATAATTCTATTATTCGATTGCTTTCCTTTGCAAAAATAATTAAAACTTAAAATTGCTATTATGAAAAAATTGCTATTTGTCCTGTTTTTTGCGAATGTTTGTGCTTTCGCTTTTGCTTTTACTGTACCCGAATGGAGTATGTCTCCAGGGATTTCGGGCAAAAAAAGTTTTATCAAGGTAAGCAATAATTCCAGCCGTGTCAATTCTGTTCCTGACACTGCCCAAATGCTCATGACCATTGAGCAACTTATTCAAGACTCGCGTGAGGGAGTGGATTTTATAAATAATGATGAACTGATAAAACGCATCCATGCTAATTCTAAGGTTGTTTTGATTGATGTACGTTCAAAAGAGGAATATGATGCAGGCCATCTTAAAGGAGCGACCTGGCTGGAAAGAGGGGTCGTGGAATTCACGTTGGCGCGTACCCTACGTGACCCCAACGCGGAAATAATTGTCTATTGTTTAAAAGGAAATCGCTCGGCCCTGGTCGTTAAGGCCCTCAAACGGATGGGCTATCAAAATGTAAAATCTCATGTTGGTCTTGAAGAATGGTTTAAAGCAAACCTTCCGGTTTACAATTTTTTAGGCGAAGTAAAAATGGTTGAACTACGGAAATTGAACGCGGCAACCAATCCCGTTGAATATTATTTAGATAAGAAATAGCGATCCATTGTCATACCCGCCTCATCCCGGAAAGAAAGACATGAGGAACGTAGCCTGTATTATTCACAAACCCAAATTTCGAGAAAAAAGCGATACCAGGGAAAGGGGGGGGGGCCAAATTTTCATTCTCCAAGAATAGACATGGCAATGATTTTTTTGACCTGATCTGAAAAAAATCTGTTCACGAACCGTGTTTCTTGTAAAAACGCCGTTATTAACAATTTTTCGGGGGTTGTTGACAGTATTCTTGCGGCCCGTGCCTGGTTTCCCGAGTGTGGTTTGTGAAAAAGGATGATTTGCAAATTACAGGACAAGCCGGAAGGATGGGAGCCGCTGGGAGAACCATTGGAAAAGATGGGAGGGCCATTGGAGCCGCAGGGTCCTTAATGGGTCTTTAGTTTTACGCTGAAAAAAATTGATAAATTTGCAGCAATATATACCTCGTGAACAATACTAGAAAACCCCCATGGCTGAAGATCCGTTTACCGGAAGGAGAATCCTACCGAAAGGTAAAGCAGATAGTGAACCAGAATAAACTTCATACTATCTGCTTAAGTGGCAAATGCCCTAACCTGGCTGAATGTTGGGGAAAGAGTACGACGACTTTCATGATTTTAGGGGATATTTGTACCAGGGCCTGCCGGTTCTGTGCAACAGAAACCGGGCGACCACTCCCGGTGGATATGGATGAACCGGTAAGGGTGGCTGAATCTATTAAGTTAATGCAACTGAAGCATGCCGTGATCACGTCGGTTGACCGGGATGATCTTCCTGACGGTGGGGCCGCAGTCTGGGCTTTGACAATCAGGGAGATCCGGAAAATAAATCCGGGTACCACCATCGAAACTTTAATTCCGGATTTTAATGGTAACCGGGAGAACCTGCAATCAGTAATTGAAGCGCGTCCGGATATTATCTCGCATAATCTTGAAACAATAAAACGGTTGACTTTGCAAATCCGCAATAAGGCAAATTATACGAGAAGCCTGGAAGTCCTGAAACAAATTTCAGAAAGTGGGATCAGGGCAAAATCTGGTATTATGGTTGGGTTGGGAGAACTGGAGGAAGAGGTCATAGCTTTGATGGATGATCTGAGGGGCGTTGATTGTTCAGTTCTCACCATCGGGCAGTACCTTCAACCCACCAGAGAAAATTACCCCGTCCAGGAATATATCCATCCCGATCAGTTTTTAAAATACAAGGTTGCCGGGTTGGAAAAAGGATTTATCCATGTAGAAAGCCAACCCTTGGCCCGAAGCAGTTATCATGCAGAAAAACACGCGTAAATTTTTATTTATTTTTCTGCGGGCATCCACATATTTTCACTCCTGGTCATGTATCCTGGATCAAACCATTTTCAATGGCATATTTGATCAGTCCCACAATGTTTTTCTTTTTGGTTTTGATAAGGATATTTTTCCTGTGTGTTTCGACGGTACGTTCACTTATGAACAATTTCCCTGCAATTTGTTCGCTGGAATATTCTTTGGCGACTAAGGAAAGTATTTCAATTTCGCGCGGAGTAAGTTTTACAACATTGGGTTCCACCATGCTGACCGGGTTCCCGGCATTATAGATCCCTTTCATAATTACTTCCTGAACATCTTTCGCCAGGAATCTTTTTCCGTTTGCTACTGTTATCACGGCAGCCATCAATTCAGAAATATTCGTGCTTTTAAGCACATAACCCAATGCCCCCGCCTCAATCATTTTAGATATCATGATATTGTCATTGTACATGCTCAGGGCTAAAACTTTTGTACCCGGAAATTTTTTCAAAACAATTCTTGTCAATTCCACTCCGTTCATTTCCGGCATATTTATATCAGCCATCAATATATCAATATTTTTTGTTTCAAGTATTTTCAATGCTTCCTTACCACTGGTGGCGCCTGTTACCTCTTCAATACAATCTTCATCCTCAAGCAGTGCAATCAAACCATCTATCATTAGCCTGTGATCATCTACTATGAGAAGCCTGAATTTTTTAATATTCATTTTTTAAATTTTTAATTGGAATAATAATAGTAACAATCGTGCCTCTTGATATCACCGAATCAAGGTGCAATTTCCCTCCAATATTTTCAACTCTTGAGCGGATATTTCTTAAGCCGATCCCATGCTTGTTTTCTAACTCGCCAATATCGAACCCTTTACCATTATCTTCAATCATCATGGTAATTTCTTTATCACTTTGTAAAAGTTGAAAATTAATTTCAGTAGCCTCTGCATGAATAATGATATTGTTCAGGGCCTCCTGTACAACACGGTAAATGGTCAACTCGAGGAAATTTTCAAGTTGATTATTAAAACCGGTAATATCCATGGAGACTTTATATTTATTGGATTGGTTAAGTCCGTCAAGTAAATCTTTTATTGAATTTGTCAATCCTTTTTCTTTCAAAAAAAGCGGGGCCATGTTATGTGAAATATTCCGGAGTTCGCTGAAGGCATTATCGGTGAGTTCAACGGCATTCCCTATCAGTTCTTTTTGCTTATCAGAGAAAAGTGTTTGTTTATTTTCCAGGCTGGTTAAAGTAAGTTTCAACAGGGACAATATCTGTCCAAGCCCGTCGTGCAATTCTTCCCCAATGCGTTTTCGTTCTTTTATTTCAGCTTCAATTACTTCATTGGCGCGTTTTTCCCTGACATTATAAATAGCCTCATCTAGTTTAATTTGCTGTTTGTGCCGATAGTTCAAATAGATGATATATAAAATCAGGAGCGTTATAAAAAAGCAGGTAATCACTAAGATAATTTGATTATTTCTCTTGCTGATCACTAATTTTTGTTTTTCAATCTGAAGGGTCTGAATTTTCTTTTGCCTGTTAAGCAAGGCTATTTCAGTAGCGCTTTTTTCTGTTTCATGCTTTAGTTCAAGGTCATATATCTGATTAAACCGTTGGCTGTTAACAACACTATCTTCCGTTTCTTTATATTTCCGGTAATATTCAAATGCCTTGGAAACATTTCCCTTTAACAGGTAGATATCTGAAAAATTCTGATAGGTTTTGTACAATAGTTTCTGACTTTCAGTTTTTTTCGCCAGCTGTTCTGCAAGAATATTTAATTCCATTGCTTTTGCTGCATTGTTTTTTTTAATATAGATTACCGCGATTTTTAATAAAGCAGAAGCGAATTCGTTATCATCACCAATAATTTTGGCATAATCGATAGATTTTTGTTCATAGTCAAGCGCTTTATCATAATCCATTTTTTCAATAAAAAGCGATCCCAGATAATTATAGCTTATTGATAATCCGTAATAATCTTTGTTTTTTTCTTTGATCTTTACTGATTTAATCAGGTATTCATAAGCTTTTACATTATTCTTATTGCTTAAGTAAAGGCTTCCAATATTTGTAAATACAGCTCCTATACCAAATTCATCGTTGAACTTTTTATATAATACATAAGAGGAATCAAAGAATTGAATGGCTTTGTAACTATTCCTCAGCGATTGATAAATTAGCCCAATATTATTGTATGCCGAAGCCAGTCCGTTCAGGTTTTTAGCGCTTTCAAAATAACTTAAGGATGAAAAAAAATATTTAAGGGCGTCATTGTTGTTCCCAATATGCCAATGAGCAAGCCCGATGTTGCTCAGATTGCTTGCTATCAGTTTTGGATCATTTGTTTCTTTACTGAAAACCAATGCTTTGTGATAATAAATGAGAGCGCTATCGTATTTACTTAAAATATCGTAAGTGACGCCTATTCTGTTATTGGCGATACTTTTTCCCCGGGTATAATTTATTGTGATTGCCATTGACAATGCAGCATTTCCATAATCGCGCGCTTTCCGGGTATCGGTAAAGACATAACTCCAGCATATATCGTTTAAGACATCCACTTTTTTTTCTCCTTTCGAAGTGTTTAGCAGATTCAGCAAACTATCCCGCACGGGGGAAGCCACTTTCGCGTAACCATCTATTGATAAGATATTGCTAAATATTACTAACGTAAAGAGCCACCACTTCATTACAGGATGATTATTTAAAAACGGTGTAAAAATAGATAACTCTTATGTCAGTATTAATCAAAAATTTGTATAAAAACAAAAAATACCTACTAATACGTAGTTTGGTTGCTGAAAAATACCTAATGCCACGGATTGATTTATATTGAGCGATGCAACTAATTTTGCTGCAATTAATTATTTAAAAATTCACTTAAAATATTACAAAATGAAAAAGAAATTTCTACTCTTCGTAATGCTGATTTGTATTACAGCATTTTCTGTCACCGCGCAATCCTCATGGATTCCTTTATCATCAGGAATCGAGTCTGCGCTTTTATCTGTTGATTTTATTAATGTCAACACGGGAATAGCAGTTGGCGAGGAAGGGGTTATTTTAAAAACTGTTGATGGGGGCGAAAACTGGCAGCTCATTAACGCCGGGATTACCACTACTCTTAATGCTGTAAGTTATATTGATGAAAACGATATAATTATCGCGGGGAACTCAGGGACAATTTTAAAATCAACAGATGGCGGGCAAACCTGGGCCCAAAAAAACGTTCCGGGTATTACTTACGACCTTTTGGGGGTCGACCTATTATCTTCCGGAAAAGGAGTGGCTTGTGGCAGGGCTCAGACAATTTTACAGACTACCGACAATGGTGAAAACTGGACGGTTTTACGTACCAATTATTTTGGGGCTTTTTATTCAGCACAAATCCTTAATGATAATCTTGCTTTTGTTTATGGAGTAAATTCCATTTTTACCCATCTGATTGGCAAAATAATAAATGGCGATAGCCTGGCTTTCCGCGATTTTTATATCTTTCACGACGACGCGATGACAGAAGGGATGATTTATGATGCCTATCAAATAAATGCCGACTCATGTGTAACCGTTGGGTCTATTTTCCCGGGTGTTGCCGCGATAACAAGCAACCAATCCTGGACGGAACAACTGTGGAATAGCTGTTATATCCTTCATGACTACTATCTGCTTGGCGTTGATTTTGTCGGATCGTATGGAGTGGCAGTCGGATCGTATGGAGTGGCAGTTGGTGCAGACTATAGTGAATCTGCTTCCCTGATTGTTGAATCAAATGACATGGGACAAACCTGGACCGAAATACCGGAAAATTTTAAAAAAGCCAGCGCCAACAGAAACGTTAAACTTATTGGGAATACCGGGTATATTGTAGGCAACGGAGGGAAGATTTTGAAAAAAGCCCCCGCGGTTGGAATTGACGTCAGGGTGGCAGATATCCTTTCACCGCAATCAGGCGAAAATCTGGGCATGGAAGACGTTACTATCCTTGTTAAAAATGAGGGTACGGAAAGCCAGACAGATGTGCCTGTTTATTACACGGTCAATTCCGGCAACCAAGTGGGTGAAATAGTGCCCGGTACTATCGGACAGGGCGAAACGGTCGAATATACTTTTTTGGCCAAGGCCGACCTCTCCCAGCCCAATACTACTTATATTATCGAAGCTTGCACTGCATTAATAAATGATGAGAATCCTCAAAATGACTGTCTTACCATCGAAGTGACCAATACGGTAAGCGATCGTCCCTGGAATTTTACGGTAACGGGCCTGGCCCACACCATCAGTGTCCCCAATACCGCCAACCCGAATATTTATGGCGAACCGGTAGAACCGGGGGACTGGGTTGGGGTATTCTTTACAGATAATGGCGGGAACGAAGTATGCGGTGGCGCCGCGATGTTCGATGCGCGGGGCAATGCCTTGGTGATGGCTTATGGGGATGATCCCACGACCGAAACGAAAGATGGTTTCGCAAACGGAGAAATATTCCGCTGGAAGTTGTTTGATACTAGTTCACAAGGTTCGTATCCTGCTGGGGCAACATATGATCAGAACATGCCGGATCAGGACGGGTTTGCCAATCTGGGCCTTTCAAAACTTACGGGACTTACTACTCAGTGGTGTCTGTATTATACATTGGCAGAAGGATGGAATAGCCTATCAAGTTATGTCGTCCCTTCTTATCCCGCGGTAGAAAACATGTTTACCCCAGTTGTGGACAACCTTACGATACTTCAGAACTTGACCAGTGTTTACTGGCCTGCCGAGAACATCAACACCATTGGTAACTTTGACAATGGATCGGGCTACGCGATTAAAATGACGGAAGTAACGGAACTGAGCATTTGCGGTCCCTCTTATACCGGAAAAACCCTGAGCCTGTCAGCGGGCTGGCATTACCTACCGGTATTAAGCCAGTTCGCGGTTTCTGCAATGGATCTCTTTGCCAGTCACCTGGATGATATTGTGATCGTTCAGGATCTGATCGGCGATCAGGTTATCTGGCCGGAGATGGGCATATATACCCTGGAAACGCTTGAGCCCGGGAAAGCATATAAAATCAAATTGAACAACGGTATTGATATAACTTTCCCGGATTGGAAAAATCAACCGGGAAACCAAAAAATCGTTAGATACAATACTCTTACAACCCATTGGGGAACGTTTAGCATGACTCCTTCTACTCAGGTTACTGCTTTATTAACCGAAGCCATGGGTGAAATACAAATGGGCGACGAAATCGGCGCATTCGGCCAGGACGGGACTTTATTCGGATATATGACCGTTGCGCAGACCAGCCAGAACCAGGTCGTTGTCCTTTTCGGAGACGATACATTGACTGGATCCCCCGATGGTTATAGCGAAGGTGAACCGGTAACCTTTAAACTTTACAGGCCAATGACGGGAAAAGAATATAACCTTATTGCAGAATACAGGCCTGATCTGAGCAATCCTACCGGGCAGTATTATTCGTCAAGCTTTGGTGCCATCCGGCATGCCACGCTAATAATGGTAGGCACGGAAGAGTTGCAATATGGTAAAATCAGGATCTATCCGAACCCTGCCAGCGAAGTTGTAAGGGTGAGTGTACCTGAAAATACCGGAATGGTGGTGACAATTTATGACGCCTTGGGGAACCAGGTATTGGACGGGGCTTTCAGTAATCCGGCCTCCTTAGATGTGAGTTCATTAGCATCGGGAATTTATTTGATAAAAGTGAAGACCGATAACCTGGTTGAAAACCGTAAACTGATCATCCGGTAGAAAAAAGGGAACGCACCTGATTATCGTCCCCGGCAGTGATGTATTCCCGCGGGATGGCATCAACCCTTTTTGAAGTGTCATTGTTGGGTGAAAATGAGTGGGGCTGTCCGGAATGAGCGGGCAGCCCCACTCATTTTTTGGTTAAATAAACAGGGTCTGGGCAAAAGTCATCAGACTTTCTAAAAATATAGTCCTGATGCTACTTTTCCGTTGTTTTTTATATTCAAACTTCCTACCTTTACAAAGTAAATTCATTTTATCTTACCTTGTTGTATTTTGACATTTTCATGATGAAAATGAATAACCTGAAGTTATGCAACATCTTTAAACCAAACATTGGTTTTTACATTATGGATTTGTTCCGGCAAAGGAAACCGGATAGGCGATGGGGGATAATAGCTTTGTTTCTCCTTTTGTTGGTAAATCACAAGGCATATTCCTGGCCCAAATATGCTTTACTTGAAACGGAAACGAACAAACAAAAAGGAAAGGTATTTGCTGATCTGATCAACCGGAGCCAGGATGTGATGTATTCGTTTCCCGACAGCGCTATCCGTTTGGCGAGGCAAGCCAATGAAACAGCCATCAGGCAAAATAATTATTTATTGCAGATCCAGTCACTGAATTTGTTGGGGATCCTTTATGACGGATGTTCAAAATTCGATACTGCTCTTGATTATTATCACCGGGCCCTTTCGCTGGCAGTGAAAATCAACGATTACGATCAAATGGGCAACAGTTGTAACAACATCGGTATTACCCACTGGAACACTGGTAATTTCAAGGATGGGTTTTACTATTTATTCAAGGCGCTGACCTATTATGAAAAATCAAAGAAGCAGGTACCGAGGATTAAAACCCTTCTGAATATAGCCGTAATGTATGGGGAAGCGGGAAATTTTATCCAGGCAAAAAACTATACTTATCAGGCGAAAAGGATCATTCGGATAAAAACAGATACTGAGAATACGGGAACCTTGTATATCAATCTGGGGTTCTTATGGATGAACCTGAATTATCCGGATTCGGCGCTTTATTATTTTGATCAGTCAATACAATATTGCAAGGCAATAAAAAACAACACGGCATTATGCTTGTCGTATGAAGGGAAGGCCAGGACATATCTTAAGGAAAACAATACAACCAAAGCCAAAGAGTCATTCCTTCTATGCAAATTGTTGAGTGAGGAAACCAGCTATAATTATGCGCTGGCCAGGGCTTATGTCGGGCTTTCACAAATTGCCTTGTTGGAAAACGATACCGATAAAGCAATCGATGATGCCAACCGGGCGCTCGCAATAGCCGGAACAATGGGCGATATTGACCTGGACTGCCTGATAAACAGCGTCCTGTCGAAGGCCTATGAAAAAGCGGGACAATTTCGAAAAGCGCTTGAATATTCAAGATCTTATGAACGTTTAAAGGATCAGTTGAATGACCAGAATAAGCTGATACAGGCATATAGTTTTGATATACAGCAGATCAACGAACAAAATCAAAACCAGGTCCAACAACTTCTCGTGGATAAGCAATCGCTGAATATCAGCAGGAAAAATGCCATGATGCGGTTTATGATCATCATTTTTGCAATTCTTTTAATCGGGGGATACTTGTTTTTCAGGAGTTACCGGCACAAGCAGAAATTACTGATGGAAAACACCCTGCTTCAGTTTGCAGAAAAAAGGTCCAAGGCAACCATTGACGCGGAATACCGTGAAAGAAAAAGGATCGGTAAA